>JBIJBD010000136.1:0-6130 GCA_044345395.1 Crocinitomicaceae bacterium | reverse complement strand
CAAGAAGCAAATATTGAAATCTGTTGTTGAGTAAATACGCGCGACGATAAATTGTCTGCTGCTGCTAAATGTGAATATACACCTTTTAATTGTACTTCTGGTTGCGCTTGAATCACTTCTAAAACTTCTGACAACTCCTTAGGTTGGATTCCTAGTCTGTGCATACCGGTATCGATTTTAAGGTGAATCGGCATACGTTCTGCGCCAAGGTAAATGAGTTCCGAGATTAATTCTTCCAATTGTTCTTGAGAATAGACGGCAGGCTCTAGGTTGTAGACTACACAGTTTTCGTAACCGTCTTCTTCAGGATTCATTACCAAAATAGGTAATTTTATTCCTGCTTTTCTCAGTTCTACGCCCTCGTCCGAATAAGCCACTCCAAGATAATCAACACCACATTTTTCTAAAAAACTTCCCATTTTTTCAAGTCCAACACCGTATGATTGAGCCTTAACCATACATAGGATCTTTGTAGATGGCAATAACTTACTTTTAAATACACTCAGATTGTGACGCACGGCACTCATGTTAAAAGCCAACTGCGTCTTGTGGTGTTTTAATTTTAGTTTTTGCGCGAGTTTTTCCATGTGTTTAACACGCTGACCTTTTAGCAAAACCACTGAATCTTTCAATTGTATCGTAGAGAGGTTGATTTCTCCGCTGTACACATAGGCATCGATCGGTTGAAATTGATTGATTACCTCTTTGACACGATGCATTACTTCTTGATCATGTGATTGTAAACCAACTAATGCCACCCTTTTTCTTCCTTGCGAAATACTTAATTGGTATTCCAACGCAATTTTAAGCGAATCAAGATCAAGATTGTAGGAGTCGTTAATAATCAGTGAATTCTCTATTCCTTCGAAAGTTTCCAATCGTAGAGCCAATCGAGGTAAAGATTTAATTTTTTCGACATCTAGTCGGTAATGATGTTCAACAAAACCCATAGCTAGTATTGCAGATCGTCTACTTGCCTTATCTTGGAAGGGAAGAACTTCAATTTTCGCTTCCATGCTTTTTTCAGTAATGACCTCTAGGTTTTTATTCGGTGAATTATGTTCACTGTAATCTTCCAAACTATAAAGTCTTTTGACATTGGAAAACAATGCAAATTTCTCCGAAACATGTTGCGCGAGATTTTCGAAATTTTCTGAATGAGCCGAACCTATATTGGTGAGTATTCCAATTGTAGGTTGAATCATATCTGCTAAAGCATTCATCTCTCCGGGTTCTGATATTCCCGCTTCAATAAGTGTTAATTCGGTTTCTTCGTTTATCATGAGTAGGGATAACGCAACTCCCAATTGAGAATTATAACTTTTCGGGCTTCGCGTAACATGCACTTGACCTTTCACTAAATGATAAATCCATTCCTTGACGGTCGTTTTCCCGGAACTTCCTGTTATAGCAACAACGGGAATATTGAAAGTTGTACGATGTATTTTTGCTAAATGTTGAAGGGATTTTAAGCAATCGTCAACGATAACATAGCACGCATCACTTTTTGTTTCTACTTGTTTTTCAATCACGAATAAACGTACACCTTGGTCGTAGGCCTTCTCAACATACTCGTGCCCATCTCGAAAATCCCCTTTCAATGCAAAAAACACTTGATTGGTTGCACTTGAGATTTTGCGGGAATCGTAAACAACTTCATCCACAATTGAGGTAGATGAACCCACAACCTTAAGCCCCTTGACGCGGCTGAAAAACTCCGTAAAAGTTAAATTTAATTTCAACGTGTTGCTTTACAATAGCACGAACGACACAAAGATCTGTATTTATCGACTGCTCCAACCAAAACTTGTCCAGAATCCTCTACTGTTCGATGCGAAAACTGAGCTAAGTTACCACAAGAAACGCAAATGGCGTGAACTTTTGAAACATATTCTGCTGCAGCTAAAAGTTTTGGCATTGGTCCAAAAGGAACCCCTTGAAAGTCCATGTCTAGCCCGGCTAAAATAACACGAACTCCCTGGTTTGCAAGTTGATTACAAACTTCTACAAGCTCCTCATCGAAAAATTGCGCTTCGTCAATGGCAACCACAAGTTCTTTGTTCCAACGCTCTAAAATCTCGCTTGATTTTTTAACAAGGATTGCTTGGTAAGCGGTTCCTTGATGACTGACGACTTTATCTTTACTATACCGATTGTCTAATTCCGGTTTAAACATAATCAACGATTGATTTGCAAATTCCGCCCTACGAATTCTGCGTATTAGCTCTTCAGTTTTTCCAGAAAACATGGAACCACAAATCACTTCAATCCATCCGTTTTGTCGTCCTTGACTAGGAAATTGTTCTAAAAACATATCACTTTCGGTTGTTAACATTCATTTTGAAGAAAAAAAAGAAAAACTTGTCTTTGCTGTTCTCTAGTTTTCTAAATTTGAATTCGAAAATCGGTAGTTTATTTCGTTATTCAAACTGCTGGTTAACATCTTACTAACTATTGTTGAAAAATTTACGTCATGGAGTCGTTATTGAAAAAGCTTGAAAAAGGAATAGAAAAATTAAATAATGGTGCTATTTCAAGTGTAGAAATGGATGAATTGATATTCACCGCACGTGAGGTTCATGAAAGAATGCTAATTATACGCTACAAGTTGTACGAGCAACAAATTTTTCCTGAGCGAATTCATACACCAATAGATTTAGTGCTAGATTCATTTTCCAATGAAAATAATACGGAGATTGAAAAACCAATTGATTTTGATTTAGATCAAACCGAAGAAGAAGTTATTATAGAAGTTAGTTCAGATGAGGATATGGCTGCAGAAGCTCCAATCGTAGATTACACACCTAATCCTCGTGAACTTGTGATAGATGCCGTAATAGAAAAACCTATTGAATCAGACTCAATGTTTGAATTGCCACTTGAGCGCGATGAATCGAATGCTACAGAAGCTGAATTAGAACATGTAGAAATCACCTCAATTGAAATAGAAACTAGTTCAATTGAGGAAGAGGAATTGGAAGAATCGGCATCAGAATTTACTGAGGAGACTCCTACGGAAGAACCTCCGACAGAGCGGGAAGAAGAGCCAGAATTACCACTTTCATCAACTGAATTTAACCTTAGTAAAGTTGATACGGAAACAAATGAATCGCTTAATTTATCAGGAAAGTTAATGGAGTTCAAAAACCTGGAAAACACAATAGCAGCTAAGTCACAAATTGATAAATTAGAAACGCTTATTGGGTCTTTTACACTGAACGATAAACTATTATTTATAAATTCTCTGTTTGATGGATCAAGTGATGCATTTGCAAAAGCTGTTAAATCCTTGGATTTAACAGCCACAATGTCTGAAGCGAGAATCATGCTTTCTAACTTTGCCGATGAATTTCATTGGGAAATTGACAATGACGTGGTTGAGGATTTTGTTCACCGCATTTGTCAGCGTCATGCAGACACGCTGGATCAGTAGTTTATTCATTCTTTTTAGCTGTTTTGGCCTAGACGCTCAGCGAAAGGAAGTGTTGCTTTTCGCTGATTCCTTGTGCGCGCCTGGCTTACACGGAAGAGGTTATGTCAACGAAGGTGATACCAAGGCGGCTTCATTCATTGAAACAACATTTCGAACTATTGGACTTAGTCCGATTAACGGAACGTATAATCAAGACTTTAAATTTTCGGTTAATACATTTCCCGATTCTTGTCGCTTAACGATGGGCACTTCAAATATTCAACCAGGGGAAGATTTTTTAGTTCACCCATCTTCGGGTTCAACTTTCGGTGAATTTATGATTAAAGAACTTTCAAGAGAAGATATTTTTCAAGATTATCTCAAACTGACGAGGTATATTGAATCACTTCCTTCGCAATGTATAGTAGTGGTAAATTCAACAAAGTATAAAGGAGATTCCTTGAAAATTGTTAGAAAGCAGCTTCAACAAATTGCAAATTACCGTCCGCTGATTGAATTAGTAAAAGAGAAATTCACCTGGTCTGTTAGCCAAAACCAACAGAAATACGCTTACTTACAACTTCAAGATACGCTGTATGACAATCCAAGCTCAGTGAATTTAGCTGTAAAAAATCTGTTTATTCAGCATCACCAAGCTCGCAACGTGATGGGGTATCTTCCAGCAACTAAGCCAACAAAAAAGACTCTTTTAGTAAGTGCACATTACGATCATCTAGGAAGGATGGGGTCCACATGTTATTTTCCAGGTGCGAATGACAATGCAAGTGGAACGGCTATGTTAGTAGAGCTCGCACTCCGATTAAAGGAAAAAAAGAAAAGAAAGTATAATATATTATTCGTTGCTTTTGCCGGCGAGGAGGTAGGTTTGTTGGGATCCGCATATATGGTAAAACATTCACCTATTTCTCTTCAGGATATTCGATTTCAATTAAACTTAGATATCATGGGAAGTGGGGAAGAGGGAATCACAGCAGTTAACGCAACGCTTTATCCAAAAGAATTCAAGCGCTTACAACGGTTGAATGAGCAAATAAAAGCAGTTCCACTTGTTAAATCGCGAGGGCCCGCAGCAAATTCAGATCATTATTTTTTTACAGAAGCTGGAGTCCCTGCCTTTTTTATTTATACCATGGGTCCAAATAAGCATTACCATGATATTTACGACACTTTCGGAGAATTGCGCTTTAAGGCGTTTGAACCATTAGCACAATTATTTGAGAAATTCTTGCAAGGATTTTAACTATATAAAACATCTTGAATAATTTCTCGCGTGGTTTTAATTTGAAAACCTGGAATATGCAGCACACAGTAGTCGATCAATAAATCAAGGTTTTTTCGAATAATTTCTTTTTCATTAAAATAATTTTGTTGGTCACCAATAAATAAAGAATTAAGCTGAGATAATTGTGAGGGGGTGAGAAGTACCGTGCTACTTGATTCTAAAGAAACTAGGCTTCCCGTATTTAGATCGAAGAAGAGTCCTTTTTCTTCCTCAATTTGTGGCATATACCCAGAGTAAGTAATAAATTTTGCGAGAAATTGCACCGGGAAAGCATAAAGCTCTTGACTTACTTCTAAGGCAACAATTTCCTCTCGAATGAATTGAAACATTGAATAATCTTGATGTGTTTGTTTTAGACTAGTCTTTAGAATTTCGGCAATAAAAAAAGCGATTAGCGATTTTTGTGGATGCTCATAGATTTCGTTAATACCAGACACTCTAGATAATTCTTGTACTATTCCTAATTCACTTTCGGGTCTTTTTATGTAAGAGATTTCGTAAATGCCTAGCGGAAGTAGGGGCTTATTTTTCTTTTTAGCACCTTTGAAAATAAATTGTTGCCTTCCGATACCTTGTGTATAAAAATGAAGAATTACGCTACTTTCAGCGTAATTCTTCTTATCTATTAATATTCCAACATCGGAATGTTTCACTATTTCTTACCCGCAAGTTTAAAGTCTATTTTATAATAGAAAATCGGCAACCTTCCCAATTGTTCTTTCTCTGCTAATGGTTTTGATGTGTCGTTTGGATCCAGTCTTGGTGCATAAGCAATGCCTAATAGATTCTTTGTATTCAAAAGATTAACTAGGTCTAACCCAAATTCATGTGTCAACTTTTTGGTATTCATTCTCCAGTTAATTTTTAAATCAACCCTGAAATAATCGGCAAATACATTTTCATTAAATGCACTATCCATAAAAATTATTTCTTTAGCATCCATTGTTTGTGCGATATCTACTTCACCATAACGTCTTCCTCCCGCACGCGTGATTTTAGTACCAACGCCAATTACATGTTTTTTGCCAATATTGAATTCTTTACCTGCTAATACATTCCAAACATAAGATAAGTCAATTCCATCTGCAATGTTTGCTCCTTTGTATGAAGTATTGCGCCATTTGCCATCACTCGCTAAGTATTTTGAATCGTAAATACTTGCAGAAAACATGAAGAAGAAACTTTTACTAAAGTACTTTTGAAGAGTAAATTCTAAACCGTAGTTTACGCCTTTGCCTTCATTAATAAGCGTGTCATTTGGAAAAACACGAGAAAAACCTCCTCCGGCATTTACGAGTGAAAATGAATTGCTGTTTTGACTAATTGGTAGGTTGTATAGATATTGGTAGTAGGCTTCTGTCTTGAAATTTAATCCAGGACCAAAAGATTTCTCATATCCAATTCCACTATGAAGA
>JBIJBD010000091.1:0-10034 GCA_044345395.1 Crocinitomicaceae bacterium | reverse complement strand
CATAGGCATACGTGTAATAAGGTTGTGTTTGGCTATGTAAACCAGCCCCAGCAAAGACGGCTTGATTTCCGGCCATTCTGTATTTCCATCCCACTCTTGGCTCAGCAGGGCTGATACTGTTAC
The DNA here is from genome assembly GCA_044345395.1 of Crocinitomicaceae bacterium. Classification (GTDB taxonomy): domain Bacteria; phylum Bacteroidota; class Bacteroidia; order Flavobacteriales_D; family Crocinitomicaceae; genus UBA952. The sequence goes on along the minus strand of JBIJBD010000091.1, from coordinate 9,911 downwards.
TTAACGTAAAATATTGTGAATGAAGACCGGCAGTTACATCCATATTGTCGTTTACTTTCCATTTCCATTGTACAAATGGCTGAATTAACAAGGCGGTACCTTTGTAGTTCCATCGTGTTTGCCAACTGTTTGGTATATCAAGGTCACTTAACACAGAATCAATGAAATTAAAGTTTATTTGCTCCATATTGATTCCTGTTTTAACGAGATGGCGCTTATTTATTTTATGATTAATTGCTAAATAACCCGAAAACTTCATGCTGGAAAAATTGAATCCTAACATATTGTATGAGGTGTCAACTCGAATTAATGTATCCAAATTATTAATGTCAAGTGAGCGCTGTAAGTATACGTGTCGCGCCTTTTGTGATTCTCGAGATCCTGCGAAGGTTGCTGTGAGGTAAGTATTTTCGTTTAACGTCTTTTTATAATTTAATCCACTCACATACATATTAGTTCCAAAAAATTGATCACGATCACCTTCACCATAAAATTCTGTTGAGTATTTAGTTTGTTCAGAAATTAGAATATCAATTTTACTACTTCCTCCCATTCCCCACCACGAAAGTTGGCCGCCATTTTTTAATTTCCAATTAAATTTAAAAGCTCCATCACCATACACGGGTACAGCGTCTGTTCCAATTGTTACTCCGATTTTTTGGAACAAGGCCAAGCTTGAATACCTTCCCATTAACAGGTAACTTGATTTTCCTGATTTATCCATAGGACCTTCTGCCAAAACTTCCGTTCCGAAGAGACCAAATTGACCTGTGAATTCATGTTGGTTACTGTTTCCGTTTCGTAATTTCAAATCAAAAACACCAGAAGTACTGTTTCCGTATTCTGCAGGAAATGCACTCATGAAAAAGTCGGAATTACCTAGTATTTTATTGTTTAAAATAGATACTGGACCACCAGTACTTCCTGATACCGCAAAGTGAGAGGGATTCGGAATATCTATTCCCTCAACACGATATACAACACCTAATGGAGAGTTGCCGCGAACCACGATATCATTTCGTGAATCGTCTGAACCTTGAACACCAGCGAAATTGGATGCCATTCTAGCCGGATCCATGCGCGAACCAGGATAACGGTTCGTTTCTTCCACGCTAAACTGTTGTGCTGACAATACCGCCATCTCATTGATTACTTCACCTCTTTTCTTTCCTTTAAGCGTTACTTCATTTTTTTGTGTAATACGCTCTGTCATGGGGATATTAACCAAGAGTTCTTTTCCAGAAGTTACCTCTACAGTTATAGTTTTTGGTTCATAACCGATAAATGATGCCACTAAATCATGCCTACCTACCGGTACTTGTTTGATCACTGCGTTTCCTTCAACATCTGAACCCACACGAATAGGGGTTGGAAGGTTTATTTCAACGCGTACACCAATTAACGGAAAATTCGTTTCACTGTCAAATACTTTTGCTCTAATGGTTTGTGTTGGAATTTGAGCAACTAAAGAGAATGAACTTATACTACTGAGTAGTACAAAAAGAAGGAAAATTTTCTTCATATCAATTAATTTTATGTTACTAACTTAAAGCGATTACGTTTAAGGAAAAAGCAAGTTGCAAAATGATTAAAACATTTGGATGTTTATAACCGAATCTTTTTTGGCTTAGTTTTTGCCAATGTCGCTCGTAATTGATAATTTTAAACAAAAAAACATGAAACTACTTATTTTATCAGCACTTTTAATCCTTGGAAATATCGTCACAAGAGCGCAGAAATCGGAAGGAGAACTAACTTGGTACACTGATGTTGAGGCAGCTCAAAAAGAATCAATGCGCACAAAGAAACCTATGATGTTGTTCTTTACGGGAAGCGATTGGTGTGGATGGTGTGTGCGTCTGCAAAAAGAAGTTTTTTTAAAGGACGAGTTTAAAAAATGGGCGCCGGACAATGTGATACTCGTTGAATTGGATTTTCCTAGAGCGAAAACGCAATCCGATGCGACAAAAAAACAAAACCAATTATTGCAACAACAATTTAATGTTATGGGTTACCCGACAGTTCATTTTGTCCGTCCAGAGAAATCAAAAGATGCTGTAAGTTTAGTGAATATTGGAAAAACAGGTTACATGAGTGGCGGTCCTGGACCATGGATTGCAAATGCAAGTTCAATCATCCAAATGAAGTAACGTACTTATTTGATTGTATGTATAACCCTTTGATAGCAGATATCGAAGGGTTTTTTGTTTTCTTTTAATGAGGTTGGTTTCATTAGCTAATGAAGCCCATTTTTTTTCATAAAGAGAATTTAACGTAGCGTTAATTTCCTTGGCTGAAATGGCTCCGACTGCTTTATTGATGTTTTCCTTCGAGATGCCTTTTTGCTTCAGGTACATGGCGATTTTTATAGATCCCCATTTTTTAAGATTGAATTTACTTTCTGCATACGAGATAGCATAACGTTCTTCATTGAGAAAAGAAGATTCAATAAGTAGGTTTAATAAAATTGTAATTTGTTCCTGAGAGGCACCGAGTGTCATTAGTTTTTTTACAACCTCTGAACTGCACCTTTCTTGATAAGCACAAAATCGTTGAATTTTATTAAGTAAAACGGAATTTTCCAATCAATTATAAATTGATTTCTTCGTTGTTTTTAGTGACAAAACTGTACTGAAGTAATTGATGTGCTGTAATGCCACGAACAGTTACCCACCGTTTGTATTTGAAAAACCACTTAACCTGACGAGAAATAATGCCTTTTTTAAAATAAGCCTCTAAATAAGGGTGAACAAGCAGGGTAATATCCTTAATGCCCTTATCGGAAATGAGAAAATGCAGGTTAGACTCAATTTCTTCAGCAAATAAAATGCTTGCCTGAACTTCACCACTTCCATTGCATGTTGGACAGGTTTCTGAAGTCTCTATATCTGTCTCTGGTCGAACACGTTGTCTCGTAATTTCTACCACACCGAATTTGGAAGGGGGAATAATATTATGCTTTGCACGATCCTGCTTCATGAATTCTTTTAATTTGTCAAAAAGAATCTTGTTGTTCTCTCTGTCGTGCATATCGATAAAGTCGATACAAATTATTCCTCCCATATCACGAAGTTGCAGTACACGTGCGATTTCTTCTGCTGCTTCAACATTCGTTGCCAACGCATTTGATTCTTGTCCATTGGCATCTTTGCGATTACCACTATTTACATCAATCACGTGCATAGCTTCCGTATGCTCTATGATTAAGTACCCCCCACTAGGTAATGGCACCTTTTTTCCGAAGAGCGTTTTAATCTGCTTGTTAATTCCGAAGCGTTCGAAAGGTTCTAATTTCCCATCGTAATACTTGACAATTTTCTCATTTCCAGGAGAAATCGATGAAATGTATTCTTTCATTTCAGCAGCCAACTTACTGTCGTTAACGTGAATATTGGTAAAGTCAGAATTTAATAAATCACGAAGAATAGAGGAGGTTGTATTCAATTCACCTAAAACTCTTTTAGGCGGTTGGCTTGTTTTCAGGTTTTGAAATATGGTTTTCCATTTTTCAAGTAGATTTCTTAAGTCTCCTTCTAAATCTGCTGTGGATTTATTTTCTGCCACTGTTCGAATAATTACACCGAAATTCTTCGGTTTAATTCGATCCATTAGGTCTTTTAATCGATCGCGTTCTTCAACAGTTTTTATTTTCTGACTAATCGAAATTTTATCGGAAAATGGAACAAGAACCAAGTATCTTCCGGCAACAGTTACTTCCGATGACAGCCTTGGGCCTTTGGTAGAAATGGGTTCTTTCGCAACTTGTACAAGAATTGATTGAGAAGAGGAGACAACATCAGAAATTTTTCCTTCCTTCTCAATATCTTTTTCTAATTTAAAATATTGCAGATCATGAACATTTTGCTTGCCATTAATTGTTTCTTTAACATACCTTGAAAAAGACTTAAACTGAGCACCCAAATCGAAATAATGAAGAAAAGCGTCTTTCTCATAACCAACATCAACAAACGCAGCATTTAGACTCGGCGCCAACCTACGTACTTTTGCTAAGTAAATATCACCTACTACAAAGTCCGAATTACTTCGTTCTTCATGCAATTCAATTAACTTACCATCTCTCAGGAGAGCAATCCAAATACCGTTAACTCTAGCGTCAACAACTAATTCTAAATTCACATTGAATGATTAGAGAAACAATAAAAAGGTAGTCGCAGGTCGCAACTCACTTATTTTTTCTTCTTATGACGATTCTTTCTAAGTCGTTTTTTACGCTTGTGAGTCGCCATTTTGTGTCTCTTTCTTTTTTTACCGCTTGGCATAATATGTATATTTAACTGTTAATTTCTTAAATAAAAAAGCACCCCCAAAATAGGGAGTGCGAAGATAGTTAATTTTTCGTAATTCCAAAAAATTACTTCACTACAACTTTATTTTTCACTTCTTCAACAAATGTTTTTGCTGGTTTGAAAGAAGGAATATTGTGAGCTGGAATGATAATGGTGGTGTTTTTCGAAATATTTCTTCCCGTTTTTTCAGCTCTTTCTTTCACGATAAAACTTCCAAAGCCTCTTAGGTAAACGTTTTGTCCTTGAGCTAAAGAAGATTTAATACTCGTCATGAATGCTTCAACTGCCCTCAAGGCTTCCGCCTTTTCTAATCCCGTCTCTGCGGCGATGTCCGCTACGATGTCCGCTTTTGTCATGTCTTTAATTTTAGAGTTATTAATCTTTGTGTTATTGTGACACAAAAGTAGTTATTGGTTGTTTAAATTTTTAACTTTCATCTAAATTTTATTCAATAAAAAGCTAAATGACTGATTTACAAGTTGAACTAATCAATTGGTATCAAAAAAATAAACGCGACCTTCCATGGAGAAACACGAAAGACCCCTATTTTGTTTGGTTAAGTGAGATTATTTTACAGCAAACACGTGTTGATCAAGGCTTACCTTATTACATGAAATTTGTAAAGAATTTCCCAAGTGTAAATGAATTAGCATTGGCTTCTGAAAAAGATGTTCTTAACAATTGGCAGGGTTTAGGTTATTACAGTAGAGCAAGAAACTTACATGAAACATCTAAAAAAATAGTAAATGAATTCTGTGGCTTATTTCCAAACAGTTTCGAAGAAATAGTCAAATTAAAAGGCATAGGAAAATATACGGCAGCTGCAATTGCATCTTTTTGTTTTGACGAGCCAGTAGCTGTTGTTGATGGTAATGTTTACCGTGTATTGAGTAGAGTTTTTGACATTGAATTACCAATTAATGTATCCAAAAACCACCGTGTTTTTGAAACCTTAGCAAATGAACTTTTGTACAAAAAAAATCCTGCTATTTTTAACCAAGCAATCATGGAGTTTGGCGCCATGCTTTGTAAACCAAGCAATCCAAAATGTTCCGTTTGCCCAATAAGGATTCATTGTTTGTCCTATAAAAACAAGACGATTCAGCAACGCCCCGTTAAACAAAAACTCCAAAAAATTAAGAATCGTTATTTTATATATTGGGTCGTTGAATTAGAAGGTAAACTTTTACTAAGGCAACGTCAAGCAAATGATATTTGGAAAAAGTTATATGAATTTCCGTGCACCGAAGTATATTCAAATGCTCAATTACAGAAATTAGTCCTTGATCATGGGCAAGTAGAAAGTATGACATTCAACCATGTGCTTTCACACCAAAGAATCTTAGCAAGGTTTATTAAATCCTCAAATTTAAAAGAATTTGAAGATGCAAATAATGAGTGGGTTTCCCACGATGATTTACCTGGCTATCCTTTACATCGATTGATGACAAAGTACTTTGACTCGCTCTTTCATTAGAGGGTTGATAAGGTTTTACATTATCTTTGCTTAAAATATTGCACATGACGCATATCAGAAAAGCTTCACCAAATGACTTTTCCCAAGTAAACGTTTGGTTATTGGGAAAATCTAAAATTAAACAGCTACCTCAAGAGTTGGCAACACTCGCGGAAAAATTAAAAGAAGACAAACAAAAGAACTGGGATTATATAAAAGGTACAGATACTTATCAACTAATTATAAAGTCTTTGGACAATGATGAACAAATACGCATCGTTGGTTCGGAAATTGTTGGCTTAGTGGCAAAAGAATATTCGGATATCCGCATTCATTCCAAAGGAAATAAAGCGCTCATTTTATCAGAAGGCATTGCTTTAGCAAATTACCAATTTTTACAACATTTTAGCCAACCCAAACAAAATAAATTGGAGTCAATAATATTGGATGAAGATCTTGCTGAAGAAGACATACGTGAACTAAATCATACCATTAAAGCCGTATACTGGGCGAGAAATATGGTGAATACTCCGGTGTCTCATTTAAATGCTTCCCAATTAGCCGATGAAGTCGTAAAACTTGGTGAAGAAGCAAAATTCTCCGTTCAAGTCCTTCAAAAGGCACAAATTGAAGCGTTGAAGATGGGTGGTCTACTCGCAGTAAACAAAGGGTCAATTGATCCTCCAACATTTACAATTGCCGAATATAGGCCGAAAAAACCGGTAAATAAACAACCAATAGTATTTGTTGGAAAAGGTGTAGTTTATGATACTGGAGGATTAAGTTTAAAGCCGACGCCAGGCTCAATGGATACGATGAAAAGTGACATGGCAGGTGCTGCAGCGGTAATTGGCGCAATCTATCTTGCCGCACTGCAAAAGGTAGACATTCATTTGATCGTTTTGATTCCTGCAACTGATAATCGCCCTGGAATGAATGCCTATGCCCCTGGTGATGTGATTACAATGTTCAATGGGTCAACAGTTGAGGTTTTAAATACAGATGCAGAGGGTCGAATGATTTTAGCAGATGCCTTAAGTTATGCAGACAAATATAATCCAGAATTGGTTATAGATGCCGCAACTTTAACTGGCGCAGCTGTTAGAGCCATAGGAACTGAAGCAAGCATTGTCATGGGAAATGCGAAAGATAAATATTTTGAGTTATTGGAAAAATCAGGTACGTTAGTGCATGAGCGAGTAGTTAGGTTCCCATTTTGGGACGATTATAAAAAACACATGCTTTCTAAAATTGCTGATTTGAAAAATATTGGAACAGCAAATGCCGGAATGATCTCTGCGGGTAAATTTTTAGAAACGTTTGTGAAAGCTCCTTACATACACATGGACGTCGCGGGTCCTACTTGGCTTGACGCAAATGAAAATTATAAGGGATTTGGAGGAACGGGAAGCGGAGTCAGGCTGCTATATCAATTTATCAAATTACACCTCAAGAAATGACAGATAAAACAGAAAATATTCCTACAGTTGGTATCACCATTGGAGACATTAACGGAGTAGGTCCTGAGGTACTCGTGAAAGCGTTGAGGGATCAAAGAATTTTGTCTTCGTTTACACCTGTAGTTTACGGCACGAATAAAGCACTTGGATATTACAAAAAACACTTAAATCTTCAAGAATTTAATTACCAAACGGTTAAGTCTGCTTCTGACGCTCAATCAAAAAAAATCAATCTAGTAAATGTTACCACTGAAGAAATTGAACTTACTCCAGGGGTGCCATCAGAGAAATCAGGTGCTGTGAGTTTTAAGGCTTTGGAATTAGCTACTCAAGATCTATCAGAGGGTAAAATAGACGTATTAGTGACTGCACCAATTTCTAAGGAAAATATACAGAAAGCAGGATTTAGTTTTCCAGGTCATACAGAATACCTTGCCGAAATGTCCGGTGTTGAAGAGGCGCTCATGATTTTGATTTCACAGGATTTACGTGTAGCGCTTGTGACAACGCATATTCCAGTTTCAGAAGTTAGTAAACAGTTAACTAAAGAGAAACTCGTTCAGAAAATAAAGTTGTTGGAATTAACCCTGCGGAAAGATTTCAATATTTTGAAGCCGAAAATAGCTATTTTCGGCTTGAATCCTCATGCTGGCGAAAATGGAAAAATTGGCATGGAGGAACAACAAATAATAAATCCAGTGATTAGTCAGCTAAAAAATGAAGGCATGTTAATTTATGGCCCTTTTGCTGCTGATGGTTATTTTGGATCAAAGGCAAGAAATCAATACGATGGTGTGTTGGCTATGTATCATGACCAAGGTTTAGCCGCATTTAAAGCATTGGCATTTGAAGATGGCGTCAATTTCACCGCAGGCCTACCAATCATTAGAACTTCGCCAGATCACGGTACTGCTTTTGATATTGCAGGAAAAGATCATGCGTCAGAACAGAGCATGCGTTCGGCGCTTTTTGAAGCGGTAGACATATGGAAAACAAGAAGGAACAATAAAGAGATGTCTAAAAACCCGTTAGTCGTTCAGGCAGTGAAAGATAAAAAAGATCATGAGGATGAATAAGGTTTTTTACTTTCAAAATTATTACATAACTTTGCCCTCCGATTTTTATTGGGGTCGTTCTCATGAAAAGTGCTTTTGAAATACCTTTTGTAGGGCTTAAACTAGGCACACATGCGTTCGAGTATGATGTTAATGATACGTTCTTTGCAGCATTGCCGGTTTCACTTATTGAGAAAGGGTCGGTAAAAGTTTGGTTAGACTTTGAAAAAAAAGAAACCATGATGATTGCGCATTTTGAGTGCTTTGGCCATGTAGAACAAATTTGCTCAAGGTGTAATGAATCAACATTTGTTGAAATTGACGCGGAATTGGATGTCATTTACAAATTTGGGCACCTAGAAGAAGACACCAATGATGATAACTTATTAATAATAAGTTATGACGCTTACGAGTTAGATGTTTCGCAACAAATATATGAAATGATTGCACTGTCTTTGCCTATAAGGCCAATGCATGAAGATGGTGAATGTGATGAAGAAATGGTAAAACTAATTGCAAAGTACCAAGTAAAAGAGGAAAAGAAAAAAGACGATGATATTGACCCTAGATGGTCAGCTTTAAAAGGTTTAAATTAAATAGATATAACGAGTTATGGCACATCCTAAAAGACGTATTTCGACCACGAGACGAGACAAAAGAAGAACCCACAAAAATGCAGTTGCGGACAACGTAGCTACATGTCCAACTACAGGTCAACCTCACTTGTTTCACCATGCTCATTGGCACGAAGGTAAGCTATACTACAAAGGCAAAGTAGTAGCTGAAAAACTTCAAGAAGAAACAGCGGAATAATCGGTACCACTTCTTCAATGAAAGTAGGAATTGATATTTCCGGAGGCGATTTTGCACCGGTGGTCAACATTGAAGGCGCAATTATGGCATCACAGGTTTTACCTGTTGGTGCTATTGTCGTTTTAATTGGTGATCAAAACAGGATTCAAGCAGAACTGAAAGAGCGAGGAGAATTCGAAAACCCTTGCTTTGAAATTATTCATGCCCCCGATGTAATCACTTTTCATGATCATCCGACTAGAGCGATACCCCAAAAACCGAACAGTTCAATTGCTGTAGGATTTGACTTGTTATCAAAAGGAATAATCCAAGCATTTGCGAGCACTGGTAATACCGGTGCAATGTTAGTTGGTTCCATGTATAAATTGAATACTATTCCCGGCGTAATAAGGCCATGTATAACATCAACCTTACCTGCAATTGACGGCTCGAAAACAATTCTTTTGGATGTTGGTTCAAATGCGGATTGTAAAGCTGATGTTTTGTATCAGTTTGCCGTTCTTGGAAGTTTGTATGCAAAACATGTTCATGGTATTGAAGCACCGAGAGTATCGTTATTAAACATCGGTGAAGAGGAATCCAAGGGGAATTTACTGACAATTGCTACTTATAAATTGATGGCTGAGTCGGACGAAATAAACTTTACAGGAAATATTGAAGGAAGAGATCTATTTACAGGCAAATCTGATGTGATAGTCTGTGATGGTTTTACAGGTAATGTAGCACTTAAACAAGCTGAGGGGATATATACTCTGATGAAAAAGCGAGGAATTAAGGATGATTATTTTGACCGTTTTAACTATGAAAACTATGGCGGAAC
>JBIJBD010000147.1:0-5489 GCA_044345395.1 Crocinitomicaceae bacterium | reverse complement strand
CCGATTCTTGGTGTCAAAGGAAATGTAATAATTGGTCATGGAATATCAAATAATGTAGCTGTCAAGAATATGATATTGCATGCGTTTGAAGTTGCAAATTCTGGCTTGGCGACTAAAGTAAACGAAGCATTTAATTAAATATGAAAAAAGTAACCGCTGCCATAACGGGTGTACAAGGATATGTACCTGAGGATATTCTCTCCAATGAAGACCTTGCCAAAATTGTGGATACATCTGATGAATGGATCACCTCGAGAACGGGAATTAAGGAGAGAAGAATTTTGAAAAACGGTGCGTCTTCTGACATGGCAGTCAAGGCTGTAGAAGGCTTACTAAAAAAAACCAATACGGACCCATTAGCAATAGATTTAGTTGTATTAGCGACTGTTACACCTGATTATCCATTTCCAAGTACAGCCAATGTTTTGTGCGACAAAGCGGGAATGAAAAATGCTTGGGGATTTGACTTAATTGCAGCGTGTTCAGGCTTTATTTACGCATTGTCAACCGGGGCACAATTCATTGAAACAGGAAAATACAAAAAAGTGATTGTAGTAGGCGTGGATAAAATGACGTCTATTTTAGATTATCAAGATAGAACCACTTGTGTGATATTTGGAGATGGCGCTGGCGCAGTACTTTTAGAACCGAATACAGAAGGACTAGGTGTTCAAGATTTTATTTTACGCAGTGATGGATCTGGACGAGAGTATCTAGTGCAACCTGCAGGCGGCTCTGCCAACCCACCAAGTATTCAAACGGTTGAACAAAGACTTCATTTTGTAAAACAAGAAGGTAAACAGGTTTTTAAATTTGCAGTTACCAATATGGCTGAAGTGTCAGCGGAAATAATGGAGAAAAATAACTTGACAAGTGATGATGTAGATTGGTTAGTTCCACATCAAGCAAATCTTCGCATTATAGATGCCACAGCTGACAGAATGGGTTTGCCTAAAGAAAAGGTCATGATCAATATTGAAAAGTATGGTAACACGACCGCAGGGACATTGCCTTTGTGTTTGTGGGATTATGAAAAACAATTGAAAAAAGGAGACAACCTAATATTGTCTGCATTTGGAGGAGGATTTACATGGGGTGCTGTTTATTTAAAATGGGCCTATAATTCATAAAAACAATTACTTTTACAAAAAAAACAGTATGAACTTAGAGGAAATAAAAGACTTAATCAGACTAGTTTCTAAAACTGGAATAAGAAAGGTAGATATTGAGCGTGAAGGGTTTAAAATTACGATTAGTGGAGGAGCATCACATCCTACAGAGCAACCTATATATGTGCAAGCACCACAACAAATGGTTCAAAGTGCACCAATTGCCGTACCTTCTGCTCCAATAGTTTCAAACACGCCATCGCCTGCTACAAACTCAGAAAACACAGCTAGCGCTGACGATTCAAAATACATTACGGTGAAGTCTCCAATGATTGGAACTTTTTACAGAACTCCAGGTCCAGACAAGGATGCTTTTGTAAATGTTGGCTCCTCAGTATCTGTTGGTGATAAATTATGCATCATTGAAGCGATGAAAACGTTTAATGAAATTGAATCAGAGGTTTCAGGAAAAATAGTGAAGGTACTGGTTGACAACTCGTCACCTGTTGATTATGATCAACCTTTATTTTTAGTAGATCCGTCATAAGTCTAAAAACAGTTACCTTATGTTTAAGAAAATTCTAGTAGCGAATCGTGGTGAAATCGCCATGAGAGTTATACGTACATGCAAAGAAATGGGAATTAAAACAGTAGCTGTTTATTCCACTGCAGATAAAGATAGTTTACCTGTGCGTTTCGCTGATGAGGCGGTCTGTATAGGTCCTCCAATAAGCAAACAATCCTATCTTTCAATTCCAAATATTATGGCTGCGGCGGAAATAACAAATGCTGATGCCATACATCCAGGTTATGGGTTTCTATCTGAAAACGAAGAGTTTTCTCGTGTTTGTCAAAAGCACGGAATTAAATTTATTGGTGCTTTACCAGAGCAAATTGCGGGAATGGGAGATAAGGCGACTGCCAAGGCCACTATGATTGCCGCAGGAGTTCCATGTATTCCTGGTTCTAAAGGTTTGTTGAAAGACCTGAACGATGCGAAAAAAACAGCGAAAGAAATTAAATATCCCGTTATTCTAAAGGCTACTGCAGGAGGTGGAGGTAAAGGGATGCGTATTGTCTGGAAAGAAGAAGATATTGAAGCTGCATGGGATTCTGCACGACAAGAGGCAGGTGCCGCTTTTGGAAACGACGGGATTTACATGGAAAAGTTCATCGAAGAACCACGTCACATTGAAATTCAAATTGCTGGAGATCAATATGGAAATGCTTGTCACCTATCCGAAAGAGACTGTTCAATTCAACGTCGTCACCAAAAATTAGTTGAGGAAACTCCTTCTCCATTCATGACAGATGAATTGCGTGAGAAAATGGGTGAGGCGGCTATTAAAGCGGCAAAAGCTGTAAAATATGAGGGTGTTGGTACAGTAGAATTTTTAGTGGATAAAAATCGAGACTTCTACTTTATGGAAATGAATACGCGTATTCAAGTTGAGCATACCATTACAGAGGAAGTTATCGATTTCGATTTAATTAAGGAGCAAATACTTATCGCATCTGGAAAGCCAATTTCAGGCAAAAATTATTACCCACACATGCATGCAATCCAGTGTAGAATCAATGCTGAAGATCCTTATGCGGACTTCAGACCTTCTCCAGGAAGGATAACTGACTACCATTGTCCAGGTGGACATGGTGTTCGCATTGACTCTCATGTTTATTCGGGTTACACGATTCCGCCAAATTATGACTCAATGATTTCAAAATTAATCGTTGTCGCTCAAACACGTGAAGAGGCAATTCTGAAAATGAAAAGAGCATTGGATGAATATATAATTGAAGGAGTAAAAACAACGATACCCTTTCATCAGAAATTAATGGCAAATGAGGATTTCAATAAAGGTAATTTTACCACAAAATTCATGGAGACTTTCGATTTCTAAGTGATTGTAGGTAAATAGAATAAATCAAACCGAATTAACACATTTAATTCGGTTTTTTTGTGAATTTTAGGCCGTTAAAAAAATTATCTAACACAATTGAGCAGTGAGAATTGGGAATTTAATTTAATCAAAAAAATGGAATTATAAATGAAATGTTTGATATGTTCATTTTATTCTTAGTAACTTGAATTTCAGCGCCTAAATAACTAAATTTGTATGCGTTATAGGCAACCGTTTATTTTTTAATTCGTTTCTTTTAAGAATATTGTATGAAAGTTATTTTAGTTAGCCTCATTTTTTCATTTTCTACCTGTATTACGAAAGCAAATATCGCTTATTCTTCTCAAGAAGTTAAAGCGAAAATGAATCAAAATAAAATTGATGGTTTTTCAACGATAAACGGGATAGAATTTGAACATATGCTGACTATTGCTTCTGGAATTTCAGATTGGATTTACAAAAATGATGTAAAAATAAACGAGGGGAACTACCAAGTGAAAAATGAACTTGGGTTTCCTCAAGCAAATATTGAAAGCATTGAATCAGGAGATATATCGATTCATTTTATTGATGATGTTGATAATAGCGTTGACTCAATTAAAATAGCATTATCCAATAAAAACCTTAAGTCTACTTCTTTTGAAGTAGTCGCTAAAAATACAAAATGAAACAATTAATAAAATATTTCTCCCTCGTCTTTGTCCTTCTTCTAGGACATTTTGCGTTTTCAAGCGGAAACTGTACAAATACAACTGCCTATGGGAGCGCAACAGCACCTTCAACTGCTTCAACAGTTACAATTAGCACTTGTAGCTATCAAACAGAATACAGTACAATTAATAGTATTGTAGCAGGAAACACATATGTTCTGACTAATTCATGTGGGGGCTATATAACGGTGCACAGTGGAACGTATAACGGAACCATAGTTGCCCAAGGAAATTCACCGTTAACTTTTACTGCAACAACCTCCGGCTCATATTTTCCATCTTGGAATACAGGTTCGAATTGCGGAACTGCAACAAATTGTTGTACAACAACCATTCAATGCACGAGTTGTGGTGGTGGTGGTGGAGGTAGCACAGGTGGTGGATGTGTTAGTTTAAACGGAAATAGTAGTTGCGCAACAGCAGACCCATTTTGTACTTCCTCTGGTTTGAACTTTTGCAATACTACGAATGTTGCTTCTTTGGGAGGAGGGGGAACATATGGTTGTTTAGGTTCAACTCCTAATCCTTCATTTTTTTATTTGAATATAGGAACTTCTGGTTCAATTACTATGACCTTAAATCAAACGAGTTCAGCAGGATCTGGTATTGATGTTGACTATATAATTTGGGGCCCTTTTTCTAGTCAAAATGCCATGTGTGCGGGGTATTCGTCATCAAATATTGTTTCTTGCAGTTTTTCAGCTGCCGCTACAGAAACCGCAACCATTACTAACGCGGTAGCAGGGCAATGGTACCTTATGTTAATTACGAATTATTCTAATCAAGCCGGAGCAGTTAGTTTTACCCAAACGTCAGGAACAGGTTCGACAAACTGTAATATCTTATGTAATATGACGGGGTTGACGGCAACGCCCGGAACCTGTAATTCAACCACCAATCAATATTCAGTAACAGGAAATATCTCATTCACATATCCTCCAACAACTGGAACATTAACAGTTTCAAGTAGCTGCGGGGGTTCGACAACAATACCAGGTCCTTGGACTAGTCCATTAAATTATACGCTTCCCGGAATTACAGCAAACGGAGGAGCATGTTCCATTACAGCAGTTTTCTCCGCTGACCCAACGTGCACCCTGACCCAACCGTACACTGCTCCTCCATCTTGTAACACTTGTGCATCAACTGCTGTTCCAACTCAACCAACGTGTAACGGAGGCACAGGATCCATTTTAGTCACTGCATCTTCCGGTAATGCCGGTTTTAATGTAAGCTGGTCGGGTGTAGCGAGCGGCAATCCTGGTGGAACGGAAATAAATGCAGTTGGGGGCACCTATACCATACCTAATTTAGCCCCTGGTTCTTATACTGTTACTGTTACTGCTGCCAATGGCTGCGTCTCGACAAACACTGTTACTATAACAAACCCACCTGCCGTTACAGTTTCGAATACTCCTACAAACCCAACCTGTAGTGGTCAGACAAATGGTTCGGCTGTCATTACTGCTAGTGGCGGTACAGCTGGTTACAACGTTAGCTGGACAGGAACTACTTCTGGAAACCCTTCTGGAACTGAAATTGCTGCGAGTGGAGGAACTTATACAATGACAGGGTTAGGTGCGGGCACATACAATGTAACTGTAACTTCTGCCAATGGATGTACAGCCACAACAACTGTAACGATAACAAATCCTACAGCCGTTTCTGCTTCCAATACGCCAACGAATGCAACGTGTAATGGAGCCGCAAATGGTTCGGCAGTTATCACTGCAAGTGGCGGATCTCCTGGGTACAATGTAAGTTGGACT
>JBIJBD010000029.1:0-18440 GCA_044345395.1 Crocinitomicaceae bacterium | reverse complement strand
ATTTAAATGATTTCTACGACGACATGCAGCGATGGTCGTTTAATTTACAGATTTATTACTTGAATAGTAGGTTTACTCAAATACAAGAAATAAAAAAAACAGCTCATACTGTTATTCAGGATAGAACAATTTATGAGGATGCATTTATCTTTGCTCCAAACCTACATTCAATGGGTTTAATGACCACCAGAGATTTTGAAAACTATTTTTCTCTCTTCAACTTAATGGATTCATTTGTTTCTGCTCCTGATTTACTCATATACCTTCGTGCGAGTGTACCGACGCTTGTAAATCAAATTCAACAGCGCGGCAGAGATTATGAAGAAAGTATTCGTTTAGATTATTTAAAACGATTAAATGAACGCTACGAGGCTTGGATTTCTACCTACGACAAAGGTAAGTTGCTAATTATAGACGTTGACAATAATCGCTTTCCTGAAAGTCAGGAGGACTTAGGTAAAATAATTCATGCAATAGACGCTGAAATCAACGGACTTTTTTAAGAATTCTAGCATGATTGTCATTACCGGAGCTGCGGGGTTTATTGGAAGTTTTTTGTGTCAAGAATTAAACAGAATTGGTTTCGATAATCTCATTTTGGTTGATGATTTCACAAGACTAGAAAAACAACGAAATCATGAGTCCATCCGTTGTCTCTTAAAAATAGAACGCTCCAAATTTATTCAATGGCTTGCGGAGTCAAGGGAAAAAATTGATTTTATTTTTCACCTTGGTGCGCGAACAGATACCACAGAATTGAATTGGCAGATTTTAGAATTGCTCAATTTAAATTACTCAAAAGATATTTGGAATTATTGTACAGCGAATGAAATACCCCTAGTTTATGCCAGTAGTGCTGCCACCTATGGGAATGGTGACTTCGGGTATGACGATGAAGAAGATTCTATTTCAAAGTTGATCCCTCTAAATCCATATGGTGAATCTAAAAATGAATTTGATAAATGGGTAATTAAACAACAGAATAGACCTCCATTTTGGGCTGGACTCAAATTTTTTAACGTATACGGACCAAATGAATATCACAAAGGACGTATGGCAAGCGTCGTATTTCATGCCTTTAAACAAATACAAGTAACGGGTGAAATGAAATTATTTCGTTCTCATAACCCAAATTTTACCGATGGAGGTCAACTTAGAGATTTTGTCTATGTCAAAGATGTTGCAAGCGTATGTCTATTCTTGATGAAGCAGAAACCAACTTCAACTATTTATAATTTGGGAAGTGGTAAAGCAAGAACATTTTTGGAATTGGTAATGGCCACCTATCATTCTTTAGATAGACAACCAGTGATCAAATTTATTGATACGCCTGAGGATATACGTGATAAATATCAATATTTCACGGAAGCCAATATGACTAAATTAATACAAACAGGATATACAACTCCATTTCACACCCTAGAGCAAGGTATCAGTGACTATGTGCAAAACTATTTAATTAGATTAGCTTAAACACTTCTTTGAATCTGTTGTTTGAAGAATATGTATAATGTCGTATGGCTAAAGAAAGACTTGCGTTTACACGATCATGCACCACTTGCTTGCGCCATTGAAAACAAAGCTCCTACACTGATCCTATTCATACTTGAAAACGATTGGTTTTTGCAACCCGACTTTGCTAATAGACATTGGTTGTTTGCGTTTCAATGCCTAATTGATATTGGTAAAAAACTGAATTCATCAAAAAAAATATTTCATGTATTACAAGGTGATGTCGTTTCTATTTTTCACGAATTATACGAAACCCATGGTGTATTCAACTTATATAGCCATGTGGAAACAGGTAACAATTTTACCTTTATGCGAGATAAAAATGTCAAGTCATTTTGTAAAAAATTCGGCATAAATTGGAAAGAATGGCCTCAATTCGCCGTAAAAAGAGGATTGAGAGACCGGACAAATTGGTCTAAGCATTGGGAGGCTTTTATGCAGGAACCATTGTACGATGTCGATCTAATGAATTTCGAAGGACTAAACTTGTCAAACGAAATATGTTCAAGATATCTATTAACTACTCATCCAATAAAAGAAGCTCACATTCAAATAGGTGGTGAAACCAAAGCCCTCGAATTATGGAAAGAATTTATTAGCTATAGACATAAAAACTATAGTAAACATATTTCAAAACCTAGCGAAAGCAGAGTGAGTTGCAGTAGATTATCTCCTCATTTAACATGGGGATCCATCAGTATTCGAAAAATTATTCAAGATATTCAACAACAAAAAAGACCCTATCGTTCACTCGTTAACTTCAAGTCAAGACTGCATTGGCATTGTCATTTTATTCAAAAACTTGAATCTGAACCGCGTATAGAATTTGAAAATCAAAATACGGCTTATAATAGCATCAGGAATTCTCTCAATATAGAATGAGAATGGTTTGATCGATGGAAGAACGGAAATACAGGAATTCCCATGGTCGATGCCTGCATGCGTTGTGTCAATCAAACAGGGTATTTAAATTTTCGTATGCGCGCTATGCTTATTTCGTTTTGGACACAACATCTTTGGCAACCTTGGCAACCCGCAGCATTACACCTCGCCAAGCAATTCACAGATTATGAACCCGGAATTCATTACGCGCAAGTTCAAATGCAAGCAGGAACAGTTGGTTATCATACAATTCGTGTTTATAATCCAAGAAAACAAGCGCTCGAACACGATCCAGAAGCTAAGTTCATAAAAGAATGGTTGCCAGAATTAAGAAACTTACCCCATGATCTCGCCATAAGTCCTTGGAAAATTAATGAAATGGAACAACTTTTTTATTCATTTATAGTAGGCCTGAATTACCCAAAACCACTTACAGATCCTGAGGTAAGTGGAAAAATTGCAAGTCAAGCCTTGCACCTTTTTCAAAAACAAGAATTAACGAAACGTGAAGCAAAAAAAATAATGTCCACTCACATTGTTCCGAAAAATAAAAAAGGCCAATCTTCAGATTGACCTTTCCATTTCTATCAAGAGAAATTATTCTCCAATAACTTGAAATTTAAATAATTGTTTTACGCCTTTAAATAAATTAGCCTCAGCTTCGAAAGTTCCTAATTCTTTAATAGGTTCGTCTTTAATTCTCAACGATTTTCTGTCAATCTCAAATCCTTCTTTTCTCAGTGCATCTGCCAATTGAACGGTGTTAACAGAACCAAAAATCTTTCCATTTTCACCCGCTTTTGTTGAAATACTCACGGATGAACCAGCTAGTTTTGTTGCAATTTCTTGAGCTTCAGCAACTAACTTAGCCTCTTTATGTGATTTTTGTCGCATCACTTCTTCATGTGCTTTCTTTGCACTTGGTGTAGCTAATACCGCATACCCTTGAGGAATGAGAAAATTTCTACCGTAACCTGGTTTAACTGACACTACGTCATTTGCATAACCCAGTTTATCTACATTTTTCTTTAATATTACTTCCATTTTAAAATCTTAAAAAGTTCAACAATTATTATTTCAGCATGTCTCCAACATATGGTAAAATCGCTAAGTGACGTGCTCTTTTAATCGCCTTATTCACTCTTTTCTGATATTTCGCTGAAGTACCAGTGATTCGACGCGGAAGTATTTTACCTTGTTCGTTTACTAACTTTAATAAAAAGTTAGGATCTTTATAATCAATGAACTTAATTCCGCTCTTCTTAAAGCGGCAATATTTATCCTTTTTAATATCAATATTAATCGGGGTTAAGTAACGGATATCGTTTGACATTTCTTTTTTTTTAAAGGGTTATTAATTAGGCAGTCGCTCCAGATTTAGCTCTTCTTTTTACGGCATAAGAAACATGATCCACATCCATTTTCACAGTTAAGAATCGAAGAACGCGCTCGTCACGCTTCATCATCAATTCGTAATCTGCAACAACGTTGCCTTCTGCTTCAAATTCTACAAGGAAATAAAAGCCTGTAGATTTTTTCTGGATTGGGTATGCCAACTTGCGCAAACCCCAGTTCTCAGAATGTTTGATTTTAGCACCTAGTGCCTTCATCTCACCTTCGAACTTATGTACTGCTTCCTTTGCCTGATCATCAGACAAAACGGGAGTTAAAATGAAAACAGTTTCGTAAGAATTCATAATGTTATTTAGTTAATTAATTAAAATTTGGGGTGCAAAGATACACATTTCATTAATAAAATAAAAGAAAAGTTTTGAATTTAAAACCCTTTAATCAACGATTTAATTACATGGAGATTATTCAATGGTCCTTGTTCAAGCTTAAAAAAATTAAAATCATCAGCTTCTTTGTTCAATTTTTAATACTTTCGAAAAAAATATTCCATGAAAAAACTAGTAGCATTTACATTCATTTTGGTTACACTTAATTCGTTGGCGCAAAAAAAGGAACTCACACTGAAAGATGCTGTCATGCAACAATGGAGAAGTTTTCGTCCGGATTACGTCAATAATTTTCAATGGATTCCTGGAACGGATGGGTATTCATACCTGAGTAAAAATTGGCAAACCTTGTACACTTCTTCCGTCAGTTCTGAAAAAGAAATGGAAGTGCTTACCATTCAGCAATTCAACGAATCTATGAAGATGCAATTTTATGGATTTATGGATTTAAAATGGTTGAATAAGGATCAAATTATATTGACTGATGGGAAAGTCTATGTGAAATTTACGCTGAGTTCAAAAACGGGTGAAATTCTTCAAAAACTTCCAGATGCAGCAGAGAACGCCACCCCGCATCATGCGAGTAATAGCATCGCTTACACCATTGAAAACGACTTATACCTTAATGGAAAAGCTGTCACCAAAAATAAAAATAAGAATATTGTATCCGGCCAGTCCATTGCGCGAAATGAATTCGGGATTTCAAATGGCATTTTCTGGTCAAGCAATGGGAATGTTTTAGCATTTTATCAAAAAAACGAAGCCAATGTTCACGATTATCCATTACTTAATATCGATGAAACACCAGGTCAATTGGTTTCCATAAAATATCCTATGGCCGGTCAAGCTTCAGAACAACCAAAAGTTGGAATTTATCATGTTAAAAAAAATAAATCTATTTACATTTCTCCAAAGGGGGCCCCGGATGATTATTTCACCAATTTATCCATTACACCAGATGAAAAATACCTTATCGTTGCAGAGGTTAATCGCGACCAAAATCATATGTGGTTAAATGTTTACGAAGTAAAGACAGGGAAATTTGTGAAAACACTTTTAGAGGAAAAAAACGACAAATGGGTTGAACCTGAGCATCCTGCCTATTATATTGGAAATGGAAATGACTTTTTGTGGATGTCAGAAAAAGATGGCTTTACGAATATCTATTTGGTTGATTTTGAAGGTGTGGAGAAAACTCTACAATTAACCAAACATGCCTTTGTTGTAAAAGATATTTTGTCCCTAAGCCCAGACAAAAAGTACATCTATTACAGTGCCACTGGAGAAAACCCCACAAATACCATAGTTTACCGAACAGATTTTTCTGGGAACTCAGAATTACTGACAAAAGAAAACGGTACTCATAGTTTTCAATTATCTGGAGATGGAGCTTATTGGTATAATGCATTCTCAAGTTTAACTATTCCAAATAAAACGCTTATATGGACTTCAAATGGCAAGATGGCAAAAGGATTAGGAACGGCTAAAGACAAACTTGATGATTATAACATTGGAACGACGGAAATAGGAAAAATTGCGGCCAATGATGGCACTGATTTATATTACAGAATGATAAAACCTGCAAATTTCGATCCTTCAAAAAAATACCCCGTCATGGTATATGTATACGGTGGTCCGCATGCGCAAATGGTTACAAATTCTTGGCTCGCAGGGGCAAATTTATGGATGCACTGGATGGCAAATCAGGGATATATCGTTTTTACCTTAGATAATCGAGGTTCAGCTGAAAGAGGATTTGCTTTTGAATCTCAAATTCACCGTCAATTAGGAACAGTAGAAATGGAGGATCAACTTACAGGAGTGAACTTTTTAAAATCACTGTCCTATATTGATGCAAATCGCATGGCGGTGCATGGTTGGTCGTTTGGTGGATTTATGACAACCTCGCTAATGTTGCGAAATCCTGGAGTTTTCACTACTGGTGTTGCCGGTGGACCTGTTACAGATTGGAAATATTACGAAATCATGTACGGTGAGCGCTACATGGACAAACCGGATCAAAATCCCAAAGGTTATGACCAATCTTCCTTATTGAATTATGCTTCCAATCTGAAAGGAAAATTGTTGCTCATTCATGGAACAGTTGACGATGTGGTGGTATTACAGCATAATTACGCATTGGTTAAAAAGTTTGTTGAAGCAGAAAAACAAATGGATTTCTTTCCTTATCCAATGCACAAACACAATGTTTCAGGTAAGGACCGTGTGCATTTAATTGAGAAAATTCTGACATATATTTTGGAGAATAATAAGTGATGATTTAAATCACTCACTAAACTTCATTTTCTCAATCAAATCGTTGAAATAATTGGCATTCCAGATGTTGAGTTGTTTATCTTGACGAATAAACTTTCGCACGTCGTCTTTTACAGCATTAAAAGATACAGAATTGATTTTATCCCTTAATAATTCTATAATCTGATCTTTTGAAATTGAAGCTTGATTCCAATCATTTGTTTCAGATGCCCGCACCAAAAAATGAGAGACATTCAAGGGTATCCCTTTTCGAATGTACCATTCCATGTCATACCAATCACGACCTTTAACGCGGTTTTTCCATTTTCTGAATAGCAAAGCATGTAGTTTTCCAGCAAACAAACAAGGTAATGAAAAACAATTTACATAAAATGAGAATGGTTTAATCAACAGTTTTTCTTCTGTTTCAAATCCCCATGGAGGAACTCGATCAATTTCAATTTTGATCTTAACCGATTTATTTGAAGAGATTCCATGTTGAACAACGATATCCTCCAATACCAATTCTTGCCATAAGGTTTCTGATTTCAAAAATGCAGAATCGATAGGAGTTTTCACCCGCTTTTCCTTTTCTCTAATACTTACTCGAATGCCAAGTCCTTCAAATTCATCAGTGATAACTGAAAAATAGGGCATTAAGGAAAAACTCGGGTCCGCATCCAAAAGAGAAAAATCCAAGTCTTCCGAATAGCGATCTAATCCATGAAAAATACGCAAGGCTGTTCCGCCGTAAAATGCTGCTCTTTTGAAAAAATCTGTTCGCGACAAAGCCGCAAGCGCAATTTCTTGCATGATTTCACGCATTGCGGCTAATGTTTCTTCCTCATTTTGCGGGTTATACTCCGCTATCCAATCCTTCATCATAAGCGTTGAATTGTGTTGACGAGCATTTGCAGGCTATTTCTTTTTGGCGAATCAATCACCCAAGTTTCAATTGCACTGGCATCTAATTGACGCAATTGCGCTTCATCAATACGCAAATCTTCGAGTAGAAAATCCATTGTTTGAGAAATACTGCGCAGTTGAACTCCTGAGGTTACTATGATTTTGTCACAAAGAGCTTTTTCAGGAGAAGCAATCATGGCAGTTTGAAATTCAGTTAGACGAACACTCCTGATTCCGAATGAGTAATAAGGGGTTCCCAAATACTGAAAACTAAAACGCCCTAGTGAGTTTTGGTATATTTTTGATGTTTTAGTAGTAACTGAGCTTATTTCATACACTCGTTCCGGAATTAATCCCCAATAAGAAAGTGCTGATTCGAGTGAAATATAACTGGGCCCCCTCAAGTGATTCGCAATTAGAAAACGATCCGGAATCGGCAAATCCAACTCGGGACCAGGAACATACAAACCTCTTCTCAATGAAACAAGCTCCCCACTTCTAATCATTTCACTGATTTTATCATTTGGCCTGCCGTATGGAGATAAAACGTCCATTACCACATTATGAGTTAACGGCGCATCTGCATACATTTTTATTTGCCTTCTTAAATTCACACCACTAAATTACAACTATTTTATCGGTTTTTTTCCGTTTTTCATATTTTTTTTTAACATTTTAATACATTTAATAACTATTTAATCGTTTTAATTCCGATTATTATCTTTTTATTTTACATGACTTAAGTGGGGAAATTTGTTAACTAATGAAGTGTAGAAAACCTTTCAAAAATGCTAAAAACAAAACTTACGAATAAAAGCGATACCTTTGCGTTCAGATTTCATTAATTTCAAAATAGTTTGAATTTGTGTATTTCTGATTCAACTTATGACATTTAATGATTTACAATTAATCGAGCCGATTCTTCAAGCACTCGATAAAAAAGGATACAAACTCCCCACTCCAATACAACAAAAAGCAATACCACCAATTCTCTCAGGACGAGATGTACTCGGCTGCGCACAAACAGGAACTGGAAAAACAGCAGCATTCGCCATTCCAATTCTACAACTCCTCGATAAACAAGAACGCACGGAAAAAAGAGAAATTAGCACCCTAATTCTCACACCAACACGTGAACTAGCCATTCAAATTGAGGAAAACATTGTGGATTACGGTGCCTCATTGCGTTCAACATACTGTGTGATTTTCGGTGGTGTAAGCCAGCAACAACAAATTCAACGACTTAAAAAAGGGGTAGATATTTTGATTGCAACGCCTGGTAGATTATTGGATTTACATCAACAAGGCTTTATCAATTTAAAAAATATTAAACAATTTGTATTGGACGAGGCTGACAGAATGTTGGATATGGGTTTCATTCACGACGTGAAACGAGTGATTCAATTGATTCCAAAAAATCGACAAACGTTGTTTTTCTCAGCAACGATGCCGAAAACCATTCAGCAACTGGCGAATTCTATCCTTCAAAATCCTGTAACCGTAACCGTAGCTCCGGTATCATCCGCAACTGAAAAGGTAGAACAACGATTGTACTTTGCTGAAAAAGAAGAAAAAAGATCTCTGCTAACACGACTGATTAGCGAAAGTAACTGTCATTCAGTTCTTGTGTTTACAAGAACAAAACATGGTGCAGATAAAGTCGCTCGTTTCTTAGTTAAAGCAAATATTTCTTCAGCAGCCATTCACGGAAATAAAACACAAAATGCTCGGCAGAAAGCACTGAATGATTTCAAGGATGGTAAATTAAAAGTTTTGGTTGCAACGGATATCGTGGCAAGGGGAATTGATATAAATGAGTTAGAATTGGTAATTAATTTCGAGATTCCAAATATCTCAGAGACGTATGTGCATCGAATAGGTAGAACAGGAAGAGCAGGCAACTCTGGTTTGGCAATCTCCCTTTGCGAGGAAAGTGAAAAAGCATATGTCAAGGACATCGAAAAAGTAATGGGTAAAAAGATTCCTGTATTCAAAAATTAAAAATTCTACAGCTACCGATTAACTTTGGTCCACACAACTTGATTTTTTCTATTAACTTTATCCGTCGTGTTAGAGAAAGGAAACAAACGAATTATTCGCGGATGGATTGCATACGATTGGGCAAATTCCGTCTATAATCTCGTTGTCTCCTCCGCTATTTTCCCATTATTTTACGAAACAAGCACCCGTAATTTATATGCAAAAGAAAACGGATTAGATCCAGATAATGTGGATCCGGGAAGTGTGACTGTAGATTTTTTCGGATACCAAGTTTCACCGAGTGTGATTTACTCTTTGGTATTGTCATTAGGGTTTATTTGCGTAAGTTTTCTTTCTCCCATGCTATCTGGAATTGCAGACTACACAGGCAGTAAAAAGAAATTTTTGAAATTCTTCTGTTATTTGGGCTCGCTATCGTGCGCTTCGCTGTACTTCTTCAATCCTGCGCAAGTGGAATTAGGTATGCTATCCATTTTCTTAGGAACCATCGGTTTTTGGAACAGCCTTGTTTTCTACAATGCCTTTTTACCTGAGATTGCAGAAACAAAAGACCAAGATCGCATCTCTGCCCAAGGATACATTATGGGATATTTGGGAAGTATGGTTTTACTTATCATTTGCTTGGCACTCATTATGGGTGTTGATGCAAGTTTGACGAAAGTTAGTTTTTTACTCGTAGCCGTTTGGTGGATTGGTTTTGCGCAGATGACCTACCGCGTTCTTCCGAATAATGTTTACGATAAAAAACCGGAGAAAGATTACATTTGGAAAGGATTTCGTGAACTCAAATTGGTATTTAAAGAATTTGTTCAAACCCGAAGGCTCAAAAAGTTCTTGTATGCTTTTTTCTTCTTCAACACAGGCGTTCAAACCGTCATGTTGATGGCCACAGTCTTTGCTAGCAAAGAAATTGAATGGCCAGATAAAGGCGCAAAAACAGGGCTGATTATAGCCATCTTATTGATTCAATTATTGGGTGCTGTTGGCGCTAAATTATCGGCAATGCTCGCAAAAAAAATGGGAAACATCAACGTGATTATTCTCAATGTTGTGATTTGGATAATAATTTGTGTTTTTGCCTATATTATTACACAACCTGTTGAATTCTACATTTTGGCTGCATTTGTTGGATTGGTAATGGGAGGAGTTCAAGCTGTTGCTCGGTCAACCTATTCGAAATACTTACCTGAAACCACCGATCATGCCAGTTATTTTTCATTCTATGACGCAACGGAAAAAATCGGAATGATTCTAGGAACGGCCTTTTTTGGTTTAACCGAACTCATCTTCCAAGACATCCGTTACTCTGTCTTTTCTGTGGCTTTATTCTTTATTCTTGGGTTTATTTTTCTATTATTTGTTCCAAAAGAGGAAAATACCATCGTTTCATTGACAAAAAATCAACATTCATGAAAGCACTTATAGAGGAAGCTTGGGAAAACCGAGCCTTGCTACAAAATCCTAACACCGTAAAAGCAATTGAAGAGGTAATTGAAGAAATTGACAAAGGCAGATTACGTGTTGCTGAACCCCTCGAAAATGGTGAATGGCAAGTGAATGAGTGGGTTAAAAAAGCAGTTGTGATGTATTTCCCAATTCGTCAAATGGAAACAATTGAGGTAGGTCCATTTGAGTTTCACGATAAAATGGCCTTGAAACGAAATTACAAAGAATTGGGCGTACGTGTTGTTCCGCATGCCATAGCACGTTATGGATCCTATGTGGCTTCAGGTGTCATCTTGATGCCCTCCTATGTTAACATTGGCGCCTATGTAGATTCTGGAACCATGGTAGATACTTGGGCAACCGTGGGAAGTTGTGCTCAAATAGGAAAAAACGTACACTTAAGCGGTGGCGTGGGAATTGGTGGCGTATTGGAGCCCTTACAAGCTGCGCCGGTTATTATTGAGAATGATGCTTTTATAGGTTCACGTTGCATTGTTGTTGAAGGAGTTCGAGTAGGAAAGGAAGCAGTTCTCGGTGCCAATGTAGTTCTAACGAAATCTACCAAAATCATAGATGTAACAGGTTCTTCACCGCAAGAAATACGCGGGTATGTACCAGAAAGAAGCGTGGTGATTCCAGGCTCCTACACCAAGACTTTTCCTGCAGGTGATTTCCAAGTGCCTTGTGCCTTAATCATCGGTAAACGCAAAGCTTCGACCGATCTTAAAACCTCGTTGAACGACGCCTTACGCGAACACAATGTAGCTGTTTAGCCTACACAACCAAAATCCGTAAAGACGTTTCATTTCCATTTGTCATTACTTTACTGAATACATATCTTTATTGCGCTTATCATTCCAACCTATGTTGTATATGCGTATATTAGTTGGGCTTATACGCTAATTATGGGAAAGGCTATTTGAGCAGACGATAAAACATTAACAGAAAACAGTAATTTTGAACCAACAAAAAAACGAAACGAATGAAATAGAAAAAACACAGCCTAAAAGGCTGATATAAAATATTGCGTTTAGCATTCTTGTAGCCGAAAACGACCAAACTATAAGCACAACAAGGATTTGATAAACGCTCACGCAAAGCGTGGGCTTTATCTTTTCTGTTGTGTGGGACTTGGTCGTTCCTCGGCTACGAATTGGTAACTGTCCCACGCTGATTTTTTATAATAACTCTACTGCGGGGCAGAGTAGAACAAAACAAACTTCAAAAAAAATGAAAAAGAAAAGTTTACTTCTGACCGCAGTAGCAACCCTAGGATTGACTGCTGCAACAATGGCGCAAAGCGTGCCTTCTTATGTACCAACAAATGGTCTTGTTGGTTGGTGGTCGTTTAATGGCAATGCAAACGATGAGAGTGGGAATGGGAATAATGGTACAGTGAATGGGGCTGCCCTGACTACTGATAGAAATGGAGTTGCAAACACGGCATATAGTTTTGATGGAAATTCTGACTATATTGATTGTGGTAACTCAAGCACTGTGAATTTAAATGGTGACCTTACTATTTCAGCTTGGATTTATGCAAATAATTTCAACACAGATCATGGAATAGTAAGTAAATCTGGACTCTATGATTTTATAACTAATTCCCCATTTTCTCAGCCACCATTGGATAAACTTAGATTCGAAGCTGATAATGCTCCATTCTTGTTTTCTAACTCAATACAATCAAATCAATGGCTACATGCAGTCGCTGTATATAGCACAACACTTGGCAAATCGATTTACTTGAACGGAACTCTTTTTGCTTCGAATACGCAGGTAGGAACGGTTACCCCTAATACTACATATAATTTATATTTAGGTGCACACCAGCCTTTTGCAGTAAATAATTGGTCTTGGGACGGCAAACTCGACGATATCGGTATTTGGAACCGGGCACTAACGCAACAAGAAATTTCAAATTTATATAATGGCTGTCAACTTACAGTAAATAGCCAACCAACCAATCAAACCGTCAATATTAATAACAACGCACAATTTGTGATTAGTTCATCAGATCCAAATGCAACTTACCAATGGCAAACCGACCTTGGTGTAGGTTATCAAAATTTGAATAGTGTTGGTCAATACAATGGAACGACAACCAATACTTTTACTGTTTCAAATGTAACGATGAGTAATAACAATCAACCCTTTCGTTGTATTGTTACTTCTGGATCTTGCACTGATACTTCAAATGTTGCAGTTTTAACCGTGAATACTAATGTAGGAATAAATGAAGCCTTAAGAGATAATTTATTCTCTGTATTTCCAAACCCTACACAAAACATTATCAATGTGAAAACAGATTCAAAACTTATTGGGAGTATTTATTCAATTTTTGATAACAAAGGGCGAATTGTTCAAACCGGAAAAATCAGCTCTGAGAATACAACGATTGAGCTTGGACATTTAACCTCCGGGATCTATATGTTCAGCGTGGGAGAAAACATGAAGCAATCATTCAAAGTAATAAAAGAATAAGTCTGATAACATTAGAAAACATCGCAATACCAACAGCCTTTTTAAATGATTTCTTTGCGTTGATGGTTTCAAGGCGTGGCAAGGCACACGCCTTTTTACATAGATTTTCCGTAAATTTGATTAATGGCAAAAAACAAGAAAATACACGTAGAGGGCAAGGAAATTTCAATTCTTTTTGAAAACGATTCAGAGTTTATTTCATTAACCGATATGCTGAAAGCAAAAGACGGTGATTTTTTTATCTCCGATTGGTTGCGCAACAGAAATACGGTTGAGTATCTTGGAATTTGGGAATCCGTTTATAACCCAGATTTTAATTATGGCGAATTCGCCATAATTAAAAGTCAAGCAGGTCTCAATAGCTATAAATTAAGCGTTAAAGAATGGGCTGAAAAGACAAATGCGATTGGATTAAAAGCAACGACCGGAAGATATGGTGGAACATATGCACATCCAGACATTGCATTTGAATTCGGAATGTGGATTAGTCCACAATTCAAAATCTATTTGATTAAAGAATTCCAACGCTTAAAAGAGGATGAAAACAGCAGATTAAAATTAGAATGGAATTTACAGCGCACTTTAGCAAAAGTAAATTACCACATTCATACGGATGCAATTAAAGAAAATCTAATCCCGAAAGAAATAACTAAACAACAGGTTAGTTTTGTATATGCCAATGAGGCTGATTTATTGAATGTAGCACTATTTGGAATTACAGCTAAAGAATGGCACGTAGATAACCGAGACAATAAAGGAAATATCAGAGACCATGCGACTTTGGAACAACTGGTTGTTTTGAGTAATTTGGAAAGTATCAACGCATTATTAATTACACAAGGTTTAACCCAAAATGATCGTTTGATTCAACTCAACAAAATCGCCATTACACAAATGAAATCTTTACTAGAAAGCAATGCAATTAAGAAACTAAAATAACCCATTCCCATAACAGCGTGTATGCACAACCATCTAGGTATGCGCCTACACGCAAACCGTTATGGGTAATGATGCACAATGTGGAAATTACTGAATCCAAACATCCATAATAAAAGTTGTAATATGAAATTGTTTATTTTAATATTGTTTATCGCTGTTTCACCATATTCTTTTTGCCAAGAAGACTTTGAATTTAAAAAATATATAAATGATGATTTGGTAGGTGAAAAACAAATAGAAATTGATCAAGATTCTACCATTTTTGAAACAATTTATTTAGGGCAACTTGAAATGAAAGAAGGAAGTTTTCATTCAAAGTCTGTCACTTACAATGTTCTTTCTCAATATTATTCTGTTCAAGCCGCGATTGAAAGACACGGGCATAGTAGATTAATATTTATAGATGAAGATGGAAAAACAGTTAGAATCTATACTTTTAATATGTCAGATGAATTACCAACAGCGATAAACCATAACGGATTAACCTTTGGGAAAATAAATAAACGATATTTATCACTTCCTGATTTATTTTGCATACCAAATGGAGAATGTTTTGAATAATTTACCCATAACAGCTGTCTATCGCCAACCCTCCAATCTTGCTTCGAAACTATGGAAAATTTGATAGAAAATAAGTTTAACTTCGGAACAACGGTTTGTTTAACGAGTCGGGCCGTTCCCCAAGCCGCAAACCGTTACCAAAAATACTTTTAACAAGCCATGAGTCTTCCGGTCCAGCCCGAAGAATGACGAACGGTTATCCAAGAAAAATGAGAATCGTGCAATAAGGTTAACTCGTTTATTTTAAGGCTAGAAAGATGTTTCGGCAATGAATAACATTGCTCAAATTCAAGATTACCGTTTAAGTCGTATTTTTTCATTAACACTCCTTTTTGATGTTCCTCTAAGCGGTGAAATGCTCCCTCACCTATTCCTCCCAAATAAGTGGTATTCGTAAAAATTGCTTCTTGGTCTTCACCAAGTTGTAAAAACCCAACACGTTCGTCAAATGGTAATTCCTTCGCTTTTGAAGATCGGAAAGAATAACTGCACTTTTTAGCTAAGTCGAGCAAGGAACCAACAGACGACATGCTTACGCGAATTAATTTTCCTGCTTGAAATTCAGTGTAATTGTTCCCCTCACCACAAGCAACCACATTATAAAGCGGCGTAGTTGACCCAAGCAAAGGATAACGCAATAATCTTTTAATCTTTTTTGGAGGATGCCCAGCCAAAATTGCCTTAGTTATAAAACGAGCACAATTGAATTTACGAAGTGACATGGCACCATAAACAATTTCCCCAATCTTCTGGGTTAACTGAATAAAATTCAACACTTTCTTACTATCGATTTCATAGAGCACGGATAGCGAAATTGGTCCAAGACCATGCGTAGCATCAGACAATTCCTCTAATTCAACACATAGGTCGTGTAAATTCAACAAGCGATTGTCATCTGACCATTCGGGCTTCGTTTTTATTTCAAGTTTTGGGTCTGTATTCGCACCTCGCGCTCTTCCGAAACCATTTTGCGTAAGGTACCTTCCAAAGTCGAAATATAAATACTGCTGCTCCGTAACGACCATCATGGCTGCATGCCCCGTCATGAAATTCACATTCTTAAGAATTCCTATGCGTTTTAAAAGAAGCCACATTTTTTCTTGCCCCCTTGCTGTCATCTCAGCCCATGCTATTGGAATCACTGCTTGACGCATATTTTTCCTATTTAGGCATAATCAAAAGCAGAGGCATAAAATGAACGAGCGATAAATTCTTGAATTTCCTGGTCACTTAAACCGTGGTAATCTTGCATCATGCAAACATCATTTCTCTTAAGAAAACTATGAATCAATCCCAAAGAAAATTTACGCCCGATGATCTCTACCATCGGATCCTTTTCATCCAACCAAAACATAGCAGCGTTTAATTTTTCTTCGTGAAGAATACTTTCAAATAACTGCTGGAGCAACTGTTCTTTTCCTGACTGAAAATAAATGGCTTCAAATGCAAGAAATTCAAATTTGTTAGGATTGAAAATTTTATTTAACAAAGGTATCTTAGGTAATAATTTCAAGAGTAACTTTCCAGATTTACCGGGTAATCGATTCACTTTCCAATGACAACGATGGTATTGACAACCTGCCAATATGTCTCCAAGTTCATTCTTTACCACAACGTATTGATTGTCAAGAAAAACTGGATTAAACTGCACTAACGAATGGTTGCCATAGAATTCTTTCAACTTTGTCAACATTTGTTCCTTATCTGTTTCTTCCGTTAAACGAGAAAAATTGACTTTCCCTTTAGGAAAAAACCGACTAAAGCCAAAGGTTTTTATGGTGCCAACATGTGTATATCCGGTATTTTGTACAGCCTTAAACGACGCTTTATTTCCCCGTTCAACTAAAGCAAAATAAACAGTTTTTCGCGATTCTCTACCCCTAACCAACAGCATTCCCCTCAACGAAAATCGCTTCATAATGCCTTGACCTCTAGTTTCAGGATCCATGGCAAAATAACGAACATACTGACAATTATACGCCGTACTACCTGAGGTGATTTCCATATTACTAAATACACCTGTTCCGAGTATGCGCTCATCCCTTTCAATTGCGAAAAGCGTGGGATTCACAATGAGCGGAATATGCGACGAAACTTTCATATTTTGATAAACTGCCCCTTCGTTACCCCAAGCGATTCTCTCCCAAAATTGCACGACATGCTGTGGAATACCGTCGTACTTTGCCACTACAAATTCATCCTCGGTCAATAATATTTCTTTGTTCATTTATTAACTTTTCTTTTTAAAATTCCATCCTCTTCCATTTCGAAAGCACTATGTTTAATTTTTTGAAACAACTGCGCCAATACCTCTTCATTATGACTGGGTGAAAGAAAACAGTTTCTTCCTTCCCACACATAAACTCCGTTATTGAGTAGGTAGTTGTACAATAAACTCAATTTACCTGGTGTCGTAAATCTAAATAAACTGGCAAAATGTGAAACTGTAATTGGAAATTGTTCTTTTTCAAAAAAAGCATTTAGCTCCTGACAGAACTTTTCCGTTCTTTCGTTCAACGTTTTCAATACTTTCTCATTATCGGCAGTAAGTAATTTTAACACCTTCAAGGATGCCGCCATGGCCAAAGGATGGTGACAAAATGTTCCCGCAACGAAGGTAGGTTTCACCTTTGGAATCGATGCGTCTCCATATTCCCAAAAGCCACCATCTGTTGCATCTAAATAGTCAGATTTCCCTGCAACTATGCCAATTGGCAAGCCTCCACCGATTACCTTCCCATAGGTTACTAAATCTGCTTTCACATCAAAAAAGGCTTGTGCGCCTCCAACCCCAATTCGAAAACCACTGATAACCTCATCAAAAATCAAAGCGATATTTAGACGCGAAGTGATGTTTCTTAACTCATGTAAAAAATCGCGTGGTTGTAGAGATGGATTTCTACTTTGAACAGGTTCTACAAGTACGGCTGCTATTTCATCTGCATGTTGCTCCACAAAAGACAAGGCATTTTCATGTCCATATTCGAGTAAATAGGACTCATTTAAAATGGATTGTGTTACTCCGGGAACTATTTCCTGCGCCAATTGGGTTTCAGGATGATTCTTCAGCGAAAGTAAGGTGTCAAATGTACCGTGGTACGCTCCTTTAAAAAAGACAATTTTGTTTTTCTTGGTAACGGCCTTAGCCAATCGAAGCGCCACCATGACAGCTTCCGTTCCTGAATTGAAAAAAGCGACACGTTCAACACCTGTCACCTCATGAATTTTTGTTGCTAATTCACCCGCTAAAGGAGTCATGGGTCCAACAGACCAATGTTTCTTCAGCTGACGCTCTATTGCTTCTCTGATTGGCGCATAATTGTGACCAAACAAAATAGATCCAAATCCCATGGTTAAATCGATGTATTGGTTACCATCGACATCTACAAGGTGTGCTCCTTCCGACGCATCACTAAGCAAGGTAAAGGTTATTTCCTTCAATTCAGTTGTAAAACCAGCGGATGCACGGTTCAACGCGAAGTGCTTTCGATTTTGTTGAGTTATCTTTCGCGTAGCCTCCGTTTTTACTTTTAATTGATCTTGAATTCGCTTCATAGCAACGAATATAAGCATTATAGCTTTAGACTAAATTAACGTTATTGTTAATTATAAAAAACAATAAATAAATTATAACTTTGCCATCCAATTTATTTAAACAAACATAGTATGCACCTGTGGAATACGTTAAATAAGGAGGAATTAGAGCATCAATTG
>JBIJBD010000075.1:0-12455 GCA_044345395.1 Crocinitomicaceae bacterium | reverse complement strand
CTGATACGTTAAGCTACTTCTTTCTGAAGAACAATTTCAAAGGAACTCCTTCAAAGTTGAACTTTTCTCTTAACCTGTTCTCTAAAAACCGTTTGTAGGAATCTGGAATGTATTGAGGTAGATTACAATAAAAGGCAAACGTTGGGGCATGCGTTGGGAGCATTTGAACAAACTTTATTCGAATATACTTACCTTTCATCGCGGGAGGAGGAGTGGCATTTATTATATCCAACATGACATCATTTAACTCCTTCGTTGGTATTTTCCTCACCCTATTTTCAAAAACTTCCATTGATTTTTCTAAAGCTTTATGAATTCTTTGCTTTGAAAGTGTGGAAGTAAAAATAATAGGAACATCGTTAAATGGCGCCAATTGATTCCGCAACTGCTCCTCGAATTTTAGCATTGTGTTTTGATCCTTCTCCACCAAATCCCATTTATTGACTATAACCACAACCCCTTTAGAATTCTTTTCGATGATATAGTAAATGGAAAGGTCTTGTTTTTGAATTCCTTCAGCAGCGTCAATCATAAATAGGCAAACATCAGAATTTTCAATTGTCCTCACCGATCGTAACACCGAATAATATTCAATATCCTCTGTTACTTTTGCTTTTTTGCGAATACCTGCTGTATCAATTAATAAGAAATCAAATCCATAAGCCTTGTAGCGCGTATGAATGGCGTCACGCGTGGTGCCAGAGATATCAGTAACAATATTTCTTTCTTGACCGGTTAATGCATTGACCATCGATGATTTTCCAACATTTGGTCTTCCTACTATAGCAATTCTGGGTAATGAATCCTCTTCACGTATTGAGTCATCCTCCTTGTTGAAACATTCCACAATGGCATCTAACAAATCACCTGTTCCGCTCCCGTTGGTTGCAGATAAATCAAAAACGTCTCCTAATCCAAATGAGTAAAACTCCGATGACAATCCGATTCTGTCATTATTATCGACTTTATTAGCTGCAATAAAAACTTTCTTGTGGCTTTTTCTTAACAATTGAGCCACGATTTCATCCATTTCAACTATACCCGTTGTAACATCAACCATGAATACAATTACGGATGCTTCCTGAATGGCAATTTCCACTTGTTTTCTAATTTCACCTTCAAAAATATCCTCTTTTGTTGTAGCATAACCACCCGTATCTATTACAGAAAACTGGTAACCGTTCCATTCACCCTTGCCATAAAGTCTATCCCGAGTAACTCCACTAATTTCTTTTACAATAGCATCCCTTGATTCCGTTAAGCGATTGAATAGCGTGGACTTCCCTACATTCGGTCTTCCGACTATGGCAACTATATTACTCATTACTTAATATCCGTATTTTTTTAATTTCGCCTCTGTCGAACGCCAGTCTTTATCGACTTTCACATAGTTCTCCAGGTAAACTTTCTGACCGATAAATTTCTCCATTTCAATTCGAGCCTCTCGACCTATTCGCTTTAACATCTCTCCTCCTCTACCTATAATAATACCGCGTTGTGAATCTCTTTCCACAATAATTAACGCTCGAATACGCACGATCGCTTCCTCCTCTTTATACTCTTCAATTTCAACTTGACAGCTGTACGGAATTT
This sequence comes from Crocinitomicaceae bacterium, assembly GCA_044345395.1. Lineage (GTDB taxonomy): Bacteria > Bacteroidota > Bacteroidia > Flavobacteriales_D > Crocinitomicaceae > UBA952. The sequence goes on along the minus strand of JBIJBD010000075.1, from coordinate 10,862 downwards.
CTTTCTGGCAATGTAGAAATATCTTTTCCCGAATAATTTCTGATATAAAAAATCGCATCGGTCGATCTGAAATTTCTTCCTTATCATAATATGGAGGGCTTTCAGGAATTAGCTCTAAAATTTTATTCCAAACCTGATCAATATTGAATTTATGAAGAGCTGAAATTGGATAAATCAATGCCGATGGCAACTGTTCTTGCCAATATTCCACTCTGTCTGTAAGCTTTTCTTGATTCGATAAATCGATTTTGTTAATGAGACATAAGACTGGAACTTTCAGCTTTTTAATTTTATCTAACGTCTCCTTATGATTCATTTCTGATTCAAAAGTATCCGTGATAAAAAGCAATACATCCGCATCTTTTAGTGAAGCATTCACATATTCCATCATGGCTTCGTGAAGTTTGTAAGCGGCATTCACCACTCCTGGGGTATCCGAGAAGACAATTTGATAATCTTCATCGTTTACAATACCAAGTATCCTGTGCCGAGTAGTTTGGGCTTTTGATGTTACTATTGATAACTTCTCACCAACTAATTGGTTCATTAAAGTTGATTTTCCAACGTTTGGACTACCTACAATATTTACAAATCCTGACTTGTGTGCCATAAAGAGGTGCAAAGGTACGACAAAATAAATGAAGATACTTGCTTAAGTAATCTTGTAGACTAAACACGATGAATTTGTATATTTGTGAAGAATGTAAGATGAAAAAACTGAAATATCTTTCAATTTTCACATTGCCCATCAGCGTATGGATTAGTTTTCATTCTTCAGGGGTACTTTCCTTTCTTCCCACATTTCTTTATTTCGCTATAATACCTTTTCTGGAATTGATCTTAACTCCAAACGAAAAGAATTTGGATGCGGAAGAAAGATTGCTCGCCGAAACAGACAAATTCTACGATACCTTGCTCTATTGCATGTTACCGATTCAATGGTTTTTTCTTTTGTATTTTTTAGTAAACGTTGAGCATTGGCAAGATCCGGTTGACATCTCCGGTCGAATTGGTGCAATGGCAGCCATGTGCGGCATCATAGGGATTAACTTGGGTCATGAACTTGGTCACCGAACAAACAGGTGGGAACAATTAATTGGTGAGGCACTTTTATTCACGTCTTTGGAAAATCATTTTTTGCCTTATCACAATCGGGGACATCATACAAATGTTGGAACATACAACGATCCGGCCACTGCGCGTAAAAATGAAATCTTATATCTTTTTTGGATTAGATCACACTTCGGAAGTTATATCCAAGCATGGCAAATTGAAGCGCAACGATTGAAAATAATGAAAAAATCCTTATTTAGCTTGCGAAATAAGATGATTGTTTATTCAATACTTCATATGTTATGGTTAGTTTTTATTTACAGTTTTTTCGGGCAAAAAGCATTCCTCGCCTATTTGTGGGTTGCGGGAATTGGGATTTTGCTGTTGGAGACCGTAAATTACATTGAGCATTATGGTTTGGTTCGAAAGAGAAGGGAAAATGGAAGTTATGAACCTGTGAAACGCTGGCATTCATGGAATTCAAATCACCTTATTGGAAGAGTTATTCTTTTCGAATTAAGTCGTCACTCAGACCACCATTACAAAGCCGACCGCCCTTATCAACTGTTGGAATCGCATGAAGAATCTCCTACTATGCCAACAGGTTATCCTGGAATGATGTTACTTGCCTTAATTCCACCGTTATTTTTTGTCGTCATGAATAAACGTGTCGAACGAGCAATGGCCGACAGATCTTAATTCATTTTTTGGCGCTTAATCAAAAACTCTGTCAAAATTTGATTATAGCCTTCGCCAATAGGAGCTGGCATAAAATCTATTCTGAAATTAGCACAACGCATTTCGATTTCTTTGAAGTAGCGTTGAATACCTTCCGTGTAGTGTTTTTTAATTTCAGCAGGCTGAACAGTTATTTTTTCGCCTGTTTCCATATCTACTAAATTATACGGCCTATTGTCTAGGTCAAAGTCAAATTCCTTCGTTTTATCAAAAACATGAAATAAAATCACCTCGTGTTTATTATGACGTAAATGTTGTAAGCCCCGAAACAACTCATCTATTTTATCAGGCTCATCAAGAAAATCCGAAAAAACAATTACCAAACTTCGCTTATGTGTTAATTCTGCAATGTCATGAAGAACATGTGTGGTATTGGTATTTCGTTTGTTTTTTTCATCGTAAGTATGGAAATTCTTTTCCAATTCCGAATATAAAAATCGATGGTGAGAGATACTCGATTTTGCCGCTGTATGTAAGGAAAGGGTATCATGAAAAAGACTTAACCCGACAGCATCTCGTTGTCTTCTCATCAATTCAATTAAACTAGCCGCAGCGTACATTGAAAATTCCAATTTTGAAATTCCTTCTTTTGGAAAATACATAGAACTTGAAATGTCAATGACCAATTGGCATCGTAAATTGGTTTCTTCTTCATACTTTTTAGTAAACATTTTATCAGTTCTTCCGAACAACTTCCAGTCGATGTGACGAGTTGACTCCCCACTATTGTATAAGCGATGTTCTGCAAATTCGACCGAAAAACCATGAAAAGGACTTTTGTGCAATCCAGTTATAAAGCCTTCTACCACCTGCTTTGCTAGAAGTTCTAAATTTCCAAATTGAGCAATCCTAAATCGATCGATTTCCATGTTTTTAGCCGTTTTGGTCATTCATCGATTGTAAGGCGACAAAATCTGCGTACACTCCTTTTTTCTGGATTAACTCTTGGTGTTTTCCAGACTCAACAATTTCACCGTGCTGCAGAACAAAGATATTATCGGCATATCGAATTGTCGACAAACGATGTGCAATAACGATGGAAGTTCTTCCCTTCATCAATGTTTCTAGTGCTTCTTGTACCAACTTTTCTGACTCAGAATCTAAAGCTGAGGTGGCTTCGTCCAAAATTAAAATTGCTGGATTTTTTAGAATTGCTCGCGCAATCGCTATGCGTTGTTTTTGACCGCCAGACAATTGAATTCCCCTGTCCCCTACTTGTGTTGACAAACCATCAGGAAAAGAAGAAATGAACTCCCAAGCATTTGCTTGTTGGGCGGCAGTTTTAACTTGTTCATCTGTTGCACTTGGATTTCCAAAAAGAATGTTCTCTTTGATACTCCCTGAAAAAAGAATAACCTCTTGTGGAACTACTGCTATATTTTCTCTGTAGTATGCAAGATCTATTCCTTCTATATCACTGTTATTGACTAAAATTCGGCCTGAATCAAGTGCATAAAAACGGAGTAATAAATTAGACAATGTACTCTTACCTGCACCACTTGAACCCACAAAAGCTACCGTTTGGTTTTCTTTTATTTCCAGGGAGACGTTATTTATTACTACCACATCTGGTCGTTGTGGATAAGAGAATTTTATGTTGTCAAAGACAAGATTCCCTGCCAATGATGGCCTAGTAACACCAATTGTCTTTTCGTTTTCTGTCTCATGTTGTATGAGTTCCATTAATTTTTCAGTAGAACCAACCGCTTTTTGAAAATTAGCATATAAGTCCGGAAGTGAACCAACTGAGGCACCCATCATAATCGTAAACAGGACAAATTGATAAAAACCTTCAGAACTCAATTCTGGATTAGGCCCCTGTGTCATCAATAAACCTTGCCAAACGATGAAAACAATAGCGCCAAAAAGACAGAAAATAATAAACGAAACAAATAATCCTCGCCAAACACCGCTTTTTACGTTCAGATCACGGGTTTCTTGTGTTGCCTTTTTGTATTTAGACAAAATAAAAAACTCATTCGTAAATGTTTTTACTATTGATATTCCTGAAAGTGCTTCTTCAATAATGCCATTTGATTCTGCAGTAAAATCTTGCGCTTTTTTACTTAACTTTCGAATGTAGCGACCAAAAAAAACGGCAATTATTGCCATGACTGGCACTGTAGCTAACATAATAAGTGCGAGCTTCCAACTAATAAACAATAAAAATATTATGCCTCCAATAATCATAATGAGCTGGCGGAACAACTCTGCGATTGTGGTGCGTAAAGTTTCCTGGATTTGTGTAACATCACTTGAAATTCTACTCGTCAATTCTCCAACTTTATGTTCATTAAAGAAATCCATAGGCATGTAAATCAAGCGCTGAAAAGCATCATTTCTCAAATCTCTGAGAGCATTCTCTGTTACATTATTGAAAAGCACTACCCGTAAAAAAGAAAACAATGACTGAAAAGCGAACAAGATAAATAACGCTAACGCCACTTGATTGACATTGTCTAGTGAGATAATACTCTCTTGGTTTGTCACAATATTTCCTCCAGTTGCCCCGAGTAATTTCCCCATTAAATATGGAAAAATTAGTCCCGCGGATGTTGATAAAAAGAGGAAAACCCAGCCAATAAAAAAAGTAACTGCATAGGGCTTGAGATACTTTAGAAAACCCTTTGCCTCTTTCAAATTTGATTTTTTTTGTGTTGACTCTTTCAATGTATTGTCGTGCATTTTAGGATACAAAAATAGTTGATTCTGTCAAGGAAACGCTACGTATGTATGAGTTAATTTATTTTTAACTGTTTATTTCTTAGTAAGATATTTTTTTTCAATTAAATCTTGTGAAAGAAAGAAAAAACACTATCTTTGCAATCCCAAATTTGATATAAAAGCATTTAACAAATGAAAAGAACGTTTCAACCATCGGTAAGAAAGAGAAGAAACAAACACGGTTTCAGATCAAGAATGGCAACTAAAAATGGTCGCCGTGTACTAGCAGCACGTCGCCGTAAAGGGAGAAAAAAATTGACTGTATCTGATGAGCCGATGCATAAGCGTTAATTCATATTAACATATTATAGAGCCCCATTAGGGGCTTTTTTATTGACCATAAAACAAAAAGGAGCCTCATTGGAGACTCCTTTTTATTATTTAACTTGTTGATTGATGCCTATACTAGGACTTTTGGTGCCGCTCCCAATATATCTGCGCTCGTTTCCGCTGCGAATTTTTCGAAGTTTTTCACAAATTTGGCAGCTAGATTAGCCGCGGTAGTATCATATGCTGATTTATCTTGCCACGTATTCCTAGGGTTCAGTAATTCACTTGGAACACCATCACAACTTGTGGGAAAAGACAATTCAAAAATAGGCAATGTGTCGAATGAGACGTTTTCCAATTTTCCTGTCAATGCAGCAGTAATCATTGCACGGGTATAGGAAAGTTTCATTCTACTTCCCACTCCATAGGATCCACCGGTCCAACCGGTATTTAATAACCAAACGTTAATTCCAGAATTTTCGAGTTTTTCACCCAATAATTTCGCATACTTCGCGGGATGCAACGGTAAAAATGCTGCCCCAAAACCAGCTGAGAATGTAGTTGTTGGTTCTGTAATTCCAACCTCAGTTCCAGCAACTTTCGCTGTATAACCTGACATAAAATGATACATGGCTTGGGCTGTTGTCAATTTAGAAATTGGAGGTAATACACCAAACGCATCCGCAGTAAGAAAGAAGATATTCTTTGGAGATCCACCGATGGATGGCAAAGCAATGTTATCTATATGTTGAATAGGATACGAAACTCTCGTATTTTCAGTGATGGTACCATCCATATAATCTGGCGTGGACGATTCGTTCTCAAATCCGATATTCTCTAATAATGCGCCGAATTTAATGGCATCGTAAATTTGGGGTTCCTTTTCTCTAGTCAAATCTATTGTTTTCGCATAGCATCCACCTTCAAAGTTGAAGACAGAATTTTCACTCCACCCATGCTCATCATCTCCAATTAATCTTCTATTTGGATCAGACGATAATGTTGTTTTTCCAGTTCCAGAAAGACCAAAAAAGACCGCAGTATCCCCTTGTTCACCAATATTTGCTGAACAATGCATTGACAATACATTTTTTTCGTGTGGCAAGAGAAAGTTAAGTGCTGAAAAAATTCCTTTTTTAATTTCTCCGGTATAACCAGTCCCACCAATTATTATCATTTTCTTGGTAAAGTTTAGTACAGCAAAATTATGCTGACGGGTTCCGTCTATTTCCGGATCTGCCTTGAAACTAGGGACACATAAGATATGCCAATCAGGGATAAAGTTCTTGATTTCCTCCTCTGACGGTCTTAGGAACATATTGTAAGCAAACATATTTGACCATGGGAGCTCAGTTATAACCCGTATGTTCATGCGATATTTTTCATCTGCACATGCATAGGCATCTCTCACATATACATCCTTTTCATTCAAAAACGCTTTCATTCGATTGTATAAGGCATCAAATTTTTCAGACGAAAATCCAATGTTAATATCTCCCCACCATACAGCGTTCTCTGTAATTTCATCCCGGACTATGAAACGATCTTTTGGAGATCTCCCCGTAAATTCACCCGTTTCAATGGCAAGTGCTCCTGTATCTGTCAGCATTCCTTCACCTAAAATAATTGAATCTTCTATTAATTCTGCGGGAGTTAAATTCCAAAATTGATTGCCTAGATTGCCTAGTCCAATGGATGCACCTAAGTCAGCATTGGAACCATATTTTCCTATTAATTCCATAAGGTATGTTTAATAAGCGTAGCTTTGATTATGTTGCAAAATTACGTCATTCCATTTCGTGGCGTTCTCTTTTCAATTAGTTTTTACAAACATGCAGCATATATCCTGTTGAGAAGTTTTTTTGAATTTCAACATAAAAAATTGTATATTAGCTTAGTGTATTTTTGACACTTAAATTCTGGTATTTTATTTGCATTCGCGACGAGATTAAAAAAAACTTAGTTTTGTGAAATGAAAATTATCGAAATTAAATTCATGCGAATTAGCCTTTTAGCAGTCTTTTCCGTTATTTTTCTGTCATTCTGTGCGTTGAAAGAAAATGAAAAAGATGAAATCGTTCAGAAACCTGCGCCACAAACCTCATGGTCATCAGATCTTTTCGTTAAAAACAATAAGTTATCTCTTCATGAGCAAGTGCGCCTTTTTGAAAAAGAATTAATTTTATATAAAAACGACAACAATACGCTTCCAATCGGTGATTTGTCAAGAAAGATTACTGTTCTTTCTGTCGGCGGAAATCCTGATGCATTTCATACCACTTTGAATCGTTTTGCCAATTTTGAGGTACTTTATGCACCATCATTCGATGTAATTTCTATTTCACAATTGAATCAATTAAAGCAGGCATCAATTGCAATTTTCTCCATTCACAGTTTGGATAAAAATCAACTAATTCCGGAAATCCCCGAAACTATTAAAAATGAATTTCAAGAAATTAAAAGTGATGTTTTGATTGTATTTGGAAACAGTGCTTCTGTTCGAAATCAAAACTTAGCATGTTTCAGTAGTGTAGTTCTCGCTCATGAAAACCATGAAATTGCACAAGTAAGTACAGCACAAGCACTTTTAGGTGCTCTTGAAATAACAAGTCAACAAAATGGACATCTTTCTATGCAATCCAATGGGCGCTTGAAATTCAGTTCACCACAAGAAGTTGGTATTGACTCTTCGTATATTAAGAAAATTGAAGAACTCGCCAATGGAGGAATCACAGCAGGAGCCTATCCAGGTTGTCAAGTATTGGTAGCTGTTAACAACAAAATCATACTTAATAAATCCTACGGAAATCATACGTATGAAAAAAATGCAAAAAAAGTTGAAAACGCCGATTTATATGACATCGCTTCAATTACAAAAATAGCTGCATCCACTCTTCTCACCATGAAACTACATTCAGATGGGAAATTCGATTTATCTAAAACGCTAGGTGATTACCTAGACGAAACAAAAAACACCTCTTATGCTAACGTGAACATACGCGCCATGATGGCTCATCAAGCAGGATTTGCACCTTACATTCCGTTTTATAACCGCACGAAAGTCAATGGTCAATTAAACCCGAGCATATACAGTACTTCACAAAAAGAAGGTTACACATTAGCGGTGGCGGATAATATCTTCATGAAAGACTCTTATGTAGATAGCATGTATGCTCAAATTTATAAAACCCCAAGATCTGAACAGGGATTTAAATATTCTGATTTGTGTTTTTATTTCACAAAGAAAATTGTTGAGAAGTTAATTGGAGAATCTCAACAAACCTATCTACTCAAGAATCTTTATGAACCAATGGGCTTGAAAACCATGCGTTATTTACCCTTAAACTATTTCCCGAAGGAACGAATTACTCCTACGGAAAAAGACAATTACTTCAGAAATCAATTGGTTCAAGGGTATGTTCACGATCAAGGTGCGGCTATGCTTGGAGGAGTTGCTGGTCATGCTGGATTGTTTTCAAACGCTTACGATTTGGCTTGTATTATGCAACTTTTCTTATGCAAAGGAAATTACGGAGGCCAACAGTATTTCAGTGCTGCTACAATGGATGAATACAACAGGGCTCAATTTCCGGGTAACCGAAGAGGTGCGGGTTTTGATCGACCAAAAGCAAGTGGCGGTGGGACCTGTGATGAACTAGCATCACAACAGAGTTTTGGACATTCTGGCTTTACGGGAACCCTCGCATGGGCGGATCCTAAAGATAATGTAATTTTTATCTTTCTCTCTAACCGCGTGAATCCAAGCGCCGACAATTGGAAAATTCGAGATATGAATATCCGAACGAATATTCAACATGTAATTTACGAGGCCGTAAATAATCGGAAAAAGTAGATTAATTCTATATTTTCACTACTTTTACAGCGCTTAAAGGTTTCTAAACGTAGAATTAATAAGGAATCCGGTGAAAATCCGGAGCTGTATCTGCAGCTGTATGGGTCTAAAAAACGTATCATATGTCACTGTGTTAATGGGAAGACGATGCGAATTTGACCTGAGCCAGAAGACTTGCCTTCAAGCAGAGAGAAGACTTCAGATTAAAGTCGGACTCGTTAATAGGTTGAGTTGCGCCTGTTCGTTTCCTTCTTTTTTCATCTTCTTGTTTTTAGTTTATTTATTAACCGTTTAAAAACAGAACGAATGAAAAAGGTATTAGTATCAATAGGTTTATTCCTAAGTGTTTCACTACAAGCACAAAATTATTTACATCAAGCCATCATTCTTAATGAAGGCTATTTCGATTACCAAACAAATCAAATTTTAGAACCTGTGACTATTGGAAAATATGACCCAATTACACAAACGTATACAGTGATAGATACGTTGGAAGGAATGCGTTTTGCCTCTGATGTAATCATCGACGGAAATTTCTACTATGTCGCCGCCGATTCAAAAATCTATAAAATGGATTTGAATACGCATCAAGAAATTTCATCCGTTACTTGTCCGGGAGTAAGGAATTTAGGAATATATCAAAATAAATTGGTAGCCACCCGAGGAGAATATTTGACAACGTATAGCTCTTATTTGCATGTCTACAATTCTGAAACCATGACTTTGATAAGTGCAATCGACACGATTCAAGGACCGAAATGGGCTACACAAAATATTGTTATTGATGGCGTCTCTGCATACATTGCCGTGAATAATGGGTATGAATGGGGAAATGAAAAAGGAATCATTGGGAAGTTGGATTTAAATGCCTTGACTTATGGAAATGAAATCGATTTGGGACCAGATGGAAAAAACCCTGATAATTTACTGAAAGTTGGTTCTTTTCTCTATTCGGTAAACAACAAAGATTGGTCTGGCGCTTCAATTTCGAAGGTAGCTTTGGATGGTAGTTCGAATTCAACCGTAAATATTGCAACAGCATCAACAGGTTGTGGAACTTCTGCCTTGAGAGACGATAAATTGGTGTACCAAATTTCTCAGGAAACTATTTTAAATGAATTTGACCTTAATTTAATGAATACTATTGGCCCAGTAAATGGTCATTCCTTAAATTATTATGAATTGGCACAAGAACCAGTTTCAGGAAATTTTTTCGCTTCTAAAACAGACTTCTTTTCCTTCGGTAATGTTCATATATACGATGCCAATAATAATGAATTGAGCAATTTCAATGTAGGAATTTCACCAGGAACAATTGTTTTTGATGTAAGACCAGGTTCTGCAAGTTTGAATGAATCAGTCGCTAATTTAACCATTTATCCAAACCCTACAACAGACTTTCTACATATAGATACCGAAGGCACTAAGCGAGTTTTGGATTTGAATGGTAATATTTTAATTGAAACGGAATCTTCTGTTTTAGATGTTCAAAAATTAACTTCTGGTATTTACCTTATAGAATTAAACGGTTTGACCTCCAAATTTTATAAAAATTAATATCAATTATTGATAGATGATATATAGCGGTCGGTCCAATGGGCCGACCGTTTTTTATTCGCTAAAAACCTTCGTTCCTTCCGAACAATTTTGACAAATATCAATTTCCTTCCTCGCCTGTATAACTGCCTTTCTGAAATCTTTGTATCGTTGACTTTTCCAAATTTGAATAAACGAACTTTTCGTTAAATCTCCTAATACATGTTGGGCGTCCTTGTCAAAACAACAAGGCACAACCAAACCATCCCACGTAAAAACTGATCCTGACCACATCCTCCAACAATGATTGCCCTGTTCGCCCTTTAATTTATATTCTCCATTTTTTTCGAGAGAATAGCGTGAATACTTAGGATTTTGGGGCATCAATGAGTGACCATTTCTGTAATTGTATAATTGTGCCGTTTTAATCCGAACCTCATCAATTGACAATTCCTTGGCTAGTGAAAAAATGGCAGGAATTTCATGCTCGTTAGGTTTTACTGCTAAGAATTGAAAAATTAAATGTGGTGTTTTTGACTTTAGTTCTTCTTTTGCCGAAACTAGGTACTTACTTCCGTCAATCACTTTTTGTAACTGACCATTTACCCGATATGCTGAATAAGTCTCCTGCGTTAGGCCATCTATAGAAATAATTAGTCGGTCTAACCCTGACGATACGATTTCAAGC
>JBIJBD010000015.1:0-22683 GCA_044345395.1 Crocinitomicaceae bacterium | reverse complement strand
TTTCGAAATAAAATGTGCATTCGTTGATGTCGAAGTATAAATGTTATTTTTCTTAGCCTCTTTGATTAAATCCAAAAATTGTGGATGAAGGAATGGTTCTCCTTGGAAATAATAATTGATATAGAACACATGATTTTTTACTTGATTTAAAAGTTCTCGATGAAAGATTAAATCAATCTTTCCAGTGGCACGAGTAAATTGTTTCAAACCACTTGGGCATTCAGGACAACCTAAATTACATGCAGTAGTTGGCTCAATACTTAAAGACAATGGTTTCCCCAAATGGACCGATGCTTTAAATATCCTAGACAAATGAAAAGAAAGGAATAGACAAATCACATTAATTCCTCTACCAAAATTCAAGGTCTTCAATAACTTCCAAAAATCACTTCCGGTAGACATGCGACAAATATAATCCTCTGAACGCATTAAATGATTTGAAAAGGGAAAAATGCACAAAGAAAATATAAGCCTTAAACAAAAGAATATAACGAATAAAATTGGTCAATGTTGAAATTTACCCGCTATGAAAAAGGAAAATTACACCGGACTTAAAGACGAAGAAATCAACAGTAAGAGAATCAAATACGGGTACAATGAACTTCCGGAAGTCAAAAAAAAACCATGGCTAACACTACTAGTAACAACTGTGAAGGAACCGATGTTTCTCCTTCTTATTTCCTGCGGAATCATATACACTATACTCGGTAATTACCTTGAAGGACTTATTCTCACTTCTTGGATAATTATCACCGTGTTAATTTCATTTTTTCAATCAAGGAAAACAGAAAATGCCCTTCATGAATTAAAAAAACTAACTCCAGAAAATGTGAGCGTCATACGAAATAATAAACATGCCGACATTCCTAAACGAGAATTACTTCCCGGAGATTGTGTAATAATCAAAGAAGGAGATCGCATTCCCGCTGATGGCACACTCCAAGAAAGTTCCAATCTGTTTATCGATGAATCACTCGTTACCGGCGAATCATTTATGGTTGAAAAAAAACCTTTCAAAGAGACATCTACAACTTGTTTCTTATTAGCTGGAACCCTAGTAGTTAAAGGTAATGGTATTTTTATCGTGGATAAAACTGGTGCATTTTCTGCGCTCGGAAAAATAGGAAAAGTTCTGTCTGAAATTAAATCACCTTCTTCAAAATTACATAGCGAAACAAAGAAAATAGTTCAGGTTTTTTTCATCATTGGAATTTCACTTAGTTTCTTTGTATTCCTGATCTTTTATCTAACAAGGGGAGACATTTTACTTTCCATTTTAATAGGTTTGTCCTCGGCAATGGCAATTATTCCCGAGGAATTCCCCGTCGTCCTTACAATTTTTTTAGCCCTGGGTGCTTGGCGAATGTCAAAAATAAATGTGCTGATAAGAAAATCTAGTGCCATCGAAAATCTAGGTGCAATAACCGTCTTGTGTAGCGATAAAACCGGGACCATTACGCAAAATTTAATGACTATTTCTAATTTAATATCGCCTACAGGAACAATTCATACGTCGTTATATGATAAAGGGATTGAACGTCTAATTTTCGCTGCCAATTATGCCACACCATCATTCACGAAAGATCCCATGGAAATTGCCATACAAAAAATGAACGAGTGTAATATAAACACAATTTCATTGAATTTCATTAGAGAATATGCGCTTACAAATGAATTGTTTGCCATGACACGGATTTATAAAAATCCAATGAGCCCAAATTATTACGCCTACAGCAAGGGGGCTCCGGAGGTAATACTCAATTTATGCAAATTACCCGCCAATCAAATTAACGAGCTAGATCAACAATTACAAAACTTCCTCAAAAAAGGAAAAAGAGTTTTGGGAGTGGCTTCCGCAGAAATACTGCCCGAAAAATTAACGAGCATTGGAAGTCAAAAAGATCTTGCTTTTCATTTTGAAGGCTTTTTAATTTTTGAAGATCCCATTCGTAAAGAAGTGCCCCAAGCAATAAAAGAATGTTATGCTGCAGGTATTCGGGTACTAATGATTACGGGTGATCATCTTGAAACAGCTAGAAGTATAGCCGAAAATGCAGGAATAGAAAATTCTGGTACTGTAATTAGTGGATCTGATTTGTCAATTGAACAAGAAATGGTAGAAAGCCTAGTAGACCGGGCGAATGTGTATTCAAGAATAACCCCTGAACAAAAATTGAGAATAATTCGTCTTTTAAAGGCAAAAGGTGAATTTGTCGCTATGACAGGGGATGGTGTCAACGATGCGCCTGCATTGCTTGCTGCTGATATAGGCATTGCCATGGGAAAAAATGGCACAGATGTAGCACGAGAATCTGCTTCCATAATACTTCTAGACGACAACTTTGCATCTATCGTAGCGGGAATAAGGGCAGGCAGAAAGACCATTGATAACTTAGAAAAAGCAATGTTATATATTGTTGCCATTCATATTCCAATCATTGGACTAACATTGATCCCTTCATTATTTAAGGAAATTCCCATCCTCCTATTTCCCTTTCATATCGTTTTCATAGAGCTAATTATTGACCCAGTTTGTTCGATAGTTTTTGAATCTGAGAAGGAAGAACATGGAATTATGCATCGAAAGCCAAGAGTATTGAACAGTTCTTTTTTTGGAAAAAAACCGGTTATTGAAAGCTTAATTTCAGGATTGCTGATTTTTGGGGTCGTATGTATTCAACTAATCTTTCAACTTTTAAATAAAACATCACATGAAGAAATTAGGACATCTGTTTTTTTCACCTTAGTTCTCTGTAATATGCTTTTTATATTAACAACAATCTCAAGGACAAAATTCGTATTGGAAGTTTTGATGGAAAGAAATATTGCCCTGATATTAATACTTTTCATCACATCGATTCTATTAATTTTCATTCTATCCATTCCTTTTTTATCGTCACTTTTTCAATTTGGAAAGCTTACCGAAAAAGACATTATTGTATCCTTTTCTTTGTGCCTCATTCTAATTTCTATTTTTGAATTTATCAAATATTCAAAAATTCATCGCAAAGCCAAATAAATTGAAAATTTCAAAGTTACTTGACGTTAAAAAAATAACTTTGTTGAAATAAATAATCAACATGCAAGAAATTCTCAATCATCAGGATATTGAGCAAAAAATCATTCGATTAGGCCATCAATTATTAGAAAATTGCTTTGAGGAACAAAAGGTTTTTATTGGTGGAATTTCAGGAAATGGATATCTCCTAGCGCAAAAATTAAGTTCAATCATCCAAACTAACGGAGAAATCGAAGTAGTTCTTTTTGAAATAGGTGTTAACAAAGAAGAGCCTTGGAGTGAGCCTATTACACTCTCGATTCCACAAGAATCTTTAAAAAAAGGGTATATTATTTTGGTGGATGATGTAGTAAATTCAGGAAAAACCATGCAATACGCGTTAATGAAATTCTTGGAACAAGCGACAAAAGCTATAAAAACTGTTGCTTTGGTTGATCGACAACATCGCAGATTTCCTATAAAAACCGATTTCGTTGGACTGGGGCTCTCGACCACGTTGAAGGATCGTGTAGAAGTAGACCTTGTTTCAGAAAAAACAACAGCTTATCTCGTATGAATCGAATTACAGAAAATAGCTCAAAATATGACAACTTGGAAAAGATGTCAACGTTTGAAATTTTGTCCAATATTAACCGCGAAGATCATACAGTTGCAGAAGCAATAGCGCGTGAACTACCAAAAATAGAGGCATTTGTTAATGCTGCATACCAAAAGATGTTAAACGGCGGAAGGTTATTTTATCTTGGCGCCGGCACAAGCGGTCGTCTTGGAATCGTTGACGCAAGTGAATGCCCGCCCACTTTTGGAGTACCTTACGGACTCGTAGTTGGACTTATAGCTGGGGGAGATCAAGCCATTCGAAAAGCAGTGGAATTTGCAGAAGATGATGTATTTCAAGGTTGGAAAGATTTATCAGAATTTCTCGTGAATGATAACGATGTAATAGTAGGAATTGCCGCTTCAGGAACTACCCCATACGTATTAGGAGCCATTGAAGAAGCAAACAAACGAGGTATGATAACCGGAGGTATTACGTGCAATCCAGGATCACCGCTTGCTGAAAATGTGCAATATCCAATGGTGCCAATTGTTGGACCTGAATTCGTTACCGGTAGTACACGAATGAAATCCGGAACTGCTCAAAAGTTGGTTTTGAATATGATTTCAACCTCACTAATGATAAAGCTAGGTAGGGTTAAGGGAAATCGAATGGTTGATATGCAATTAAGTAATAATAAACTAGTTGACAGAGGAACGCGAATGGTTGCAGAAGAATTAGATATAGACTATGAAACTGCTGCCAATTTATTGCATGTAACTGGTTCCGTAAGGAAGGCTGTTGAACATTATAATGCAAAAAAAAATGACAAATTTTGACCCAAATGGCGTAGGTATTGCCAATGGAAATATTTTCGGATTCCCTTATTCGGAAATGGAGGCGGATATTATAATCATTCCTATTCCATGGGATGCCACAGCAAGCTATGGAAAAGGAACCGCAAAAGGTCCTCGAGCTATATTAGAAGCATCAACACAATTGGATTTCTATCATGCGAATTTACACGAATCCTACCTTTCGAAAGTATACATGTCACCAATATCCGAAGAATGGGAAGAAATAAACGACCTGTTATCAGAAAAAGGGAAGCATTATATTTCGTGCATTGAGTCTGAAGGTGAAGAAATTGCACAAGTGAAATACGAAAAAACACTGCTTGAAATTAATGAAGCGCAAGAAGCGTTAAAAGAAAACTTAAAAGAAAAATGTTTGGAACTTTTGCAGCAAGGGAAAATTGTAGGTGTCCTGGGTGGAGAACATTCAGTTCCTCTTGGCTTATTAGAAGCTTTGAATGAAAAATATAATGATTTTGGAATCTTACAAATCGATGCACACGCAGACCTTCGTGATTGCTACGAGGGATTTAACCAATCTCATGCTAGTATTATGTTCAATGCATTGAGAAATTGTCAGCACCTAACAAAATTAATTCAAGTAGGTATTCGCGATATTTCGGAAAGAGAAGTTCATCGAGCAAAGGATGATGCTCGAATTTGTACATTTTATGATTGGGATATTAAAACTGCTGCATTTCTTGGGAAAAATTGGCACCAACAAGTAAAAGAAATAATCGCTGAACTACCAATAAATCTATATATCTCTTTTGATATTGATGGGTTAAAACCAGAACTATGCCCAAATACAGGAACGCCAGTTGCCGGGGGTTTTGAATTGCAAGAAATTCGCTATTTGCTTTTCCAATTGATTGATGCAGGAAAGAAAATCATTGGATTTGACCTAAATGAGGTTTCACCGGGAGAATTAGGTGATTGGGATGCCAATGTGGGTGCAAGAGCATTATGGGAACTCGTATGTGTCACAGAAAAAAGTAGACGTCAATATGATAAAGCGTAGCTTAAATTTCATTTTTACTAACCACTTTTGGTTTTTGGGAGCTACATTACTAATCGTTACTTGTTATTTTATAGTTAAACTAGTTGGTTTCTGGTTTTTCCCTTATTTAAATTATTTTTTGATTTGTTCAGGAAGTCTCCTTCTCTTTACGTTGACACTATTCATTAAAGACAAACCTAAATTGCTTATCTATCTTCTTTACTCATTTTGTGCAACAAGTATGGCAATTAATGCTTTTGTTACAAGTTCGGCCGAGTCTTTTTCAAATTATAATGGCTTATCATTATTTCCAATCTATGGATATTTATTTGTTTTACTTGCACATTTTTCGTTGAGAAAAAATTACCAGAGAAAAAAATTATTACTATTATTCTTAGCTGTAATTTTTACTTGTTTTGTGATTAATTTACTGATTACTTCACCAATTATCAAACTTCTTTTCGGAATAAATTGTGTGATTTTTCTTGTGTTATTCTTTACAGCAAGAAATCAATCAGCGGATGAAGGTTCCATAACCGACAACTCGTGATTTCCAATAGACAGATTGTTCGATTGAAATAAGCTGAATACCCAAGGAGCTACTTGCATGAATCATCGCTTTCTCAGCACCAGGTTTGTTTACTAAAATTCCTACATGATTAACTTCTCCTCCATTCGAGAAAAACACAAAATCACCCATATGTGCCTCATCCTCACCAATTTTTTTTGCCGAATTATACTGCTCGATTGCTCTTCTAGGAATTGGAATGTTGAGTTTATTTAAGACAAAAGAAGTGTAACCACTGCAATCAAAGCCGGAAGGATCATTTCCTCCAAAAACATATGGAACTCCAAGATAGTCGTCTGCCAATTGAATAATTCCTTTTCTTTTTTCTGATTCGGTTCCAACCCAAACATAATCCACGTTCACCAGATTGTTTGGAATATCCAAATCTAGATCTTGAAATAAAAGATTCATTCGACTCTTAATGTGTTTAACTTCTTCTTCCCTTTTCTGGCGTTTTAAATCTGCCAGCCATGTATCCAACGAAAGTTTAAGTTCACGAATTTCAGTAGCATGGGAAATGAGAATTTTCTTTCCTTTGGCATCTTGTTTAATTTTCATCAATACATCGAAGGCATTATCCATGGCATCTAGTCTGCGTCTTCTCCAAAATTCATTCTGGACCAATTGTAGAGACGCGATTGATTTATAGTATACAGGAAGTTTAGAAAAATCAAATTCTGGATTATCTAAAAGTCGAGATGATTTTCGATAAACCAATGAGAAGTGCCCTTGATCATACAACTGCTCTAATTTGTCAAATTTAGGATGTTGAGCGAAGGAAATGAATGAAAGAAAGAGAAAGAACAAACCAAAAAGGTTTGCAATGGTTGATTTTCTAATTTGAATGTTTTTTGCCGTTTTCATATACAATCGCCGATTTATTGAGCAAAAGAGTAAGAACTTTATTTCCAAAAATAGCATATTCGGCATCCACCTGATTCGTCATGTTTACTACGCGACCGTCAACGAAAGCATCGACACCACCTAACACATTTCTGAAAGCCAAAATATTGTTTTTTAGCTGGAAATCCTTAGGACTATAATTCGCCACCTCGGTTTTCGTTTCATTAGCATAAACAAATAAATAAGAATTTTCCATCCACATCACAAGATCGTCTTTGGCCATCCACTTAGAACTTCCAAAATTACTAAGTGCAGTTTTTACTCCTTTTCTGTAGTGCCATAAATTTCCGTTGATATCTTCGTAAACAACAAAGCCTCGAGCAGCCATGAATTTTTGAACAGGCAATGATTCAACATCTTTCATTTCTCCATCCTCAAAAACAACAAAAGATTGGGTAAAGGGGTCATTGAAGCAAAAAACATCACACCCAACACTAAATGTAATTTGACCATTTGCATCAGTTCCGGGAAATCCTTTAAATTCTTGATTGAACAAACCGATTTCGTAGTTTTTACCTTTCCAAAAGGCATTATATGTTTGACTAGCATCCTTATAAATCACAAGATTATCACCAATAAATTTTGGCATCTCCAAATTGTCAAAAATATTGGCAAGCATTATGGTTTGTTTGTTCCAAAAGACATTCGTAGATCGAGTGCGTCCATCTAAAAACACTACCAATGAATCTTTAACTGCGTAATCGGAAGCGAAACTCGTTAAATTATAATTTTTTCCGGATTCCCAAGCCTTTAAGCTTCCTGCGATTTTATACGCTAAAATGTGATCCGAAATTTCATATTCAGCGTTTAATAAGGTAATATCCCGTCTTTCCTTTCCGTCATAAAGTCTTAAATTCCCTCGTATATCCAAGTAGGCCGCGAGTTCATCTCCCGTTTTTAGGTTCGATATTGGTTGGATTTCAATTTGTCTAAAGAACCCATTTTCGTAGCTTGCTAAAAAATTATTAAAATCCATAAAAGGAACAATTCCTTGAGCAAGGCTATTAAGGTAAAATCCCAGAAAAACGAGCGCTAATTTTATTTTCATTGAATTCAAAGGTAACCAATTTTTAGACCAAAAGGAAAAGTAAAGTATTAACGCAGGTTGATCAGCTTTATTTGCAATTTTTACCTTATTTTAGCCAACCAAATTAAATTTATGAGAAAAATAGTATTATTTGGAATGGTATTATCAGTTTCGGCTTGGTCAACAGCACAACAAAAAATCAAATATGTTGAGTACGATTTACCGAACGGGATACATGTCATTCTACATGAAGAACACGCAACGCCGATTGTAGCTGTTTCAGTTTTGTATCACGTGGGATCAAAAAATGAAATTCCAGAGAGAACGGGATTTGCACACTTTTTTGAACACCTTTTATTTGAAGGTTCTGCTAATATTGGCAGAGGAGAATACAGTGAGTTAGTAGAAAAAAATGGTGGAACCTTAAATGCGAATACTTCGCAAGATAGAACCTATTATTATGAGATTTTACCTTCCAATCAACTAGAACTAGGTTTATGGTTAGAAAGTGAGCGAATGCTTCATGCGAAAGTTGACATCAAAGGTATCGAAACGCAGCGAAGTGTTGTTAAAGAAGAAAAAAGACAACGTGTAGACAACCAGCCATACGGTTCGTTTTTCACTGAGATGTTCAAACGCGTTTTCCCATCACACCCGTACAACTGGGCACCTATAGGAAGCATGGAGCATTTAGATGCTGCACAGGAAGAGGATTATGTAAATTTCTACAAGAATTATTATGTACCGAGCAATGCTACATTATCCATAGCGGGAGATTTAAATATCGAACAAACTAAAAAATGGATTGACAAATATTTCGCCTCCATGCCTAAAGGTGAGGCTATTAATTTGTATCGTGATTTTATCAATTTAGAAGAGGAACCTTTTGTAAAAAGATATGGAGTTTCGAAAACAAAATTCAATGCCAAAGATTTTTTGAAATCATCTGATCCTGAGGCTAAAAAGTTAATTGCCAATTACACGGCAAAACAAATCGTTATCAAACGTACCACAAAAGATAATTCTGTTTTAAAAGGTGTCACGAAAGATGTAATCGAAGATAATATTGAATTACCTGGTATTTTCATGGGGTATAAATTTCCAGAACAAACACACCCGGACGCTTATGCGTTGGAAATGATGAATGAAGTACTTTCTGGTGGAAGCAGCTCCCGAATAAATAAAACTATTGTTGAGAAGAAAAGAATGGCATCTTTTGCCTTCTCTTTTAATTATGGATTGGAAGATGCTGGAATTGGAATCTTTGCTGCTATTGCGTCGAAGGATGTTTCTTTGGATGATATTCAAAAAGAATTCGATGGTCAAATTGAAACGATTAAAAAGGAATTAATTTCAGAGGAAGAATTTCAAAAAATTAGAAACAAATTTGAAAACAACCTTGTGACAGCAAATGCAAGTATTGCGGGAATAGCTGAGAATTTAGCTGACAACCATGTGTATTTTGGTAATGCAAACCGAGTAAATTCTCTAATGGATAATTACATGAAAGTAACCAGAGAAGACATTCAACGTGTTGCTAACAAATACCTTACGCAAGATGCTCGCGTCATACTTCATTATGTACCTAAAGCGAAATAAAACGAAATAGTATGAAAAATATAGTTATCATAAGTGCTTGTTTCCTTACTGCGACTACTTTTGGTCAAGTTGACCGATCTGTTCGTCCGGCACCTACTCAAGCCAAGAAAATAGAAATTAAAGACTCAGAAGTTTTTACTACTGCAAATGGAATCACAGTAATTTTATCGGAAAACCACAAACTTCCAAGGGTTTCATTTGATTTGAGCATGGGCTCTGATCCAAGAAATGAAGGAGACAAAGCTGGCCTTTCTGATATGGCTGGTTCTTTAATTATGTCTGGAACTTCAAACCGTTCCAAAGACCAATTGGATAAGGAAATCGATTTTATCGGTGCTTCGCTTTCAGCAGATAAAAATTCCATTTCGATGTCATGTTTAACAAAACATATGGATAAAGGATTAAGCCTTTTGAACGATGTCCTGATGAATGCGAATTTTCCTGAGAGTGAATTTGATCGTATTCGCAAGCAAAACGAAGACGGCTTGTTATCAGCAAAATCAGATGCTGGAACAATGGCTCAAAATGCTACGGTAAAAGTTAATTTTCCTGGTCATCCGTTCAGTGATGTAATGAATGAAACAACTTTGAAGAACATTACGCGCCAGGATGTAATTAATTACTACAAATCAAACTTTACTCCAGACGGAGCATATTTAGTGGTGGTAGGAGATATTACAAGAAAACAAACAGAAGAGATGGTTGCTAAATATTTTGGTGAATGGAAAGGTGGTAAAAAATACGTCGCATCCTTGCCGGAAGCAACTCAACCGAAAGGTAATCAAGTAACATTTGTTAAAAAACGTGGAGCTGTTCAAAGTGTCGTTTACGTTACTTTTCCAATAAAAATGAAAACAGGAGATGTGAATCAATTGCCTTCAACTGTGCTCAATGGAATTCTTGGAGGCGGAGGATTTGGTACGCGATTAATGCAAAACCTTCGAGAGGATAAGGCTTATACTTATGGTTGTTACTCTGCCATGAATATTACAGAAAATGGCTCATGGATGTCTGCAGGAGGTAACTTTAGAAATGCCGTTACGGACTCCGCAATAACTCAAATTCTTAAAGAATTCGAACTGATTACCACCCAATTAGTAAAGGACGACGAAATAAACCTGACGAAATCTTCTCAAGCTGGAGGTTTTGCTCGCTCCTTAGAGAGTCCTTCAACTATCGCGCGTTTTGCGTTAAATACAATAAAATATAAATTACCTAAAGACTATTATCAAAATTATTTGCAACGCATAGAAGCTGTGAACAAGGATGATATTTTAAACATGGCTAAATCCTATTTCACCTCAACAAACTGCAACATAATTGTAGTTGGAAACGAGGAAATTTTGGATAATCTCAAGAAGTTCGATAGCGATAGAAAAGTTACAATTTTAGATGAATTCGGAAATCCGTTTAAAGAAATGGTGAAGGCTGACATTACAAAAGAGCAACTCATTACGAATTATCTTTTGGCCGTAACGAAATCAAGCTCGATGAAGGAGTTGACAAAGAAATTGAAAAAAGTAAAATCAGTTGAACGTGTTTCTGAGATGTCGGGAGCACAAATGCCGATGACTCTAAAATTTTTCAATTATTACCTTGCTCCTGCAACAGAGGCGACAGCTTTAGAATTTCAAGGCAACATGATGCCGTTAAGCTATTTTGATGGAAAGACGGGATATACAAGTGCTCCTATGGCAGGAAAGAAAGAAATGACAGCAGAGGAAATTGCAAAAAAACAAAAGGAAGCAGGTTTATTTCAGGAATTGAATTATGCTACAAATAACACAAATTACTCACTTGAAGGAATTCAAACTGAAAACGATACAGAATTTTATGTGATAAAGATTGTAGACGGTGAAACCGAAAGTTACGACTATTTTAATCGAAAAACCTTTTTAAAAGAGAAGAGTTTAACCATTACCAAAGAGGGAGACAAAACAAATGAATCAACTCAGGTTTTTGGTGATTATAAAGAAGTAAACGGTCTTCTATTTCCGCACAGTTTATCCATGAATATGGGGCCAATGATTCTTTCTGGTCAGGTGGTGAAAGTAGAAGTCAACGGAAAACCAGACATGAAATTATTCAAAAAGTAAATTTCAACTTCTAAAAAGGCTGTCGATTGACAGCCTTTTTTTTTGCTCTATTTTCGAGTCAACATTATTAAAGTGTATTTTTACATCATGAGAACCCTTTGTATTTTTCTAATTTGCTTTATTACGTTTCATTCATTCGGTAAAACCCGCTTTGTACGTGTTGTATTTAGTGGAGATGCATCAACTTCGGCCACTATAATTTGGGATCAAAAAAGAGGGCATTTTATGGGTTTATACTTGGATACTGTAGAACCAAGCAAAAATAGATACCGCCAAGAATTGCCTTTAACTTCAAGAAATAATTGGAAAGGGATGACAAATTGTTTGGTAGAATTAAAAAATCTAAAACCAAACACACGGTATTATTTTACAATAAAAGACACCGAGGGTTTTGGAAGAACGTATTATTTTTCAACAGCCCCTAATACTCCGGAAGAAAGACTTTCTTTTATTGCGGGTGGCGATTCTCGAGACAATAGACCTGTGCGTGTGAAAGCAAACAAAATGGTAGCAAAGCTTAAAGCTCATGCCGTGCTATTTAACGGTGATTTTATAGGATTAGACTTAAATTATCAATGGATTAATTGGTTTGAAGATTGGGAATTTACAATTGATACAGATGGAAGAATAACGCCTTTAGTTGTTTCCAGAGGAAATCACGAGAAAACGAATATTGTTTTAGTCAAGTTGTTCAATGTTCCGCATCCAAAATTGTATTACAATACCACATTCGGAGGGAATTTAATAAATGTAATTTCCTTGAATTCAGAAATCTTGAAAATTGGTGGTCAAAAAATTTTTCTACGAAACTCCTTAGAGGATCATAAAAATTACTTTTGGCAGCTTCCGCAATACCATCGACCGATTCGCGCACATGTGGGATTCAAAAAAGAAATGCAAACACAATATAGAAATTTTGTTCCTTTATTTGAAAGATATAGCAATGTTCGGCTTTGTTTAGAAAATGATTCTCATACTACCAAGATAACATGGCCTATTGTAAGTTCGCAAGATAAGGATGCCGACGAAGGATTTAAGCGAAATGATGAAAAAGGCATTGTGTATGCAGGAGAAGGTTGTTGGGGAGCGCCACTTCGCGAAGCCGACGATTGCAAATCTTGGACCCGAGATGCAGGAAAAGTTAATCAATTCAATTGGATTTTTATTTCGAAGGAAAAGATAGAACTCCGAACTGTGAAATATGAAAATGTAGATAATATAAGTGCCTTAACTGAAGAGACTCGTTTCTCCGTACCAGCTTCAATTGACTTGTTTGGACCTAAAAACGGAACGCTTGTTGAGATTTCACCACGAAAATAAAAATAATTCTCCCTTTGTTGATAAAAGTTTGAAGATTCCTTTGATCTAAATTCTTATCTTTGATATATGGCAGAATTCGTAGTTTCCGCGCGTAAATATAGACCTCAAACTTTTGATACGGTTGTTGGGCAAAAGACCATAACGGGAACGCTAAAGAATGCCATTAAGAACAATCACTTGGCCCAAGCGTTTTTATTCTGTGGTTCGCGCGGAGTTGGAAAAACAACTACAGCGAGAATCCTAGCTAAAACAATTAATTGCTTCAACAGGACAGAGAATATTGAAGCCTGCGATCAATGTGATTCTTGCCTATCTTTCAATACTGGA
Organism: Crocinitomicaceae bacterium; assembly: GCA_044345395.1. GTDB lineage: Bacteria > Bacteroidota > Bacteroidia > Flavobacteriales_D > Crocinitomicaceae > UBA952. Next base: position 9,432 of record JBIJBD010000015.1, on the reverse strand, counting down.
GCTTCTCTTAATGTTTATGAGTTAGATGCTGCATCAAACAATTCTGTTGATGATATAAGAAATTTAATTGATCAGGTAAGGGTTGCTCCACAACTAGGAAGTCATAAAATATATATTATTGACGAGGTTCACATGTTATCAAGCAGTGCATTTAATGCATTTCTAAAAACCTTAGAAGAACCACCAAGACATGCTCTATTTATTTTAGCAACAACGGAAAAACACAAAATAATACCCACCATTTTATCTCGTTGTCAAATTTTTGATTTCAATCGAATTAAGGTACAAGATATTGCTGAACATTTAGCCGCGATAGCTTCTAAAGAAAGTGTATCGGCCGACCCGGAAGCGCTCCACTTAATTGCCATGAAGGCTGATGGAGCATTGCGTGATGCATTGAGTATTTTCGACCAGATGGTTACATTTAGTGGTAATAATTTAACCTACAAAAGTACTTCCGAAAACCTCAACATTTTAGACTACGAATATTACTTTAAAATCGTAGAAGCAGCAGAGAAAGAGGATATTCCAATGTCCTTTTTAATCTTACACGACATTATTGAAAAAGGCTTTGATGGTCACAATTTCGTCATCGGATTAGCAGACCATTACAGAAATTTATTGATTTGTAAAGATATTCGAACGAGCAATCTTTTGGAAGTTCCTGAATCAATTCAACGCAAATTTGAGGAACAAGCAAAAACGGTTGAAAGCTTAGTAATTATGCGCGCATTGCACGCGTTGAGTAAAGCAGATGTCCAATATAAGTCCTCTAAAAATCCCAGACTTCTACTCGAAGTGACGCTTATGCAGCTCTGTTCCTTGAAACAAGAGCAAGAAAAAAAAAATCTCTGACGGATCCAATTGAAATATTACCCTCACCCAACGACACCTTAAGAAAAACCTCCGTAACAAAAAAACAAATTGAACCTTCTGTTAACGTTCAATCGATTGCTGCGCCCAAAACAGAAAAACGCATACTAACAACACCAACAGGAAATACAACACAAAGTCCCATTTCAATCAAAAAAGTTCTTGAGGAACATAAGAAACAAGAAGAACTTATTCCAGAAAAAGATTTACCCCGAGATTTTATCTCCCTCGATCAATTTAAGATGTATTGGAAGCAATTTGCTTATCAACTCAAAGATAACGGAATGGAAACTTTTCACCATGCATTGATCAAAAGAGATCCCTTATTTCTTAATGACGAACTTTATGCTATTGTTGTAGATAATCAAGTCCAAGTTGATTACATTCAACCGCTGCTTGGAGATTTCATCACCTTTATGCGCAAAAAAGTGAATAATTTCTCGTTGGATATTAAACTACAAATAAGTGATAAACCTGATGACGAGGTTAAATACCTCACAGGTAAAGATAAGTTTGCAGCGATGGCAAGGAAAAATCCAAACCTTCATGTTCTTAAATCATTATTTAATCTAGATATAGATTATTGAGATGCCAGAGAACTTTGAATTTTTACCTGGATCCCAAGAGACGGAAATTATGAATTTTATTTCTGAATTTCATTCAGTAAATCTTCCATTTTTATTTCAAACATCAGGATCTACAGGAAAACCAAAAAAAATTATTTTTACCAAGGACCAGTTAATTGTATCTGCAAAAAACACAATAGCCTATTTTCAATTACATGAAAATCAGACATTTTATTTGTGTTTAGACGTGCAGACAGTCGCAGCAAAAATGATGATTGTTAGAGCTATAATTTCCGGTGCTCGACTCATTTGTGGACCGGTAAAAAAAGAAATTCAATTGCCACCTCAAAGAAGTATTGACTTCGTCGCCTTGGTTCCTATACAACTACAACATTTACTTACACAAAACCTACATATTTCTACACAAACAATTTTCCTTTTAGGCGGAGCACCACTATCACAAAAAATAATCAACCTGATATTAACTAAGGAAATACAATGTTATCAATCGTTTGGAATGACTGAAACACTTTCACATGTCGCCCTGCGTAAAATAACTAAGCATACCATGCCTTATTCTGGAATGGAAGGTATAACATTCACCTCTCAACAGGGTAGATTAATCATACATTATCCAGCGCTTAGTCAAAATCCCATTCGAACAACTGATGAAATTGAATTAATTGACGAAAGAAATTTTTACTGGAAGGGCCGTCAAGATTTTGCAATAAACTCCGGGGGTGTTAAACTTCATCCTTTTTCAATTGAAGATAAAATACTTGAAAACCTTGGACTTCAAACACTTATTTTTGGTCAACCTGACGAATTCTTAGGAGAAAAAGTGGTAATGCTTGTCATTGGAAATATTGATGTTCGCTTGAAAAAAAGCAATTTTTCTTTTCTTTCACCCTATGAAATTCCGAAACTTTATCAATGCATACCGAGATTTCATTACCTAAGAAACGAAAAAATCGATCGCATTAATACAAAATTAGCAAGTAAAGAAAATGAGTGGAGAGCGCTTTTATAAGTTATTTGGAATTACTCGTGATGCAAGCGAAGAAGAGATTAAATCTGCTTATAAAAAACTAGCTAAAATTCATCACCCCGATAAAAACAAATCACCCAAGGCAGTAGAGAAATTTCAAGAAATCCAAGAAGCATATACGTATTTACTTCAACAAGTTAAACAAGTAAATAATGCGCAAAATGTCTCATTTGAAGATAAGGAGAATATAACCGAAGAAAAGGAAGAAGAAGAAGTTGATGAATGGACATCGTATAGACAAAAAGCATGGAGACGCTACCAAGAAAAACAAAAAAAACAAGCGCTTGAGCTGGAAAATTGGTACCTATCTCTTCGAAAAGGCTGGCAACGATCACTTTTTTTAAGTATTGTGATTGTTGCCTGTACCCTAAATTTACTTTTTACGCTTGATTTTTTTCTTCCTTCAAAAATTGAAAATGACCGAGTAAGTGAATATTCAGAGGTTCTTTATAAAAGTATGGACAATCATCCTGTGAGTGTTATTGAAACCGAAAATAAACGAACATTGTGGTTAAATAATTTCAATAATGCCTATTTTAATCGCAATCCATTTATAAAAATAAAAACTACCGCGATTTTACACCATCCCGTTGAGGTTCTTGTGGAATCAGAATTCAGAATATACCATATTCCTGTCCATTTTAATTTATATTGGGCACAATTATTAATTCAAGCAATCCTATTTATTCCCTTATTTTTTCTTTTTTACAAAAAAAATGATGCTTATTTCATCATGGGACACTATACTACTGTTTTTTTAATAGGAAGCTTTATTTTATACATTTTACTGACTGAAAATAGATTGATACACATCCTTACCTTGGGTTATTTTTGACACGCCATGACAAAAAAAGAAAAAGCGAAATTTATCATGAATTCATTAGATGAATTATATCCAGAAACTCCTGTACCGCTGATTCATTCAGATCCTTATACTTTATTAATCGCTGTATTACTAAGCGCACAATGCACTGATGAACGCGTCAATCAGATTACACCACGCCTTTTTAAAAAGGCCAATAACCCCGAGGAAATGGTAAAACTCAAGGTAGAAGAAATTCGTGATATTATAAAACCCTGTGGTTTATCCCCTCGAAAATCTCAAGCAATATGGCAGTTATCAGCCATTTTAATCGAAAAATACCATGGTCAGGTGCCACAAAGTTTTGAAGCCTTGGAAGAACTACCGGGTGTAGGTCATAAAACAGCTTCAGTTGTAATGTCTCAAGCATTCGGCGTTCCGGCATTTCCCGTAGATACTCATATTCACCGGCTACTTATACGCTGGGGAATCACCAACGGTAAAAATGTCGCTCAAACTGAAATAGATGCTAAAAAAATATTTCCAAAAGCTTCATGGAATAAGTTACATCTGCAGATTATATTTTACGGAAGATCTCATTCCCCTGCCCGATCTCCTAAACGAAATATTGATTTTATCACGGCACAAATAGGAACCAAGAGGGCACAACTTGAATTAAAGGATTAGTAAGATACTAACAACTTATTCATAAGCCTATTTAACATCTTTTTATAAACAAAGAGGTAACAATTTTTTCTATGGAAAATGCAATCCGTATATTTGTTTTATGGATAATCAAGACAACAACAGAAAACCAATATCAAGAATTAAATCCCCATCTGTTTTAACCGGAGATCTTGGGAAAATCCCTCCACAAGCAATTGATATTGAACAAGTTGTTCTTGGCGCAATGATGTTAGAAAAAAATGCCGTTAACGATACTATAGACGTTTTGCATCACAATAGTTTTTACGACCCAAAACACCAATATATTTATAAGGCGATACGCGAATTATTTGCTGCAACAAGCCCCATTGATTTGGTGACTGTAACCGCAAAACTTCAAAAAAATGGTGAACTGGAGGCGGCAGGTGGTGCAGCCTATATCTCCTCGCTAACAAACCGTGTTGCATCATCTGCGCACATACAATTTCATGCAAGAATAATCGCTGAAAAATATATTAAAAGAGAACTTATCCGTGTAAGCAGCGAAATTATTCGTGACGCCTACGATGACACCCAAGATGTTTTTGATTTGTTAAATAGCGCGGAGTCTGGTCTGTTTCAAATCGCCGAAAACAACATGAGCAAACAAGTTGCCTCCATGCAAAACGTTGTACGAGAAGCCATTCAAGAGATTGAAAAAGCCTCCCAAAACAGTGATGGTATTTCGGGTGTACCAACCGGTTTTTTTGAATTAGATAAAATTACATCAGGGTGGCAACGTTCTGATATGGTGGTCTTGGCGGCAAGGCCTGGAATGGGAAAAACAGCATTTGTTCTTTCAATGGCCAGAAATACCGCTGTTGATTATGGGATGGGAGTTGCCGTATTTTCTCTCGAAATGTCATCTGTTCAATTGGTCAAAAGATTAATTGCCAGTGAATCACGATTAAGTGCAGAAAAATTAAGAAAGGGGGATTTAAAAGACTATGAATTCCAACAACTCCATTCACGAATAAGTAAGCTTGCCACGGCTCCGATTTTTATTGATGATACCCCTGGGATCAGTGTTTTCGATTTTCGTGCTAAATGTCGAAGACTAAAGGCACAACATAATATTGAACTAATTATTATCGATTACTTACAACTTATGTCAGCAAAAGATGGTAAAGGTGGCGGTAACCGAGAACAAGAAATTTCTACCATTTCAAGATCAATTAAAGAAATTGCAAAAGAATTAAATGTGCCAATTATTGCTCTTGCTCAGCTCAGTAGATCTGTGGAACAACGAGGAGGTGATAAAAGGCCGCAGTTATCTGATTTAAGGGAGTCAGGTGCAATTGAGCAAGATGCAGATATTGTTTCATTCATATATCGACCAGAATACTACGGAATTATTAAAGATGATGACGGAAATGCAAACCAAGGAATTGGTGAAATCATCATTGCGAAACACAGGAACGGAGCACTAGACAGAGTAAGGCTTCGATTTGTGCCAGAATATGCGCGATTTGAAAATTTAAACGAAGTGCCCGAAATGGATTTAGCTGCTCCTTTAAAAGTAAATAGCGGTTTTGATAATGAACCGATTACCTATACTGTAAAAAGTAAAATGAATGTACCCGAGAATTCTGGCCAAGATTTTGATACATTCAGCGCTGAAGAAACTCCTTTTTAACATCATGAAGTTTTCCTTAATACTTTTTTTATTGATTTTTTTTGTTGAAGAAGCGAAAAGCACGCAAATACTTGTTCCAATGGATCAACAACAAAAAAATCACCTTAAAGCTTACGGTATTGCCTATTGGACCCTTGAAAATCAATTGATTATTGAATGGTTACTAAATTATCGCGGCGGATCCTTTTTGATGCCCAATATTCGTGCGATCGAAGAAGAACTAATCATTCGAAACGTTAGTTATGAAGTTCTGACGGATGGTCAAGTGAATGCCATCAAAAATCAAATTTCGGATCCAGAGATAAATATGGAGGTCGTTCAATTGGAGAAAGCACCAAAAATTGCGGTCTACACGCCACCAAATAAACAGCCATGGGACGATGCTGTTACCCTAGTTTTAGAATATGCCGAAATAAAATATGACAAAATTTATGACTCAGCAATAGTTATGGGCGTATTACCCAAATACGATTGGCTTCATTTACATCACGAGGATTTTACAGGTCAGTACGGCAAATTCTATTCCTCTGCACGTTATCAAGCGTGGTATCAAGAACAAATAGAAGTCGCGGAAAAAGATGCAAAAATGTTAGGCTTTACAAAAGTTTCGCAAATGAAATTAGCTGTCGCCCAAGGACTTAAAAATTTCGTCCTCGGAGGTGGGTTTTTATTTACTATGTGCAGTGGAACCGATAGTTACGACATAGCTTTAGCAGCACAAGGAGTCGACATTTGTGAATCAGTTTTCGACGGTGATCCCTCAGATCCTAAAGCACAACAGAAACTTGATTTTAATCAAACGTTTGCGTTTAAGGATTTTCATATTATTAAAGACCCGATGACCTATGAATATTCGGATATCGATGCAACCGATTTACGAAATTCACGAGTAATCACTGAAGCTGTCGATCAATTTACACTTTTCGATTTTTCTGCCAAATGGGATGTAGTTCCGACGATGCTGACCCAATGCCATACAGACGTAGTACAAGGGTTCATGGGACAAACAACAGATTTCAGAAAAGAATTTATAAAGCCAAATGTATTAATTTTAGGAGAAAATAAAGCTGCCGGAACCGCACGCTATATTCATGGTGAGCTTGGACAAGGAACTTGGACCTTTTACGGAGGTCATGACCCGGAAGATTACCAACATTTTGTTGGAGATCCAATCACTGATCTTAACTTACATCCCAATTCACCAGGTTATCGATTGATTTTAAACAACATATTGTTTCCGGCTGCAAAAAAGAAAAAAAGAAAAACATAGAATTTTACCAATTTGATTTGTCAATTGAAATCTTTTGCTTAACATTGCGACGAGATATTCGCATTTCACATCTTGATTCCCCCCAACTTTTTACAAAAAATCAAAATTTTACATGGACAGAAAAGCCTTAGAGGAAAAAAAACTTGCAGATTTAAGAGTTATTGCACAAACATTTGGTATTGAAAACTTCGAAACCTTAAAAAAAGAAGAATTAATCACCTTAATCATTGGAGATAATTCGAAAAAAGAGAAAACGGAACCTAAGGAAAGAGTCAATAAACTTTCTCCAGAGAATAAATCGAAACGTCCGAGAAAACCGATGAAAGTGAATGAATCTGGAAATAACGTATCAGAAAACCAACAAATACTTTTCGAAGACACCCGAGTAGTAGATGAGGCTACTGTAGACATTGTGAGCAACGAGCATATTGCAGTTGAAGAAATTGAAAATACAGCAAAAATTCTGGATGAACAAGAACCAATTGATAACATGCTTGCTGAAGTTGACCAACCGAGAAATAAACACCAACACCAACGACCAACAAGAAGGGAAGACTCAGCATCTAGTGAAAAAATAGAAGAAAACTACGATCTCGTTGGAATTGTCTCTGCAGAAGGAGTATTAGAGGTTATACAAGATGGATATGGTTTTTTAAGGTCTTCTGACTATAATTATTTACCCTCTCCTGATGATATTTATGTTTCTCAAAATCAAATTAAGTTATTTGGATTGAAAACTGGAGACACCGTAAAAGGAACCATTAGACCACCTAAAGAAGGAGAAAAGTACTTTCCGCTGGTAAAAGTTGAGTCTATAAATGGTAGAGACCCTTCTTATATTCGTGACCGAGTGCCATTTCAATACTTAACACCACTATTTCCTGACGAAAAATTTAAATTGACAGGTCACAAACAAGAAACCCTTTCCACTCGTGTAATGGATTTATTTGCGCCAATTGGAAAAGGTCAAAGGGGAATGATAGTTGCACAGCCAAAAACAGGTAAAACAATGTTGCTAAAAGATGTAGCAAACGCAATTGCAGCCAATCATCCTGAAACATATTTGATTGTATTATTAATTGATGAACGTCCAGAAGAGGTAACCGACATGGCCAGAAGTGTTAAAGCTGAAGTTATTGCTTCAACGTTTGACGAACCTGCTGAACGTCATGTTAAAGTAGCAAATATGGTATTGGAAAAAGCAAAGAGAATGGTAGAATGTGGACATGATGTTTGTATTTTATTGGATTCCATTACTCGTCTAGCAAGAGCATATAATACTGTTTCGCCAGCTTCAGGAAAGGTTTTATCAGGTGGAGTTGACGCGAATGCCTTACACAAACCAAAACGCTTCTTTGGTTCTGCTCGAAAAATCGAAAATGGTGGTTCATTGTCTATTTTGGCAACAGCATTGACTGAAACCGGTTCTAAAATGGATGAAGTGATTTTTGAGGAATTCAAAGGTACTGGAAATATGGAACTTCAATTAGATAGGAAAATCTCTAACCGAAGAATATATCCCGCAATTGACATCACGGCATCAGGCACCAGAAGAGAAGACTTGTTGGTTGGAAAAGATGTGCTTCAAAGAATTTGGTTAATTAGAAAATTCATAGCCGATATGAATCCTGTTGAAGCCATGGAGTTTCTAAAATCTCACATGGAGAATACCCTTTCAAATGAAGAATTTTTGGTTTCAATGAATAGCTAAAATGAAGCTACCTGTTAAAACTGGCTTATTTGCAGCATTATTATTCATAGTAATTAAATTAATATGTTTGCCGTTACAGTGGTCATTGTATGATATAAAACCTTTTGTGTTTATCAATATGTTTTTTATTACGGCAGCCATTTCTTACGCGTTATTTCAAGTAAAGCGATACGAGACAGATAATAACTTCTTAAATGATGTTAAGAATGGCATGTCAGCTGGTTTGCCGTATACCATTGTGGTTGGTGTATTTCTCTTTTTTTATTACCAGAATATATTCCCTGACTACACACAAAGCAAATTGGACTATATGGAACATCAATTGAATGATCCTGATAACATAAAAGAATTAAAGAACGCAAACGACGACCTTTCGAATAAATCGGACAAGGAAATAAAAACACTTATGATGAATAATACAGAAATGATGTATAGTGCAAAATTTACAATGGTCATTACGCTTTTAGGACTCACTATTTTTAGTGCTTTAAATTCTCTTGTCATTTCATTAATTTATAGACGAATTGTCTTTAGGAATTAGGGAATAATTCGCGCCAATTGAAATGCATTCTTGGTTATTTCAATTCTTTTCAATCCAAAATTTTCAACTTTTTCGAAATTATCACTTAAAAGTAGTGTAGAAAAAAGGTACGTATTGTTGTTTTTCTCTACATACCCAACGTACCAACCTATGTCTTTTTTGCCATCAAAACCCCAACCTGTCTTGGCATAAATACTCGCTCCTCCGATAGTCTCTACAAACATTATTTTTTTCAACTGATCGTATATTTCCTCACGAATACCTAATTTTTTTGACTTCA
>JBIJBD010000051.1:0-14490 GCA_044345395.1 Crocinitomicaceae bacterium | reverse complement strand
GTAAATTGCCATTTAGCCAAAATTGATGAATGCTATCCCCTATTTGCTGATTGCCGTAATCGAATTTCTTCAAATAATTCGTCATCCGCTTTTTGCCAATTTCCTTCGCTAGCTTCTGATAGTACCAAACGGTTGAGTTTTTAAACGCCATGTTCAATGAATGATCTTTATTCCAATTCTCATTTTGTCGAACAATACTGTCCCAATTCCAAATTTCATCGATTGATTTCACTGCTCTTGTTTGTAATCCTATAATAGAATTTGGAATTTTATATGTAGATGCAGGCGAATACCTGTTTTTTAATAACTCATCATTGTAATAATACCATTTCTCGTTTCTCATATCAAACAGAGCAACCGCGACCTCAAGATAACTATTTTCGGAACTCGATAATGGAATTATTTCTTTGGGCTGGCTTAGGAAATCAGGTTTAGTAACCTGACAAGAAACGAGCACAAAAGTTATGAAGCCGATACAGTAGCGCATAATTCCTCTCCAAATTTGTCGTAATCAATTCCATCAAAATTACCAGAAGACATCATCAATAACACACTATTCGTTAAATCAAATTGTTTAATAAACTGAAATACCTTCTCTGTAGAAGTAACAACCTCAACATTTCCACCAAAACCTTCCAATACATGACTTTCGCTGATAGCTTCTAATTTCTTATGTGCGACGACCTTCGGATTAAAATAAACTAAGGCAAAATCCGCTTTATTCATAGCGTCTTTGTAATGCGGTAAAAACTCTTTTTTCAAGGAAGAAAAAGTATGTAACTCCATGCATGCAATAAGTTTTCTTTTTGGATACTGGTGTTTAACCGCCGTTGTTGTTGCTTTCAATTTTGAAGGCGAATGTGCAAAATCTTTAAACATAGTAAAGGAAGACTTTTCCATAACCTTTTGAAGCCGTTTTCCTGCTCCAGTAAAATCCGACATCGCATTTAAAAAATCATGAGTAGAAATCTCCATTGTTTCTGCGAGACGCATCGCCCCAATTAAGTTTTGCAAATTATGTGGGCCGAAAACTAACAATGAATACCGTTCATTATTCCAATGAAGTACTGTTCCGTTTTCACTTGGTTCAAATTCCGGAGTTTGATAGGAAATAGTTTGGATTTTTGACGCGTATTTATTTCCAAGCTTCGCGACTTCGACATCTTCTTGGTTAAAAATTAGTTTGCCGTTAGGTTCTATCAGTTCACAAAATTTTTCAAATTGAGAAACATAATTTTCAAATGTTGGAAATACATTAATATGATCCCAGGCAATACCGCTTATAATCGCAATATTTGGTTTATATAGATGAAACTTTGGTCTTCTGTCGATGGGCGAACTGAGGTATTCATCACCCTCTAAAATCATATAATTTGCCGAATCGCTTAATTTCACCATACAATCGTAACCATCAAGTTGAGCACCCACCATATAATCTACGTCTATTTGAAGTTTATTAATTGCATGCAACAACATGGATGTGATAGTGGTCTTTCCGTGACTACCGCCAATGACAATTCGTATTTTATTCTTACTTTGTTCGTACAAATACTCTGGATAGGAGAAAATCTTTACCCCTAATTCCTTTGCTCTAAGAAGTTCCGGATTATCCTCACGCGCATGCATACCTAAAATAACTGCATCTAATGAAGATGTAATAGATTCAGCATTCCAACCTAGTTGGGATGGAAGTATTCCTTGTTTTTCCAATCGAGATTTAGAAGGTTCGAAAATTTCATCATCTGAACCTGTGACTATTACTCCTTTACGACTTAATGCAATAGCTAAATTGTGCATGGCGCTTCCGCCAATGGCTATAAAATGTACGTGCATTTCTAATTAATTTAGAACGAAAATACAACCATTCAAAAAAAAGAAATCAGCTAACTAAAATAGTTACGCACAACGCTTATTTAACAGCTACTTTTTAAAAGGAGACTTGCCTTTTGACTCATTTTGCCATTCAAATTCTGTGATTGAAAAACCATTTCTGGTGTAAGAGGATTTTCCTTGTGCGTTCTTTGTTTGTTCGTATACCACACCATATCCGTAATGGTCTACTACAATTCTTCTAATAATGACAGTCTCTACAAAACCCTGCTCATTTTTCAACTCATATACTTCTTCGTAGGTAGAATCATTTGCATAAATATTTCCTTGTGAATCGGCTAAATAATTTGGTTGATTTCTGAGAACAGGTTTATCAGCTGCAATATTTTGCTGATCGTACATACGCTGCTCCTCTTTTTTTCTATTTTCAGTGTTACTCAAATACAACGCCGTTTCCACATCATTTTTTGCCGTTTCCATATCTGATTGACGCAAACGTTGCTTTATGATATCCTCTTCACGTTGCATTTGCGTTTGATCTATGTGCTGATCAACCATTTCTTTTTGCCTTTGGTGAACTAATGCAAGATTTTCTTTTTCTTTTTTATCGTGAACCTCTTTATCAATTTGCAATTGCTGCAATTGATTGGCTTGTACATAAGTTTTTTCCAAACTTAAAGAGTCTAATTTGTATTTTTCGTATTCATTTTTTTGCCGAGCGTCTTCCATTTGATATTGTCTTAACTCTGCAAGGGTGTCTTCCTTCAAAATTAATTGATCCTTGTCATCTTTCCATTTGTTGACCTCTTTCACATCATCACTTGCACGTGCCTCATTCAATTTTTTATTCATTGAATTTTCATAACTGACTTCATTAACTGCATTCTCCATTTGTTCTTGTTTGGAGGCAGCGGTAGTTTTAGTCGTAACATCTAACTTATTGAAAGCATCCTTGGCATTACCAGTAGATTTTTGTCCAGGAGTACTTAATTTATTTACCTGCTGAGTTGTAGTATTATTCACAACAGTTTGGTTATTAGTGGGATTTAAAATTTTATCAAGTGAATCGACGGATTTTTTTAGTTGCGTAATTTCTGAAGAAAGAGTAAAGTTGCTATTCGCTGTTGCAGTGGAAAAAACATTTTGTAATGCAGATAAAGCACCTGCGTTATTTTTTTTCGATTTCACAATCTTATAAGCGGCATCCATGTCTTTATAATATTGCTGCAATTTTGAAATTTTATCTTTCAATGCAATTACTTCAGGATCTGTGGCTCTACTCTTCATAGGCACAGAATTCAAGGCATTATTCGCTATAGTTAATCCCGGTCGACCTAAAGCGATTTTATCCTTGGCAATTTGAAGTTGCCCATTAAATGCCAAATCTTCCGCATCTTTTTTGGATTTCGCTGATTGCGCTCCTGCACTTGCCGTTGCAACATAATTGCCAAACTTCTTTTGGTCGTATGCTTTTGCCACAAGAGACTCTACTTTAGCGTACTCTGCTATAGCATCTGCATATTTATTTGATTTGGCATATTGATCCGCTTGAGCTAGAGTAGTTTTGATTTGTCCTTCAATAACAGCATCATTTTGCGCTTGTTTGGTGCTATCTGCAGCATTTAATTTTGTATTACTATTTTTTGCCCTTTCGTAAGCTAATTCAACTTGACTATTCATTTTACTTTGCATTCCCTCGGGTACTGCAACAAATTTATCTTGATCCCAATTAAACTTTTCAGCATAATCATTTTTCGTAAATGATAAATCTACATTTGGCCGATTTTCGTATAATTCAAATGTTAATTCTTCAACCAATTGAAGTGTGGTGGAGTTTGCATTTTTCAGTTTGAGGGTTTTTAAATCCACTAGAACTTTTTTCGAGGAATACCCTGGCTTTGAGGTAATTATTTCAAAAGGAAATGTTGTTTTTATTTTTCCAGTGGCAACGTATACACCATTGGATTCTGAAACAGCCTTTGCTATTGTTTTCCCATTTTGGACAATGTAAATTGTTGAACCAAAAATATTCTCTTTGGATGTATAGTTTTTAATGTATCCTTGTACAGAGATAGTTACTGACTCTTGCGAAAAGTACGAGCTAAATGAAAAAATAATAAAGAATAGAAGTAAGTACCTCATTTTAAATTCGTTTAATCTATTATAGTGAAATACACTAATTTTGTTACGAATTTCGCTAAAAAAGACGAGTTAAAAAAATGCTACGGATAGATCAACTAAGCTATTGGGAGAAAAAGTTATATTTTGAGGAGATTGATTTCCTCATTATTGGTTCCGGAATTGTAGGTTTATCAACGGCAATTTACCTTCGTGAGCGATTTAAGGATGCCAAAATTTTAATTTTGGAAAGAGGTTATCTGCCAACAGGCGCAAGTACCAAAAACGCCGGTTTTGCTTGCTTTGGAAGTCCTTCGGAATTAAAAGACGACTTGGACAATGTGCCTGAAGACAAAGTTTGGGAAACGTTTTCCTTAAGATACCATGGATTAAAAAGACTTTTTTCAATAGTTGATGAAAAACGAATAAAATACTCACCTTGTGGTTCATGGGATTTGATTCAAAATAACAATAATATTCTTGATAAAGGCTTTTTAACCTATCTAAATGAAAAAACTCACCTATTATTAGGAGAAGCTAACGTTTATAGCGAAGATCCAACAAGTTTGAAAAGATTTGGATTCAAGGGTTTTTCGACGGCCTATAAAAATAGACTCGAAGGAAGTATTCACACGGATCTTCTTATCCAAGAATTGTTCAAGAAAGTTATTTCCTTCGATATTCGTGTTATTTTTGGTATAGAAGTTAATCAACTTGTTGCCAATGAAAGAAATGTACATATTGAAACTAACAGTGGTGAACTAAAGGCCAACAAGGTCATGATTTGCACCAATGGTTTCGCTAAGCAATTTATCCAAAATGAAGATATTGAGCCTGCTAGAGCTCAGGTTCTTGTTACCAAACCAATTAGTAAACTATCCGTTAATGGAACATTTCACATAGACAAAGGATATACCTATTTTCGGAATGTAGACAACAGAATTTTGTTGGGAGGAGGAAGAAATTTAACTCGAGAAACGGAAAATACCACATCGTTCGATAATACGCCCAAGATTCAAGATTTTTTAAAGAATTTACTTAAAAATAATATACTTCCCGAAACTGAAGTTGAGGTTGATTATTATTGGTCAGGTATCATGGGAATTGGAAATGACAAAAAGCCAATTATAAAAAAAGTGAACAATAACCTATATTGTGGTGTTAGGATGGGAGGGATGGGTGTAGCCATTGGTGCGGAAGTGGGGTATTTACTAGCAAATCAAGTTTGAATGAACCAAATAGATGAAGAAAACAAAGAGTTTGTCAATCCCATTGATGCGGACAAAATAACTCTAAACCCACATACTCTTACTTATGGCCATCATGCTGGAAGTGCATTAATAAAACCTGAAGATCAAGGTAAATTGAAGAGTCGTGCATTGAATGCAATGGAACATCAAACGGATATGCAACTTGGTCAAATTTATGAGCAAATGCAATTACTTGCTGATCAAGCCAAAAGACTACAGGAAAGAAAACAAATCTCTGAATTTATCTACAAGGCGGAAATTCGCTTTGAACCATTTATTAATCATACCTATCACTTATATTGTCGAGCGGAAGGGAAACACCTTCTCTCTATGGTTGGACCGACGCAATGGGGAAAATCTGGGCAACATTTACAATTCATAGCGACGGTCAAATTACTTGCCGATCACACATGGGAAATACTCGATAAAAGTGAAGATTTCTTCATCAACGAATGAAAACCCAGTCCGAAGTAGTCGACATATTTGGATCGTAGGAATAACCACCATCAGAGAAAGATTTTAAATCATTGTCATTTTGAATGGCATTATCAATGATAAATCGTGCCATTTTCCCTCGAGCATTTTTTGAAAAAAAAGAGACAACTTGCGGTTTCCCTTTTTTTATTTCCAAAAATGATGGAACAATTACGCGTCTTCTAAGATCATTGAAATTAATAACTTTCGAATATTCCTGGGAGGAAAGGTTAACCAAAACATCTTTTTCTGAAAGGTTAGCATCTAAATATTGAAAAACTTTTGTCTTCCAATAGGCATAGAAATTGTGATATTCGTTCGAAGATGAAATTCCTAATCCAATCTCGAGACGATAGGGATAAACCAAATCAAAAGGTTTTAATATACCATACAATCCTGATAAAATAAATAAATTATTCTGTAATTTTTGGTGCGCGCTCAATGGTAAACTTTTAAAATCAAAAGCTTTAAATGCTTCACCAGCATACATACTTATGGCGTGATATGCTTCTTTTTCTCCCTTACTTTTCTTCCATTTTATAAAACGATCATGATTAATCGTTGCAATTTCTGTTGAAATACCCATGATTTCCACGAGTTCTTCAAGTTTCTTTTTTCTTAGTGTTTCGACAATACCCTCTGCTTCAGTAATAAATTCAGGAAATGAAACAGTTTCATTACGAAAGGGTGAAGGATGTATGTTTTTTGTTGGTGCAAGAAAAACTTTATAAATCATTTAATTGTATTTATGAGAAAAATGATCGAAAAAACGTGTGTTTTTTTTTAACTTCACTTCGCTAAAACAAAACTATGAAAAAACTCTTATTCTCAACACTAGGTGTAATAGCCTGTGTCAATTCCTACCGTGCTCAACAGTCAGAATTTATGGGGACTGTTAGTCCAACAATTAGTTACATGATTCCTGCGCAGAATCACTTGGTACAGCCAAAAAATCAAGTGATTAAACCAAACTTCAAAGGCCGAGAATTAATTGAGGTAGATAATTCAAATACCCATCTTCCGGATTGGGTTTGGCAGCAGCATGAATCGGCTGAAAAAATAGCATCTGCCACCAAATTATGGGATGTGCAAGGATTAGGTTCAAACATGTCGCCTCCAGACCCATCTGGTGAGGCTGATAGTTTGTATTATATTCAAGCAACGAATTCAGGAGGTGGTGCTGTATATCGTATTATGAATAAAAACACAGGTGCAACTGTGGGTAATACATCTTATGTTATGCAAACTCTAGGAGGTCAGGCAGGTCTCGGTGATCCGATAGTGTTATATTACAAACCTGCTAGAAAATGGTTTCTTACTGAATTCTCTTCTTCAGGAAATAAACTCATTGTGCACGTTTCTCAAACTAGCAATCCTCAAGGAGCCTATTGGACCTATACCTTTACTTGTAATCAATTTCCTGATTATCCGAAATGGAGCTTTTGTCAATCGTCAGATGCTTTTTTAGTCACTACAAACGAAGGTGGACCTCCCACTACCTACGCTATGAAATTATCCAATTTATTAACAGGAGGTACTTCACCCTTTATTAAAATAGCCATAACATACTCACTCAATGGCTTTGGTTTTCAATCCATTACTCCAGTAGATCTAGAAGGTGATAATCCTGCACCAACAGGAATGAAGCCACTTTTTGTTAGGCATAGAGACGACGAATCGCATTCCAATGGAACGCCTGATAGTGGCACCAATGACTGGATTGAATTATGGGAAATGACCATAAACTGGACCAATAATACAGCTACCGTAGCTAAAATACAAGACATTTCAATTGCTGAAATTGACTCTAAATTATGCGGTTTAACAAGTTTTGCTTGTATTAAACAGCCTGGAACAACCAATACTTTAGATCCGCTTCGAGAAACTGTTATGTATAAAGCTCCAATGAGAGTTTTTGACACGCATCAAGCCATGGTTCTTTGTTTATCAACTGATGTTGATGGAGCTGATAGATCAGGAGTTCGTTGGATAGAATTAAGACGAAACCCAGGTGTCACAACTGCTACTTGGATTAAATATCAAGAAGGTACTTATGCTCCAGGGACTGGAACTAGTCGATGGATGCCAGCTATCAATATCGATAAATGGGGAAATATTATCATGGCCTATTCAACATCTTCAAATACAGCCGGAGATTTTCCATCAATTAAAATGACCGGTAGAAAGCCTTGCGATCCATTGAACACCATGACAATGACTGAGACAACATTAATTGCTGGAACTACTGCCAAAACTGGAGATACACGCTGGGGAGATTATCACCACATGTGCATTGATGATTTTAATGGCGAAACCTTCTACTACACAGGGGTTTACTCTTCGAGTGGAACAAAAACAAGAAATATAGCCGTTCGAATGAATCCTGATGCGGTAGATGCAACGATTTCAGGCATATTTCAAGTTTCACCTGGAGGGATTTGTGGTTCATCCACTCAAATCGGTGTAATTATTGAAAACCGTGGAACAACGGCTATTACCAACGGAATAATCAATTGGCAAGTTGGATCTGGTAACCTTACAAATGTTAACTACACATCAAATCAGTTGAATGCTGTTGGATCAACCGATACTGTTTTTGTTACTATTACCGGTTTAGTTACGGGAGCGAATTTAATTACAGTAAATACCACTACTGTGAATAGTATTTCGCCCGATGAAAACACCTGCAATGATTCAAAAACTATTACACTTACCGTTGGTGGTTCCGGTAGCATTTCAGCGAATTCTGTCATAAACACCCAACCAACTTGTTCTGGAAATATAGGTTCAGTTACATTGAGTGCTTTAGGTGGTTCCGCACCTTATCAATATTCTTTAAACAATGGTGCGAACCAAGGCTCTTCAACATTTAATAATTTAGCACCTGGAAATTACACGTATACCATAACAGATAACACCGGATGTTCAGTAACAGGAACATTTTCGTTAAGTACGCCTTCAACCGTTGTTGCCGCTACAACAGAAATAAGCACAATAAGTTGTTTCGGGCAACAGAATGCCGCAATTTCAATAACAGGATCAGGAGGTCAAGCGAACTATACCTATTCTATTGATGGACAGACCTATCAAACTTCAAATCAATTTTCAAACCTCGGTGCGGGAACGTATGTGATTTATGTGAAAGATGCTAATGGCTGTATAGGTCAAAATTCTCTTATCATTTCTCAACCTGCACAATTAGTTTTAAGTGCTGTTCCAACAATGATTTCTTGTAACGGAAGTGCTAATGGTCAAATAACATCCAATGCTTCTGGAGGAACGAGTCCTTATCAATACAGCATCGATGGCACCAATTTTTATCCGCAAAATATAGTAAGCAGCCTTAATGCGGGCAGCTATACTGTTTCGGTAAAAGATGCGAACGGATGCCTTCAAACGTTCACAACGTCAATTACTGAGCCTGCTCCGTTGGTAGCAGCTGCGGTATCCGTTGGAGCACCGGCAGGAACAAATGTTGGCTCTATTACGATGTCTGCCACCGGCGGATTAACCCCTTACGCTTACAGTATAAACGGGACAAATTACTATTCAGGTTCTTTATTTTCGAATCTAACACCAGGGACATACACTTGCTATGTGAAAGACAACAATGGATGTATTGATACTATTCAACTAGTCGTTGACGAACTAGCAGGAAATGAACAGTTGGATTCATTTGATATTACCAATTTGTATCCAAATCCGAACAAAGGAATTTTTGAATTACATATTTCTGGCTTGTCAAATGAAATTGTAAGCTGCAAATTATTTAATATAAGTGGCCAAGTTGTTTCTGAGTTTAATCTTAAACCAATTAATGGAGAAATTAAACAAACGATTGAAATGAGTAGGAAATTGGCCGCTGGGTCCTATTACTTAGGAGTTTATCAGCAGAATTCTGCACAAATCAAACAGTTTGTAAAAGAATAATTCCTTCAACTAGAAATAATTAAAAAGGCTGCAAATTGCAGCCTTTTTAATTCTATGAATTTTCGTTGACAGAATAATCTGTCAAAAAGTAATTAGGCTACTGCTCTCGATGAGAAAGCACTAACTATTTTTTCAATTAAAACGAGTATAAGGGAGCAAATGATTGGATAAAGCTTAACAAGGTGACTTGGAAATATTAGCACTTAAAACTACTCACCTATCAGTTTTGAAGCTATAATTTATTTCTAGAGAAAAAAAGAGGTGCATGCACCTCTTTTTCATCTTATTTTCATTTGCCTACTTCTTAACAGAAATCTTCTTTGTGAAATCAATCAACAAAGGTGTAGCAATTAGTAAAGAAGAATACGTACCAACAATAATTCCCACAAGTAAAGCAAATATGAATCCTTTTATTGCAGTACCTCCAAACAAGAATATAATGATTAGAACCAAAATCGTAGTGAATGAGGTATTTAACGTTCTTGACAATGTAGAATTCAAGGCTCCATTGATTTCTACTTTGAAATCAGCATCTTTTTTCCAGGACAAATCTTCACGGATTCTATCGAATACTACAACTGTATCGTTAATTGAATATCCAACAACCGTTAAAAGTGCTGCAACTAGTGCTTGATCCATGTCCATGTTAAACGGTAAAATTCCATTAAATAGGGAAAATATACCCAATACTATCATAACGTCATGAAACAACGCAATGATTGCGCTTAACGAATATTGCCAAGTTCCAAAACGAATGAAAATATATAAGAAGATTATAGCTAATGAAATCGACATCGAAATAACAGCACTACTCTTAATCTGATCTGCGACATTCGAAGATACGTAGCGGTCATTTTCATAGTCAATTGTAGCATTTCCAAGTTCTCCTTTTGAAAGTGCTAACCCATCTGCCAATGCTTTATTTACTTTTGCTTCACCTTCAGGATCTGACAATAAATAATTGGTTGTTATCTCCACAACATTATTTGAAGATTTGGTCTTCACTTCAATTGATGCACCAGGCATTGTTGTAGCTAAATTTTCCTTAATCGACTCAATTTCATTCGCTGCCGATTTTTCAAATGTCACGGGTACAGTTCTACCACCGGAGAATTCAACAGATTGATTGATCCCTTTGGTCATTACTAATGCTATAGAACCCAAAACGAGTAAGCCAGAAAAAATGTAAGCTAATTTTCTTTTGTCTATGAAATTAATATTAATGTTTCTGAAAGCCTTTTCAGTAATTTTAGTAGAAAAGGAAATGGTTTGTTTCCTACCCATCATCCAAATAAAGATTAATCGGGAAATAACCACAGCCGAGAAAACAGATGAAAAGATCCCAATTATAAGGGTAGTGGCAAATGATTCAATTGGTCCGGAACCAAAAATCTTTAAAACTATTGCCGTTAATAAGGTTGTAACATTCGCGTCGATAATCGAGGATAGGGCTTTACTAAATCCAGTTTCAATTGCCGATTCTTGGTCTTTTCCATTAGCAAGCTCTTCACGAATACGTTCATAAATTAACACATTCGCGTCTACCGCCATACCAATAGTTAGAACAATACCCGCTATACCCGCAAGTGTTAAAACAGCGCCGAATGAGGCCAATGCACCGAAAATAAAGAGCATGTTAGCAAAAAGAGCAATATCCGCAACCAATCCTGCCTTACCATAATAAAAGTACATGTATGCGAAAACGACAAGTAATGCAACACCAAAAGATATTAACCCAGCTCTTGTATTTTCTTCACCAATTGTTGGTCCCACTTTCGTTTTTTCTACAATAATACATGGTACAGGAAGTGAACCACCATTCAATAATCCTGATAAATCTTTTGCCTCTTCAAAGGAAAAATTTCCAGATATTTGAGATTTTTTACTTAATACTTCGTTAACAACCGGTGCACTATAGACCACATTATCCATGGTAATTGCCACAGGTTTCCCAATATTCTTTTTAGTCATTTTTGACCAATTTACTGCACCTTCATCAGTCATTTCGAGGTCAACCGTAATTTTACCTGTTTGTGGGTCGTATCCTTGAGATGCTTTATCTACGTCCTTACCGCTTACCTCTGCTTCTCTATCCTTAGGAACTTCGACAGCATATAAGAAGAAACCTTCTTTTCCGGTATCGCCAATTTTCTCTGGCTTTGCTGACCACATCAATTTTAAGTCTGAAGAAAAAGACCTCGCAACATCATTTCTTTTCAAGAGTGTTTCAACGGCATACTTATCCTTTTGGGCTACATAACCTATTGGACCACCCATGTTTTCGATTTTCAAATAGTCGAATAACCCTTTTCCAGTTCCTTTCGTTTTATCTAGATTTAACGTGTCTTCTGTTTCAAGCTCAGCCAATGATTTCTCTTTCATGCGAGAAACGCGATCTGCTTCCTCAAACTGCTTGCCCAGATCAGGCTTAGCATATAACGCATAAAACTCAAGATTTGCAGTGGATTTTAATTTTTCGGCTACCGTAGCTTCGTCCTGAACACCTGGTAACTCTATGTATATTCGGTTATTCTGTGCATCTTTTTGAATGTTTGGTTGTGCCACCCCAAATTGATTGATACGTTTCTCTAAAACCATTTCAACGCGGTCGATAGAATTATCTATCACGTCTTGAAAATAAGCTACTATTTCTTCATCGCTTTTTCCTTTAAATTTAGACCCAGCAAAAAGCTTGTTTAACGGCTTTCCATTACTCACTTTCTTATACTCATCGACAAAAATCGTCAAAAAATTCTCCTCACCGTCTTTAAATCGACTATAGGCTTGGTCATATGATTTAATAAAATCTATGTTGCGTTGATTTCCAACATTAGACTTGATTAATTCGGGAACTGACACTTCCATTGTCACACTCATACCTCCAACTAAATCTAATCCAAAAGCTAGCGCCCTTCTTTTGACTGCCGCAAACTCGGTTCCGAGAAAAACCTTTTCTTTCGCCTTGTTTTTTAGTATTTCATTCACAAAAGCGGCCTGTGCAATATCCATCCCATCTGGTTTATTAAAATGCACATAGGTCCCATTTGGCAACAAGGCACTATCGCCCGTTTGTTTTGCCTTTTTTTGTAATTCTTTGGCCTTAACTTCTGCCTCTTTAGCCGCGTCATTTTCAATATTTACTGCAACCCAAGTAAATGAAAGTTGATATATACAAACAGCAACCAATGTTATCGTCAACGCCCAAAAAAATCCTTTCAACTTCATAGTCTTTTTCTTATGTTAAAATTCAAGGGTGCAAATATAGAATTTCCTTCCTTCAAAGCCAAATAAAATTGAATTAAATTGAGACAGCAAAAGCGAAACTAGGCGCTAGAATTTTCGCGGATTTTTTCGTTTAACGATTTGGCAAAACTCCTCCATGAAAGTTCTTGATTCATTTCCTTCATTTTCAAATTATCACGGACACTCTTCAAGGTTGAATCTTTAAATATTTCTTCGATTTTAGTGCTGAGATTTTCAGGTGAAATATCCTGAATAATAAATCCATCGTGCTTGTCACATATTTTTTCGGCAATTCCTCCAACATTTGATATCAATGTTGGCACAAACATTTTATCAGCAACGGCCTTTACTCCACTTTGCGTTCCCGACCTATAAGGAAGTACACACAAGTCACTAGCTGAAAAGAAAATATGAACCTCTTCATCAGAGATAAACTCATTGAAAAGAAATATGTTTTGATTGGTTGATTGATGAATTAGCAATTGATATTCTTCCCCACTTCCATAAATCTCTCCCGCTATAATTAACTGAAAATCTGAGGGTAGCCTCGAAAAAGCTCGAATTAGGATATCTAAGCCTTTATAATCTCGGATGATTCCAAAAAACAAAAGTGTTTTTTTATCCTTGGCTACCGATAACTTTTTTCTTGCTTTAATTTGATCAATAGCATCCTCAAAATGGTCATATGTTGGATGAGGCAAATGAATGACATGCGCATTAGGTTTTACATTTTTAATGTCTTGTGCTACTTGTGATGAAAGGGCAATAAAAAGATCGTAATTATTGACCAACCACTTATTAAAGATCCGGTCGAAAAATCGACTTTCATGCGGAATGAAATTATGAATAATTGCCACTCGGAGTGTGCCTTTAGGTAGCCTTTTCGACCAAAAAACAAACATGGGCGACATGAAAGTCATCCAGTAATTTACTATAAAAATTTGTGGCTTTTCTTTGGCTATCGCTTTTAAAGCAGAGATATAACTGATTGGATTAAAGGTTGAAACAATTCTTTTTGCCTGTTTATGTTCTTCTACCTTCAAGTTGTATTGAGTTTTTCCAGGGAACAACCAATTTGGATACTGAGATTTAAAGGTAAAGGGCACCACTTCAAATAGCAACTCTAATTCCGACAATAATCGTTTGCTAAATTGAGATATACCTCCCCTATATGGCGGCAATGCTGAAAAAAACACAAGCTTCTTTTTCTCCAATTATTGAAATCCAACGAGTTTTGGGTAAAGGTATAATTCCTTACCGCTTTTAATATTTAAGGTATCAAAATTTGCAATCTTTAAATCTTTGAAATATTTGTATACCATCCCAACACCTTTTGCATAAACTTCTTGCTTTTTTACAAAACTAATTAAGTTTCGTTCTTCACCTTGATTCACCGTAACGGTGCTGTCAAAACTAAGGGAATTCAAACTAAAAGAGGCATTGATTTTTTCATATGAAACAACTGACTCTCCGAGGTTATTATAAATATTCTCGTTCCATGCTGTTGAATTTTTAATTGGTGACTTTAACTTTATAATGCGTTGATTTTCTTCAACAATTTCAAGGTTTTCTGCCGCTAGCAAGGTCGTCCAGACGTCGCTAAGCGCCCAGTTTTCTTGGGCATTCTGCCGTTTATAGCGCAAAT
>JBIJBD010000144.1:0-5625 GCA_044345395.1 Crocinitomicaceae bacterium | reverse complement strand
CTATGAGAACTACACAAAACAAACAATCCGTAACAGGTGTGAAATACTCACAGCTAATGGTATACAAGTGTTGAGTATTCCGGTAAAGCATGGAAAAGGTCTTAAACTTTTAACCAAAGATGTTCTTATTGACTATTCAACGAAATGGTATATTGAACACACAAGAGCAATTAAAACAGCATATGCATCAGCACCTTATTTTGAAGAATACTTTGATGGCCTGAATGACATTTTATTGAGAAAACATGATTTTTTAATTGATATAAACCATGAATTATTAGATTATATCTTTCGCATGCTCGATTTGAATGAACCATTAACGCAAACAACTGAATTTATTTCTAATAAAAAGTACCTGGAGGTGAATTACCTTGACAAACATGTCAATCCATGCAGTTCATATCAACAAATAATTGGTTTTTCAGAGAACTTCATCCCTAACTTATCCATAATTGACCTTTTATTCAACGAAGGACCTATGGCTCGAAAATTCATCCTCGACTAACGCTTTTTTTGATAAAGTTTAACCCACGGCGTACACATCAGTTCTTTGTTCACAACAGTTTGTAAGTCACCATTTTCTTGAAACCTAATTTTAACACTTTGAGATGCTACAGGATACTCTATACTTTTGATTTCATTTGCCTCATTGTCAAGAACATGAAGGACTTTATCCTTGGTTAAAACATAGATATTATTATCTTTTGGACCCAATCCAATGGATATTGGCTCATCTGATAATGAAGCATCTAATTCCCAACTTTTAATTCTTATCATTTCATGAATAGAAGGCTGAAAACACCAAATTCCTCCCGTTTGATTTTTTGAATCAACACCAATCAGATAAAGTAACTGATGATAATTGCTGTAGTAACAATCACTAATCTGTACATTTTCCAAATCTAGCGAATATGAATCTTCAATTGTAAGAGGATAACTTTGTAAATTAACTATATGTAAAACATTCTCAAAAATGATTAACCCATTTGTTCGTGTTCTCGTCGAAACAATATTCTGTTCAATGTAATTTAACTTAACACCTTGTTGCTCCGCTATATCTTTGCAAAGTTCTTCCCTATAATTTGTTGTCAATTTTTCGAAAAAGAAAGAACTATCTAACTTTGAAAAATCGATCCCCTTTATTGGATTTTGAAAGTTATAATAACCTTCTTCAAATGGAAAATTACGCTCTTGTTTGTTTTTGAAAAAATGAAAAAATCCAATCTTGGTAAATCTGAAGACCAAAAATGTGAGAGAGGCAGTAACAAAAGAAAAAAGAATAGTTTTTTTCATTTAACTTCGTAAAGTTACATGATTTCCGGAAATGTTTCATATTGTCAATATTGCAGAACATTAGGTGTAGATGATATACACAAGCAATACCATGATTTTGAATATGGCAAAATCACTAGAGACGATAGGCAACTATTCGAAAGATTATCCCTGGAAATATTCCAAGCAGGCTTGTCTTGGCATATCGTGTTGAAGAAACGTCCATTTTTAAACAACGCTTTTGATTATTTTGACATTGAAAAGGTCGCATTTTACAAGGATAGTAAAATACAGGAGTTACTAGAGGACAAATTGATCATTCGACATCGTTTAAAAATATTGGCAATAATATATAATGCTCACGAAATTTTAAAAATACAAGAATCATTTGGAAGTTTTTTTAACTGGTTAGAAGAGAATAGAGGAAAAACATTAATAGAATGGACAAAATTGTTAAAAAAGAACTTTAAATTTGTTGGAACAGAGATTGCTAATGAATTTCTTAAGAGCGCTGGATTAATTGCAGGAGCTCATGATGAAGATTGTTACATTAAATAGTGCTTATGAAAAGAATCTTAATTTTATTAGTATGTGTGGCTGCTTATTCAACAAGTATTGCGCAATTTTCAATAAATGCCGGTACTGGATTTCTCAAGGGATTTAGCAAACCCAACTATTTTTATGGACTACACATAGGTGGTGAGTTACCTAGAAGTAATGAATTGACCATTTATGGTAGAATTGGATATTATTTTCCACAAAATGAACAAGACAGCGCCTCTACTTTTTTAACAGCTAATGACTTTAACACAGTACCATATCAAGTATTAACTAAATATGTTGCATCACTGAGTCATCTTACCATTGAGGGGGGTACGCGTTACTACCTCGGTAATGGCTACGATAATGGTTTTTCTGGATATGGGGGAAGTTGTTTTATGTTAATGAATAGTTCTGTAAAACGTAACTACGATTATTATGATAAATCAAAATATACATTACCCAATGGCGAAGAATCTTCTGGTAGTATTTTGAGTATATTACTTGGACTTCAAGGAGGACTTAAATATACTGATCCGGCAACAGGAACATTCTATATGGATGTTACAGGTGGTTATTCTCTGTTAGCCTTACCTTCCAATGCAACAGCGCAAAGCACAAACTTATACAGCCCATTAATTTTCAATTTTTCTGTGGGATTTAGGAAAGATTTTTACTAGTTAGAACCTGTTCAACAAGTTTAATGACCCAATTTAATTGTTCTTCCTTTGTAAATGTTGAATTATCTAGTAATATGGCATCTTTCGCTTTCCTAAGTGGACTCTCAATTCGGGTAGTATCGATTAAATCTCGTGATTCCAAGTTTTTTTGAATTTCTATCTTACTCATAGAAACTCCTTTTTTTTGCAATTCTTTCCACCTTCTTTCCACCCTAACTTCTTTGCTAGCCGTCACAAATAACTTAAGCTCTGCATTGGGAAAAACAACAGTTCCAATATCACGCCCATCCATTACTATTCCTCCATAAAGTGCCATTTTACGTTGTTCCTCAACCAGTTTTTCTCTAACCTCTCTAATTGCAGCCACTTTAGAAACGAAATTTGGCACTTCGCCTTGACGGATTTCATCTTCGATATCCTGACCGTTCAAAAAAACATGGGCGCAACCATCTTTTTCTTCAAACTTCAAGTGAATATTTGCTAAGTGACTTATTAATTTATTTTCTTCTATATTTCCCTCCAAAATCAACTTTTTTTGAATGGCATAAAAGGTTACTGCGCGATACATTGCACCAGAATCAATGAATAAATAGCCAAAATAACTTGCTAATTGCCTCGCTAAGGTGCTTTTACCACATGCTGAGTAACCATCTATAGCGATTGTAATTCCGGACATAAATCAAATATACTAAAAAAGGCTCCTTTCGGAGCCTTTACAATTAATAGTAAATTGCGCGTTGCACTTTTGAAATGTATTTAGCTAGTCGAATAACCTGCTTGGTATAACCAAATTCATTATCATACCAAGAATAAAGAACTACATTTTTTCCATCCTTCGAAACTATCGAGGCGTTCGAATCAAATACCGAACAACACGTGTTTCCAATAATATCGCTTGAAACTAATTCTGGATCAAACGAATAATAAATTTGATTAACCAAATCACCATTTAGCGCTGCATCCTTTATAGTGCTATTTATTTCCTCCAATGAAGTCGTCTGAGCTAATTCCAAACTTAAAATAGCCAGTGAGCCATTTGGAGTAGGAACGCGCACAGCATTGGCGGTAAGTTTATCTTTTAGTTCTGGAATGACTTTAGTAACGGCACTTCCTGCACCTGTGGAAGTAATGACCATATTTATTGCCGCAGATCTTCCTCTTCTTGGCTTTTTGTGCATATTATCTAAAAGATTTTGGTCATTTGTGTAGGCATGTACGGTTTCAATGTGACCTTTAACTATACCGAATTTATCATTTACCACCTTCAGAATTGGGGTTATAGCATTTGTTGTACATGAAGCAGCAGAATAAATAGTCTCATTTTCGACATCCAATGTGCCTTGATTTATACCGTACACAATATTCGGAACCTCTTTACCTGGGGCAGTTAATAAAACCTTAGCAACTCCCTGTGATTTCAAGTGGCGAGCCAATGCCTCTCTTGTAGTAAAAACTCCTGTATTGTCAATAACAAGGGCATTTTTTATTCCATATTTTGTATAGTCAATATCTTCAGGCGAGGAAGCATCAATCATTTGAACAATTTGACCATTGATGTTTAGGGTTTTATTGGTTAAATCTTCAATCACAGATCCACGAAAAGCACCATGAACTGAATCGTTTCTTAACAATGAGGCTCTTTTAATAATATCATTGTCGGTATTTCCTCGAGTAACTATTGCTCGCAACCTAAGTTGTTGACCTTTTCCTGCTTGTTTTATTAATTCACGAGCAGCCAAACGACCAATTCGACCGAATCCATATAAAATAACGTCTCGTGGTTCCGTTCCATTCTCGCTCCCAGAATTTAGCCCACCAATTTTCGAAGATAAAAAAGATGACTTTGATGCGAAATTGTTTTTTTCTGCTAGCCATTCACTTGCTAATTTACCAATATCTAATTTTGCAGAGGTTAAGGGCATGGCCAAAATTTCTTCTGCGAGTTCTGATGTAGTAAAAACATCGATTGGTTTATTCACCACCTTTCCTGCATATTCATGCAGATTTAAAATTTCCGAAATTGTTACATCTATTAAATGGTGGCGGAACAATACCAATTCAATACCTTTATCGTAAAGTAATTCTCCGACTTTACTTTGCAATTTAACTGCTGCTCTTTCTCTCTCAATATGAGATTTAAGCTCTTTCTCGTAACCGATTACTGATTCCATAAATGTGTTCTTGTTGATTGTGGCGCAAAGATATAAAAGAAAAGGCTGTCAGTAAACTAACAGCCTTCAAAACATTTTAATATTTAGTTAACCTAAATACGATTTTAATAATTTGTTGCGAGACGTGTGTCTTAACCTACGTATTGCTTTCTCTTTGATTTGTCTTACACGTTCCCTTGTCAAGTTGAATTTTGCACCTATCTCTTCAAGTGTTAAGCCGTGATTCATTCCAATTCCGAAAAATAAACGAATAATTTCGCGTTCTTTATCCGTTAAAGTGCTCAATGAACGCTCAATTTCTTTCTGCAATGACTCTGCCATCAATGCGTGATCTGTTTTCGGAGCATCAGCATTGGCCATTACATCCATCAATGTTCCACCGTCTTCATTTGTCGTCAATGGTGCATCCATCGATACGTGCCGACCAGAAACGTTTAACGATTCTTTAATTTTATCTTCTGGAACTTCCAATGCTTCTGCTAATTCTTCTGCTGAAGGCGGACGTTCGTATTCTTGCTCAAGACGAGAAAAGGCTTTGTTTATTTTATTCAAAGAACCAACTTGATTCAAAGGAAGCCTAACAATCCTTGCTTGTTCTGCCAAAGCCTGAAGAATCGATTGTCGAATCCACCAAACAGCGTATGAGATAAACTTAAAACCACGTGTTTCATCAAATTTCTGGGCGGCCTTTATCAATCCAAGGTTTCCTTCATTAATCAAATCTGGCAATGTTAATCCTTGATTTTGATATTGTTTAGCCACAGATACAACGAATCTTAAATTCGCTCTCGTAAGTTTTTCTAGTGCCCGTTGGTCTCCGGCTTTTATTTTTCTTGCTAATTCAACTTCCTCTTCTGCTGTAATTAACTCTTCTCTACCTATATCTTGAAGGTATTTATCTAATGATTGACTTTCTCGATTGGTGATTGATTTTGTAATTTTTAACTGTCTCATTCTCTCTT
>JBIJBD010000053.1:0-14439 GCA_044345395.1 Crocinitomicaceae bacterium | reverse complement strand
ATGAGCATGTATTTTCACCACCACCAAAAGTTAAATCTGGTGTAATTCGCTGCACTCGAAACAATAGAGATAGGCTCAAGTGCGACGAAAAGTTATTTTTTCAGGTTGTTAAAATGGCTTTTAATCAACGAAGAAAAACGCTTCGAAATTCTCTTAAACAATTATTAAAAGCGCAGGAATTACCCGATAAATTTCAACAGGAAAGACCAGAGCAATTAAGTGTAACAGACTTTGAGGAACTCACTTTGTTTATCCAATCAATTAGGGAGTAAACATATCGCCTTCATTCTTTTTACGAACTTCACTTCCATAATAAAACAGTTTGCGAACAGATTCTTTTCCTCGATTATCATAGATGATCAGCCAACCATGTTTTACCCCATTTTTAAAGTTTGTTTCGTAAATCAAATTTCCCCGTTTGCCAAATTGTTTCATGGTTCCATGTAATTTTCCTTTTTTATAGGGAGATATTACCGTAGGAATTTGTCCACCAGGATAAAAATCAATCCAAACACCATTTTTTAAGCCCTTGTTGTAATTTCCTTGGGCCTTAATTGTGTAATCTAGCTGAGAATAAGCCTTAAAACGACCGTGTAATTCGCTGAGTTTTTCTTTCATTCCCATTACTGCAATCCCTTTTGAATAATTCTTTCTTGTGACAATTTTATAATTACTAATTTGCATTAAACGGCCATTGTCATAATATTCCTTCCATTCTTTAACGCGTAATCCATTTTTGTAATTGCCCTCAGCTGTCTTGACCTTATTAGGATTGTAGGATATCCAAGCACCATACAGTTTACCATCCTTAAAATTTGCCGTGTTTTTTAGATTTCCACTTTCCCAATAGTTTTTCCAGAGGCCTATTTCTTTGCCATTTTTATAATTACCTTCCATAAGAAGGGTGCCGTTTTCGTACCAGGTTCTCCAATTTCCATCTTTCTGATCATTCACATAATTCCCAATTCGGTAATCCTGACCATTTTCATAGTAATAATGCCATTCACCAATTTTCTTAGCGTTATCAAAATTTGCTTCGTAAGAAATTCCTCCGGAAGGGAAATAATAAATCCATTTTCCCTGTTGTTTATCTTTATTAAATTCCCCTTTCATTTCAGGTTTTCCATCTGGAAAATTCCATTGCCATAATCCTGATTTAAGACCCATAGTATAACTACCACATGTATTGAGTAGGCTGTCATTATAAAAAACCTCATAAATGCCATTGAGGGTATCGTTGGTATAATGCATTCGTTTTTCAATTCCTCCCTCGTAATTATAGACGAGCCATTCGCCAGATTTTTTACCCAAATCAAATAACCCTTTAACAGCAATTGCCCCATTGGCGGTTCTTTCTTCAAAAGACCCAGATTTCAATCCATTAATAAAGGTATAATTTTCCTTTACTCTACCCGATACGTAGTACGATTTTAGGTAACCATTTCCATCCTTTATAGTTTGCTGATGCAGTGAATCTTCCTCCCAATATTGCATTAAAAAGGTGGTGTCATTTTGAACAAATTCTATTGATTTTGGCTTTCCATCCGCATAAAAATATTCCCACTTTCCTTCGGGACTTCCTAAATTATAATTTCCTACGAGAAGAAGTTTACCATTTTCGTCATATTCTTTAAAAATACTATCAGGAACATTGAATTTAAAATACGCCAATGTTTTAATTTTACCGTTTGGAAAATAAGTGAGTTGCTTCCCATGAATTCGATTTCGATAGTACATGCGCTCTTCTTCAAGAACACCCTCATAAGAATAAAATGACCATTTCCCATGCTTCTCTGTCTTGTTAAGCACAAACCTATCTTCGTTGATATAATAAGACCCTGTAGATTGAAGTTTTTTGTTTCCTGAATCCCAAAATATTCTAACCTTTGGACCAAGATTTTCCTTCTCAACTTTTTGAGCATGAGTCGTAATCCAAAGAAGCATTATATAAATAAGGGATATTGATCGGATCATTGTATCGATAAAAATGTTCTTTTGCCTAATATGTTACATCGACTTATTAATATATTGGATAATTAAAAAGACACCGATTACAGTGAAAACTATTCCAATCAACTGATTTATAGATTTTAACAATGTATTTGTCACCAAAGGCCTCAAGCTTTTTGCTAAAATAATTTTCGCTAAGTCTACAACAATGAAGGTAGCGAGAATTACTCCTAAAAAAGAATAAACTTCCAATTCAGTGTCGGAGTCTGTCAAAGTCTGGGCAAGAGACATTACACTCAACCAATAAAATACAACAAAAGGATTTGCAAAATTCAAAATGAATCCTTTTAGACTTAAGAGCAAATGATGTTTTGTCTGAATTGTATAATCAGCGTCTTTATTGTTACCAATAATTTCAACCTTCTTAAAGAAATTGAAAATGCCGTAACCAATGAATATTATTCCACTTACGAATCGAAAAAGTAGTTTATGTTCACCTGAATCGAGGGAGCGTAACTCCATGAAAAAAATAGAAGCAAAAACAATATAGACTAAATCACTTAGTAATACGCCAAAATTAAAAGATAAAGCAGCACGAATCCCTTTAGTGATACTTGTTTCAAGCAATGAAAAGAAAATAGGGCCAGGCATCACACTGAGTAAAAATCCAATACCAATGGCCTGTACGTAAAATTGCATAATCAAAAATAAACACAATTTTGTAGGTGAATTTGACAAAAATATAATGATTCCAATAGTGAATTGTGGATAATTCAAGTAAACTCTTTACCTTTGCGTTGTATCATTTACACTTTTACATGAAAACTGCAACTGCAAACAAAAAGCTCGACGAAATAATCGCATCTGTTGAAAAGAAAGGGATAGAAGCTCCAAAGTTAGTTTCTGATTTAAAATCTCTTCGCGAATTAGCACTACAGGAGCAAGATCCGTTGGTTGTGAAAGTGTTGCGTTTAACTTACGAGTTTCTTGAAGAAAACAAATGTTTCGATGTTCAAGCGCAGTACGAAGAAGATGAAGAAGGCAATGAATACCCTATTGATATTGAAGACAATGAAAATTTATTGTATTTATTGAATCTTCTGAAAAATGCAGAGCATAAAATAAACAGAGAAGAAATCAAGGATTACCGCTCGTCTCTGAAAATGGAATTGTACTAATTCTTTTAAAAAAATATTTTCACCCAAGCAACTTTTATTTCAACACATTCGTCATTTGAATGTCGAACAAAAACGTTTGTTCACTTTGGTTTTATTTAACTTGCAGATGCCTGAAAAGAATTTAAGCGTAGTTTCTTTTTTTCTTTTCAGGTTTTTTTATGCCCTATCATAAGTATTAATTACAGTATTGACAGTAATAAGATGACTTTGTGTGAGTGAAATCAATGGTTGAATCCATCATTTGGGTATATACCTCTTGAACAAATTCTTTAACACATTCTGATATCTCTTCAATTGCTTGATTTTCTTTTCCTTTTAATGGGTAATGTCCTTTGACATCAATTAGAGATACAATTAGTACTTCATCAGGAAAGCAACCGTATTCCTTCTCGAACATTAGCGCGTAAAAAGCTAATTGAAGTGCGTGTTTAGTGCTTTTGAAATTTAGTTTATCAGAACCTTTTTTTCGCCCAATTGTGACATTTTCTTTTGTTACTTTTCCGGATTTATAATCTATTACTCGATAGCGATTGCCAACTTTATCAATTCTGTCTATATATCCCCCAATTTTAATCGTTTTATTCTCGCCAGCGTAATCGACTTGAAATGACGCATCAAAGCGCGATTCTAAACGTTCAATGGTCAAAGGTTCGTTCGATTTGCGGACAAACTCTCTTTCTGCTTCTAAAAATTTATAGGTCATTTCTTTAGCTACAGTAAAACTAAGTGCATTCTTGCCCGTTTGAAACAAGGTGTCGTCGCCATCAAAATAATCCTTGAATTCACACAATAATATTTCAGGAAAGTCAATAATCATTTGGTCGATGATTTGTGGGGTAATCGTTGGAGCTTGTTGGTATATCAATTCACCTTGTTTGTTGTATTTCGCGAATGGCTCATACAAAACATCCAAGGTATTATGAATAAATGTTCCAAATGTATGTGTTTCAATATCTTCCTCAACAGACTTTTCTTCACCAAATTCCACTAAATAACGGTAGTAGAAATCAAGTGAGCAGGACAAATATTTATTTATTGCGGAAGCTGATATTGTACGGTTAAAAAAAGCTTGAATCCTCTCAATAATAAACGGGGTCTTTTGCAAAATCCCAAGCCCAATTTTCGAAATATCATTTATAGGAACTGCATACATTTCATGGTTGATTTCTAGTTGCGTGTTCGTCGTTGCAAGTTCAAGTTCTAGCTGAAGTAAATAACGACTCTTTTCCTGACTTCCCAACTGATCTGATGCACTTGTGTAGGTGGCTGTTAGGTGTTTTGCATGGTGGAGTAAACGATAAAAATGATGGGCAAATACTCCTTGTTTTTCTCGTGTGGAAGGAAGACCCAATATACTTCTTAAATCAAGAGGAATTAATGTCTTCAGTGGGTTATTTGTTGGCAAGTTTCCTTCGTTAAAACCGAGAACGATTAATCTTTCAAAATCTAATAACCTAGTTTCGAGAATTCCCATTATTTGTAATCCTTTAGTCGGATTTCCATGATATGCCAAATTGGTAGCGCTCCAATGTTGAAAAAACAACGATTTAAAACTTCTCAAGGACATAGAGGGAAGTCCTTCCTCCACAATCGCACTAAAATTAATAATACTTCGATCGAATGTAATTAAGCAATTTAATTCAAATGCGTTTTTAGGAGAGATTGACTCAATTAATAATTTATTCAGAAGACGGATTTGTTTCATTGCCGATTTCCAATCGTCACACCAATCATGTGTTAGTGCCTGTAAAATCTCGTTTATTTTTAACGATATATCTATTTTACTCGGTGTTTGAAACACTTTGTTCTTGCTGGAAGTTTTAAATTCTATCTCAGCCATTTTATTCTTTTCCTCATTCGAAGCACATGCTAGGACGAATACTTGGTGTAAGAAGCCGATTAAATCTGCATGATAAATAGCCTTTGTTTTAAAACGCTTTTTATTTTCCTGGATACGAAAAATTGTTTCCACCCATGATTTTACTGGTGTTTGTGTTAATGGTAAACCCAGTGTGATATTAGCTTGTCCCACATTCGCCGGAATATTTTGAACAAGTGCTGATATTAATGTTTCATCTGCAAGGATAATCGCTGTTTTTTCGATCTCCTCAGACGACATTGCTAATAATTCAGCAGCAGCAACTTTAACTTGTCCAGTTTTTTGCGGACACTCAACGATTCGCAAGGTCATCGGTTTATGTCGGATAGTATCACCAATCCAAGCGGGCTCGTTAATAGCTAAAGATTCAAGGGATTTACGGATAAACATCCCCGCTTCATGAATCTTATCTTCTGTATAATAAACATCTGCATCTACCAAAAAAGTTGCGCATTTCGCTTTCTCTAGCTTGCGTATAATTGCAATTTCAGCAGCACTCAACGCGTTGAAACCGGCAAAAATAAACTGATGACCTTCCGGCATTTCAAAAGAAGATACAGCTAAATTTCGGTAAGCTTTTGCTGCTGTAATCTTTCCAACTAGATTTAATTTACCTAAAAGTTTTTCGTGGTAAAGTGGTAATTTTTCCCAAAATGCCAAGAATTTTCTTTGTGTTTCAGAAGGTTCTCTTTCCTCAAGGTTCCATGCCTCAAGTTCTTTTATATCATGAAGGTTTTTAAAAACCTCTTGAGGATTCAATAAATACCTGTCAATGTCATCAAAATCATTTAATAATAACGTTGCCCATTGAATAAAATCTTCGAACGAATCCGGACTAGCCTCGATTTCGAGATGGACCTCATAGAGTTTTAAAATCAACCGTGTTTGATCAATTGTATTTGGATAAAAAGATCGTACCCATTGGTCGATAGTCAATATTTTAGGAGAAAAAATTGGACCGCCAAATTTTGAAACCAGCGCATTCGCCAAGTACTTAGTTGCCCGCTGAGAAGGTAGTATGATGGTCAAATTACGCAGGTCTAACTTTTCGTCTTGGATAAACTTGGCTATTTGCGATAAAAATGTCATTATTTTTTGGTTAAGAATCCTAAATAGGTAGTTCGGTTAACAGATTTAAATATCACTTGGGGGTAATAGCCTGCAAATAATGGAGGCTCTTTTATTTTTTTCTTTTTGTTCCATGAACAACGCATGGCAAAGACCTCATTATCTTCAATTTCAATTAAATCAATGAACTGTCGCGTATGCGATTTCCAAAAAAAGAAGTTTGGCGTTTTTTGCGAAATTCTCAACCATTTATACCGTTCTGCAATCAACCAATTTTTCCATAATATTTCTTGATCAAACCGATCTTCCAAAGCTGAAAAATTTTGAATTAACGCATTTCGGATTCCATTATCGATAAAATAAACGACATGTTGTTTTTTTACCTCGTATCGGTTTTCGTTGTATAAAGTTGGTAATACTATTAATAGATGTGCTGCTTGAAACAAGTCAATGTAGCGCTCCACAGTCTCATTGTCTAAATCAACTAATTCACCCAATTCATTATAGGATACACTTTCCCCTACCTTTAACGCAAGTAGTTGCAACAGCTTATGTAAGGACTTCTTTTTATTTATTCGTTCGAAGGCCCCGAGCTGATGCGACAAAATATTTTCAAGTCTATTGGTCAAATCAAGCGCGTAAATACTTTTATCATCTTCAAAACGAGAAAATAGATTTCCGAAGACTAATCGGTTTTCCAAGTTCTTTTCTTCGTATACCATGCCATTCTCGATGGTCCATTCATAATAAGACTTTGGCGAAAAATAATAAGAGAGTCCTTCCCATGTTATAGCCTCTTTTAATTCTTCATTCATCCCAGGTTTGAATGCTGTAGTAAGTACGAGTGAAGCACCAATTTGTTGAGTTAATACTGCATCAATTAATTGTTGAAGATCTTTAAGGTACTGTGCGTCCTTAAGAATATAAAAGTCCATTTGGTTGAAATACCAAACCAATTCATTTAGGGAAAGGCTGTTAAATTTGTTTCTTACTTCTTTTAATCGAAAATCGATGGTTTCGAAAGAAATCCCGGCTTCTTGCAGCATTTGAGAAGCATATAATGACTTTCCTGAACCGATTGGTCCTTCTAACCAAATGATTTTATTGGTTAGTAACTTTTCTTTGAATCCTGCATCGAAAATACGTGACATCATGCGTTATTCGAACCAAACTTTATCAAAAAACTTTTGCGGTCGATCGGAATGTAAGAATTTATTTCCGCCATAAACTTTTGTAACAGAGAAATGGGTTGGATTAAATTGAATTCGCACCCAATTCAGACCTTCAGGATAGGTATCACTCAACCCTTCAAATTGCACGGTACCATCTTCCAAAAATCGCTTTTTGAAAACAGTATTCGGTGGACTAGCAATATATGTAGACGCAATCTGATCCAATGACAAAGTAGTATCTAGAGGAAAAACTTCCACCACATAACTATTCCCTTGTCCCAATTCTCTGTAAATCATTTTGACGCTTCCGTCGCTGTATTCTTCCACGTATGGTTTTCCGTGAAAAACGGCAGTAAGCCCTGTATTTAAGTCTCTGTAGGCAAATGCCCGTTCCATTCGGATATGCTTCTTAATTTTAGAAGGCTGTTCATTTATCGTCCAACTTACTTGCCTTAGTCTGTATCCTTTATCGCGCAAAAGTTTGATAATTCCTTCAGAACCTCCTAAATGAGCAGCACCAACGGCACAGAAAAAACTATTTTGATTTCTTAACAGCGAATCTAACTGGCGTGACATTCGAATATTTCTACCACTGATTAACTTAGGATACAATTCCGGGTCAACAGCTAAGGAAGCTTTTGTTAATTTATCAAGTCCTTGAATATCACCTTGAAGGTATAAATCCATAATTTTATCCTGTGCAAAATTATTCAGTGAGGTATTAACGAGTTTCCTACTGGAATAATTGACATTATTCAATACATTCATTTGTGCATCGTAGCTTTCGAGCGCAAAAAATTGCTTTTTATTGTTGAAGCAGAATTCTTCAAAGAAAGCATCTAAAAATTGGGGCATACCATTCTCATCTCCGTAGGCTGTTCTGGATGCTTGCGTACTTGCGGTGTAGGGGTTTCCGTTTTTGTCGTATTGCGTATTGGGCAGTCCTTTTCGTGTATCAATTTTATTAAACAAGGCGAAAACATCGGTTTCCAAAACGACCATCTTTGCTTTGTCCATCAACACATAGACAGAATCAGCTAAATCAAAAACCCGCTTGTCATTAGAATGAATAGTTCCAAATATATAAGACTTATCTTTTAATTTTGAATGTGAAAT
This sequence comes from Crocinitomicaceae bacterium, assembly GCA_044345395.1. Lineage (GTDB taxonomy): Bacteria > Bacteroidota > Bacteroidia > Flavobacteriales_D > Crocinitomicaceae > UBA952. The sequence continues at coordinate 6,076 of JBIJBD010000053.1, read as the reverse complement.
TTCCCATAATAAATGTTTTTCGTTATCCACATAAGTGGTTTGTTCGAACGAAATAAAATGACAAAATATACAGATGAAACTAACAATCCTCATGTGACTCAAAGTTAAACTATTTTCACGGGTGAATTATCGTAAACTCTTGAGATTTTAATAATTTGTGATTTTTTGCTAGGTTACTCAAAGATTCAATATGCGTTGAACATGATTTTCGCCAAAGGAATATGGCATATAAGCAAATGATGGTATTTCGTTAGTTAGCACAATTCCGCCAGTATATCCCAAGTAAATTTTTCCATGAGTTTGAGATAGTCCAACCGCATAAGCAGCGTTGATTGTCAAGGCATTGAATGCTTCTTCAGGTGTCATTTTCATTTTTACACAAGCCAAAGACCAAATTTGAAAAAGGTTGTAGGAAGGAGTTGATCCAGGATTGAAATCACTTGCCAGCGCAAGTGGTACATCATTGTCCATTACCAATCTAGCGTTACCATAAGGAATTGAAAGAAAATGTGAGCAACCTGGGAGCATTACAGGCATACAATGCGAATTCTTCAGTGCAGTAATATCCTCAGTAGTCAATTCCTCCAAATGATCAACAGACAATGCACCGCATGCCACAGCTTGAGCAACTCCTCCAATCGCTGAAAATTGATTAACGTGAACTTTAGGTTTCAAGCCATGGAATTTTCCAGCTTCTAAAATAATTTTCATCTCAGCAACTGAGAAATAATTTCGCTCACAAAACACATCGATGTAATCTGCCAAACCTTCTTCGGCAATTTGAGGCAACATCTCTTGTATAATTAAGTCAATATATCCTTGGTGATTTTCTTTGTATTGCGTGGGAAAGGCATGGGCTCCAAGAAAAGTAGCCTTTATAGGAATGGTATTTGATTCTTTGAGTCGCTTAATCACACGTAACATTTTAAGTTCTCCCTCTACACTCAATCCGTATCCCGATTTTATTTCCAAAGCACCGGTTCCTAAAGCAATCATTTTTTGTATACGTGATTGAGACAAGGTATACAATTCATCTTCCGATATTTCAGCCAATTTTTGTGCAGAGTTTAAAATACCCCCTCCTTTCAGCGCTATCTCTTCATATGTCAAGCCATTAATTCGGTCAACAAATTCCTCCTCCCTTGATTTGGCAAAGACGGTATGTGTATGCGCATCGATAAAAGCTGGTAAAACGAAACAACCACTTGCGTCGATAATCTCTAGATCTCGCCAATCTGATAGTCCTTCCAAATCAGACATTGGACCATATGCCACCACTTCATTGGCTTCAATCGCTAAAAAAGCATCCGAAATGATGGGTAAATGCTTCATTTGATGACCCGCAATTACATCAGGGAGGGTTTCTCCAGCCTGAACCAATCCTTTAATGTTTTTAATGAGTACTTTCATTGATAATGTGCATTATACGTTTTTGAATTGAATTACGAAGATAAGTGATAAAAAGGCTATGAAAATCAATGAGCGAACTTTTGCACCGGGTTAAATTCATGATAAGTATAATTAAAGTGTATCTTCGCGGCGTTGTTATGGAATTACATGCGATTCTATCCGCCTTCGCAAAGTTACCTCAAGTAGATTACGCAGCAAGTACCTTGAGTATGGAGAACGTGCGACTTCACCTCAAAGGCTTGATAGGTTCCTCAAAAAGTATTGTGGCAACGAGTATAGCGCAACAATTGCCGTCCCATCAGTTGTTTATTCTCAATGATAAAGAGGAAGCTGCCTATTTTTTAAATGATTTAGAAGGTCTTTATCCTAATGATAAGCGCATTTTATTTTATCCGGCTTCATACCGAATTCCCTACCAAATTGATGAAATAGACAACGCCAACGTGGTGGCTCGGGCCGAGGTGTTAGAGCGAATTTCAAGTAATCAAAATGCTTGGGTTGTTACCTATCCTGAAGCTCTTTTTGAAAAAGTGCCGACTAAGAAAAAACTTGTGGAGAACTCCATGCGTGTAGAAGTAGGGAAATCCTATTCCTTAGATTTCATGAACGAGCTTTTATTAGAATATCATTTTGAGCGCGTTGATTTTGTCTATGAACCCGGTCAATTTGCCATTCGTGGTGGGATTGTAGATGTTTATTCCTACAGCAACGATCACCCTTTTAGAATAGAATTTTTTGGAGACGAAGTAGAATCAATTCGGACCTTCGATGCTGCTAGCCAATTATCTATTTCCGAACACGCGTTTTTCATGATTATTCCGAACATCCAAGGACAAATGATACTGGAGGGTGTTGCTTCGTTTTTTGATTTTTTAGGTCCTTCATGTCAGGTATGGATAAGTTCATACTCGCGACTCCTTTCTGTGATAGAGAAGGAATACGAAAAAGCAACTGCACGTTACTTAGAATTATCCGACACGGTGAAAAGAACGTTGCCTTCAGATTTGTACCTTCCACCCGGAAATTTACAGCAAAATCTCGCGGAACGTAATTGTATTGAATGGGGGCCAGATTACCACTTTTCGACAAAGGAAATTATAACTTTTGACATTCAACCTCAGCCGAGTTTTAATAAAAATTTTGACCTACTTCGAACTGACTTGTTAAACCGACAGAAAGACGGGCATAAAAATCTTATTTTTTCCAATCAACCTAAACAAATAGAACGGCTTTTTCAAATTTTCGCAGACATTGGTGGAGATGTCGAATTTAGTCCGATTCCGATTGCTTTGCACGAAGGGTTTATTTTTCCTTCATTGAAGCTTACCTGTTATACGGATCATCAATTATTTGAGCGTTATCATCGGTTTAGGTTGAAAGAAGGTTTTAGACAAGCGAAGCAAGCGCTAACCTTGAAAGAAATCTACAACCTACAAAAAGGCGATTATGTAACACACATTGACCATGGGGTTGGTCAATTTTCAGGATTGGAAACGATTGACGTAAACGGTAAACCACAAGAGGCCATTCGATTAGTGTATAAAGATGGAGATGTGTTGTATGTCGGGATTCACTCCCTTCATCGCATTTCAAAATTTACGGGTAAAGACGGAACGGTACCCAAAATGAATAAGTTAGGCACCCAAGCTTGGACAACATTAAAGAATAAAACCAAGAAAAAAATAAAAGAATTAGCCTTTGACCTCATCAAGTTGTATGCAAAGCGTCGAAGTCAGCCAGGTTATGCGTTCACTCCAGACTCTTATCTACAAAACGAGTTAGAAGCATCGTTTATGTACGAAGACACACCCGATCAATACAAAGCAACACAGGACGTGAAGAAAGATATGGAATCTTCGCGACCAATGGATAGACTTATTTGCGGAGATGTGGGATTTGGAAAAACTGAAGTTGCAATTCGTGCGGCATTCAAAGCCGTATCAGATTCGAAACAAGTTGCTGTCTTAGTGCCAACGACGATTTTATCGATGCAACATTACAGAAGTTTTAAAGAACGTCTTTCTGAGTTTCCTTGTTCCATTTCCTATATCAACCGTTTTAAAAGTGCAAAAGAAACTACTGAAACGTTGAAGCAATTAGCTGAAGGGAAAATTGACATACTTATCGGAACACACGCAATAGTCGCTGAAAAAGTCAAGTTTAAAGACTTAGGCCTCATGATTATCGATGAGGAGCAAAAATTTGGTGTAGCGGTAAAAGACAAATTAAAAACGATTCGAACAACTGTTGATACCTTAACTCTTACGGCAACACCTATTCCTAGAACCCTACAGTTTTCGCTTATGGGGGCTCGTGACTTGAGTATTATCAATACACCACCACCAAACCGGCAGCCCGTTCTAACGGAAATCATTCACTTTGATGAAGAGGTTATTCGCGACGCTATCGCCTACGAAGTTTCTAGAGGAGGTCAAGTATTTTTCGTCAACAACCGATTGGCAAATATTCGAGAATTAGCGGGAATGATTCAACGATTATGCCCCGGAGTGCGCATCGGTATCGGACACGGACAAATGGACGGCGAAAAATTAGAACGCGTGATGATGGATTTCATTGAAGGAAGTTATGATGTGTTAATTGCCACGACGATTATTGAAAGTGGGATCGATATTTCCAATGCAAATACCATAATCATAAACGATTCTCACACGTTTGGCCTGAGCGATTTACATCAATTGAGAGGACGTGTTGGGCGGAGCAATAAAAAAGGATTTTGTTACCTTATCGCCCCAAAATTTAGCATGATGACTGCTGAGGCAAGAAAGCGATTAGAGGCATTGGTACAGTTTTCTGATTTAGGTGCTGGCTTCAATATTGCCATGAAAGATTTGGATATAAGAGGGGCAGGAAATATGTTGGGTGGTGAACAAAGTGGATTTATTTCAGAGATTGGTTTTGAGATGTATCAAAAAATCTTGAACGAGGCCATGAACGAATTACGCGAAAGTGAATTTAAAGATTTGTTCGACGAGCGGCAAACAGACACCTTTGGTTCTTATGTTAACGAGTGTGTTTTTGAAACGGATATGGAAGTTAGAATTCCTGACAACTATGTGAATCAGGTGAGTGAACGTTTGAGTTTATATCAAGAATTGGACGGTTTAAAAAATGAGGAAGAACTCGAAACATTTTCCATTCAGCTTAAAGATCGTTTTGGACCAATTCCTAGAGAAGTGAAAGAACTGTTTTTTTCATTTAAATTGCGTTGGGCTGCAGAACATGCTGGAATTGAACGATTGGTCATAAAGTCATCTAAACTAGTCGGCTACTTCATTGCGAATCCACAATCACCTTTCTTTGAAACGGAAACATTCACAGCCCTGTTGAAGAATATTATGGCTGCAGGAGACGGATACAGATTGGTGCAACAACAAGATAAATTGCGATTAGTAATTGAACCTGTACACCATATCAAAGAGGCTTACGAAAAATTAACAAAACTCGCCGTTCAAGAGCACACATCTTAGAAGGAGTCAACCATTCGCTGCGCTAACATTCCCATAATTCTTTTATCAATTTCTTTTTTATTTTGATAATAAAAAGCGAATTCTACGTTGGTTAATAATCCGGTCACCATTCCTATCCATTGGTATTTTAAAGATGGATTTTTAGTTGCCGTTTTCATTAATAAATTCCATTTTTCTGACGCAGATTTTCCTGAAGAAATCGCTTTTGAAATAAATAGTTCCTGACGAGAAATAAAACTCCAAAGCTCGTGTTGATATTTTAAAATTGGTCTGAGGACATCATTTTGAAAAACCTCTAATTCGTTGTCCGTTGGCAATGTTGCTACTGTTGGGCGCAGTTCCTTTAATTCTTGTTCTTCTCTCATAAGTTTGTAACGTTTATGTTTGCTTCAAAGTTCAACGAAACGATTAGTTCTGTGCATTTAAACATTTCATTACATTTGTTTAAGCAAAATATTATGAAGTTAATCTTTAGCATACTTTTACTCACAGAAGTTAGTCTTTTTATGGCAGGTTCAGTTGAAGGAGATACCTTAAAAATCAGTAGTAAAGACGATGAGATTTTCTTGCCTAAACATGGTGTTTACCTCAATACCTTCGGATTGTTTGGTAAGTTTCGAATTCGATATGAATACCAACCTATCGCTTCTAGAAGTTATCAAATTGGTTTGTGTACACATTACATTTTAAATTTGGATTACGGAACGAATGTGTTTTTTGAATATCGACAATATCCAATGCCAACGCAACGCCATCGCAGTTTTTACTTTGCAAGAGTTGCTTATGGACAAGTTTGGCATCCCATTTTATACGAAGATAGTTGGTCTGGTATGTACGTGGGAAATACTAAACTCGGGAGCTATGTTTCATTGGGTGGAGGAATTGGTCAACAATTTCGATTTGGAAGGGCAAAGAACTTTCGTATTGAAATTCAAGAAGGACTTCAATACGCACATGCCATTGAAGGCGTTACGGATTTTAGATCTACTTATTACGCCGATAACCCTGAAGCTTATAAGTACTTTTTAGGCGACGCGCTTATCGATGATTTAGAGTCCAAAAACACTCCAAATGTAGGCCCTTTTGGGCTTCCGTTTTTTCAAGGGATTGGAGCAGGTTCTCTATTTTACATCAATGCGAGTATTGCTTTTACATTTCCAGGCGAGGCATACGAAGTA
>JBIJBD010000192.1:0-4233 GCA_044345395.1 Crocinitomicaceae bacterium | reverse complement strand
GGATTTTTAAAATTCAGAAAAGCTAAACTGTAATCTATGCGTTTCGTACTACCTTTTTTATCCTTTTCGTTAGTTTTTCTGTTGTTCTCTTGTGGAGAAAAGAGGCAAGACGAGTCCATTTCCATGTCGGAATACCAGAAACGCAAACCTATAGACAATCAAATCGATTTACTTTCAAGGAAAGATGTGTTCGATGGATATATTTTCGGACACACGTATTCACTCGTTTATTTCAAAGAACGCTTAGCCACTACCACTGAAGATTCTTCATTTTTAGAGGACGTGGATGAAAATTCCTTGTCGCTGAAAGGTAATTTACAAATGGACGTTCATTCAATTATTTTATCTCACGATACGTTAACTGATAAATTCGACATGCGCGCAGAAAAAACAAAACTCTTTTACGGAAAAAAGGGACTAATTACAGATTCTGTGTGCTATTTCAATAGATTAAATTTTAAAGAAAATCCAACAGACTCATTACCTATACCAAAAGCTTTAAGGGGAAATTACATTGTTCCAATTGGTATGACAAGTGGTCCGTGGTCGTCTAACGGTTCCAAAGCTGTAGTATTTTTTACTCCTGGAGTATTCGAATACCGCGGAAAAACTTGTTATAATCCTGTTATAGTCTTTGACGAATACGTGTTGTATGTATTTTCTCAAAGGCAAGACAATCCTTGAATGAATTTCCGTATTGCTCTCATATTGGACCAAGTTGCCTATCTTTGTTGCACAATTAATTTCACATGATTCAAGTAGAACTTACTGAACAAGAACTTCAACGAAGAGAAAACCTTTCCAAATTGCGCGACATGGGCATAGACCCATATCCTGCTGCACTTTTCCCCGTAACTGCATATGCAGAAGAATTGAAGAACTCTTTTGTAGAGGGAAAGGTTGTCTGTTTGGCTGGCCGAATGATGTCTCAACGCATTATGGGAAAAGCTTCCTTTGCGGAATTACAAGATGCTTCAGGTAGAATTCAGGTTTATTTCAACCGCGATGAAATTTGTCCTGGTGAAGACAAAACATTGTACAATGAAGTTTTTAAAAAGCTACTCGATCTTGGCGATTTCATTGGGATTCATGGAACTGTATTCAAAACGCAAGTGGGAGAAATATCAGTAAATGTTTCCTCATTTTCTATCTTGTCCAAAGTTTTACGCCCTTTACCGCTTCCGAAAATAGACGCTGATGGAAAAGTGCACGACGCCTTCACTGATCCTGAATTACGCTACCGCCAACGTTATGTGGATTTAGTAGTGAACCGACAAGTAAAGAATGTTTTTGTGAAAAGAACAAAATTGTTCAACGCCATGCGTCAGTTTTTTAACGATGCCGGTTATATGGAAGTAGAAACTCCTGTGCTTCAATCAATACCTGGCGGAGCATCTGCCCGCCCATTTATTACCCATCACAATGCCCTGGATATTCCGTTGTACATGAGAATTGCCAACGAATTGTACTTGAAACGGTTGATAGTTGGAGGTTTTGATGGTGTGTATGAATTTTCCAAGAATTTTCGCAATGAAGGAATGGACCGAACACACAATCCGGAGTTTACGGCGATGGAAATTTATGTGGCATATAAGGATTATAACTGGATGATGTCGTTCACCGAACAATTATTAGAATATTGTGCGACTGCTGTTAATGGAACAACGTTATGTACTTTCGGGGAACACACTATAGATTTTAAAGCACCTTATAAGCGTGTTACCATGCGTCAGGCCATCATTGATTTCACCGGGTTTGATATTCAAGGGAAATCGGAAGAAGAACTGCGTTCAGCCGCAAAAGGAATGGGATTAGAGGTTGATGAAACCATGGGAAAAGGTAAGCTAATCGACGAGATTTTTGGTGGCAAATGTGAAGGTAACTATGCACAACCTACATTCATTACAGATTATCCGAAAGAGATGTCGCCGCTGTGCAAGGTGCATCGCGAAGATCCAAGTTTAACTGAACGATTTGAATTAATGGTCTGCGGAAAAGAAATTGCGAATGCTTATTCCGAGTTGAACGATCCAATAGATCAACGTGAGCGTTTTGAAGAACAACTGAAGTTACAAGAGCGAGGAGATGATGAAGCGATGTTTATCGACCAAGATTTTATAAGAGCATTGGAATACGGAATGCCACCAACAAGTGGTTTGGGCATCGGGATGGACCGATTGATTATGTATCTTACTAACAACCCATCCATTCAGGAGGTGTTGTTCTTCCCGCAAATGCGACCGGAAAGCAAGTTGAAAGTAACGTTAAACGATCAAGAAAAAGAGATTTTTGAAGTGATGAAGTCTCATGGAGAAATGCCACTGTCCGCATTACGGGCTAAGTTTGACATTAGCAACAAGGTTTGGGACACGTCAATAAAAACCTTAACCAAAAATAATCTGTTGAAGGTTAGTAAAGAGGACGAATTATTGCATGTAAGGTTAGTTTAGTACCCTTTTTCTTTCAATTTTTTTAGTACTTTTTCGCCGAGTAGCGCACCCCAATCTTGCCCTACAGACATGGATTCTGCAGTGATAGCGGCCTGTGAACCTGACAGCTTTTTTCCTGCGGGAGTCGCATAAAAGGCGATAATCTTATCTAAGTCTTGAGCTGTTAAATGACGATAATATACTGGAGCTAACAACGAGACCAACTCATCCATTGAAGTGCTTGAAAATTCTTTTTCAAATTCGTTCCAAAATTTTTCTGGAACTTCAGGAGATTGCTGTTTATACATCGTAAACAGTTGAGAAATCGCCGCATCGTAAGCTTCAATGCCGCCGGATGATTGCATCATCTGTTTCACTTTGTTTTTATAGGCCTGATCTACTTGAGCGAAAGAAAAAGAAACTGTAAAAACTGTAAAAAACATAAAAAAGGAAAAGAAGATTTTATTCATAATGTTTAAAGGTTAGTCTGTAATAAAAGTATGAAAATAAATAGATTAACATAATGAAAAATGTATTAACATCGTCACTTCCCTTTACAAAACTTGCTGAAGATATTCCCTAGAATATCCGTATCCACTTCTATTTGGCCCGTGATGTTTCCTAACGAACGCATGGCAGCGCGGATGATTTGCTAATTCAAATTAATTTTCTGAAATTGAAATACAATTAGTTTCCGGTCCCCATATTAAATTCTCGCAGTTATCCGGAACTTGGCATTTCTCATTGGTGTTAATTCCACGCTCAATTAATTGAAGGTTTATTACTTTGAATCTTCCAACAGAGGAACAAACGTTTTTATTTTCAAATCTATTAAGTTGATCGTTTATCAAAATCTGTTTTGAAATAGTTTGAAAGGAGATATTCAACATGGTATTTAAGGAATTTACGCAAAGTAATGTGAGTAATACGTAGCCAAGTTTTTTTACGTTTGAATTAGTAATTATCTGAGTAATGATAACTAGAATAATTGGGAAGAGGTACAACTGAGGAACGTACCTAGCCCACCAAACACCTGGGTTTATCAATGCAGAAAAAGCAATTATGCAACCCAGAAATAATAACCATTTCACCTGAGAAAAATAAAAAATTGAGACCCCTAAAATAAGTAAAGAAACAATTAAGGTCAACGAGAAAAAACTTCCAAAACCATTGGTTCTAGTTTCGGCAATTGCGTAATTATGGTCTGAAAAATCCAAAGGATTTTTCAACTGAACACTATCTTCATGGCCAACATACCCGGATTTTGAAAAATAAGAATAGAATGCTTTTTGAACATTATTCATTTCTACCAAATTTGACGGCTCATGAAGTTCAATAAATGGTTTATTCATCGGGTAAAATGGATGATTGTGCCTAATGGTATTCGTTACATAGGGGTTAAACCCAAAGAAGAAAATTGCTAAACCAAAGGCCACTGACAGCATCAAAAATGTAAATCTGAATTGTTCCCTTTTAAAAGTATAAACACAAAAAATGAATCCTGTTGAAAGGATACCTGAATATATTAATCCAGTAACCTTTGTATTGGCAATAAGGCATATTGAAGTTATAATTCCAATAACAATTTTTTTACTATTACCGATTTTGATAAATAGAACCATTAGAAGCACAATTATTGAATACAAACTTGCCAATTGTCCGTCGATGTAATAGGTAAAGACTTGTGATATTGTTACTGGATTGAAGGCTATTAAAAATGAAAATAAAAAAACAAGAATTTTCTTGAATTGAAATATCGAATTAAATACAAAGAAAGATAAACAAGCCAATGAAAACAGGAGAA
>JBIJBD010000026.1:0-18855 GCA_044345395.1 Crocinitomicaceae bacterium | reverse complement strand
CAAACAGTCGCACCAAGCCAAGCATGGTTAGATGCAGATTGTGACGGCGATGGTGTAACGAATGGTGACGAAATCGATCCAGACGGAGACGGCACACCTGGACCAAACGGTACAGATCCAAATAACCCATGTTCATTGAATGTAGCTGATCAAACAGTCGCACCAAGCCAAGCATGGTTAGATGCAGATTGTGATGGCGATGGTGTAACGAATGGTAACGAAATCGATGGAGGAAGCAATCCTTTTGATCCATGTGACCCAAATAGTACACTTCCTGGTTGTTCTTTTGGTGTGGTAGTGCCTCAGGCATTTACACCAGATGGTGATGGAACAAATGAATTATTTGTAATTACTGGGATTGAAAACTATCCACAAAATAAGTTGACATTCTTTAATCGTTGGGGCAATGAAGTATTCTATGCCGAAGGATATAACAATGATTGGAATGGAACGGCAAATAGAGGCTTAATCTTAGGAGATGGTTTATTGCCAACGGCAACCTATTACTATATTCTAGATTTGAATGGAGATGGTTCAGAGATTTTGAAAGGTTATGTTTATATCAAACGATAAAATTATAAAGATGAAAAAGTTTATTAAAGTTTCATTTTTTGTGGGAATTGCATGTTTGTCTCATTCAGTTCAGGGGCAACAAGACCCACAATTTACACAGTATTTTGACAATGCTCTTTTTGTTAATCCTGCCTACGCTGGAAGTACGGGAATGCTGACAGCAACTTCTATTCATAGGGAACAGTGGGTAGGATTTGATGGAAGACCAAGTTCAACAACCTTGAGTTTACACTCCCCTCTATCATATGAGTCTGTAGGATTAGGGCTGACCGCTGTTCGAGATGCGATTGGGCCGATGAATCAAACCATGTTTTACGGAGACTTTTCGTATAGTTTGAAATTAACAAAAAAGGCTAAGTTAGCATTCGGATTAAAGGCAGGGCTTAATGTAATATCAGCAAAAACAAATGAATTACAAACAACACAATCGGGAGATCCTAGTCTATTGCAGAACATTCAAAATAAAATAAATCCGAATTTTGGATCAGGTTTGTATTTCCACACCCCTAAGTTTTTTATGGGAGTGGCCACACCTAAAATCATAGAGCAATCAATTGATGGAACAGAAACAAATAAAGAGCGTCGACACTATTTTGTAATTGCGGGTGGAATAATTAAGGCAAATGAGGATTGGAAAATTCGACCGACTGGACAATTGAAATTGACCGCTTCTGCACCGATGAGTATTGATTTATCACTTACTGCAATTTATAAAGACCAAATTTTCTTTGGGACAATGTATCGCCTGAATGCTGCCTTTGGTGCTTTTGCTCAATATCAATTAAACAAACAGTTTAGGGTAGGATTAGCTTCAGATTTTTCGGCAACCACAATTAGAAATTATAATTACGGCACCTATGAAGTGCTTGTCTCTTATGATTTTGCATACAACAGAAAAGGAATTCGCTCACCACGATATTTTTAAAAAATAGAAAATGAAAACGATTAATAGCTTTGCCATCTTATTTTTAGTAATTTCCTTGGGCTATTCCCAAAGTGGAAAATTGAAAAAAGCGGATGATTATTACAATAAATTATCTTATCACCTCGCACTTGATTTATACAAAGACTTACTGAGTTCTCCTTTATCTTCTGCTGAATTACAGGCAAAATTAGCGCACTGTTACATTTCCAAAGGAGATTTAAAAAATGCCAATGAGACATATGCGAAGGCGGTGAAGTCCGGGGATTTACCAAAAGAACATTACTTCCATTACGCACAGTCACTAAAACAAACCGGGAACTACGCGGAAAGCGATAAGTGGATGCAGGCTTTTTATGACAGAAACAATTCAGATAAGCGCGCACGATCATTTGTAGAGAATAAAAGTTACTTGGAACGTATTGAAAAAGAAGGTGTTCATTTCTCTATTGCCAATGCTTCATTTAATACTTCGTCGGCAGATTTTGGCGCTTACGAGTACGCTCCAGGAGGGCTTTATTTTCTTTTGTCGTCTCGCAGAAAGTCCTTGGTAAAAAACTATTGGACTTGGAATGGCTCACCTTTCTTGGATTTATATAAAGTAAAAAAAGCAACATCAGAAGCTCGTTATTTTTCTCCATCCGTAAATACAAATTTCCATGAGGGGCCGCTGTGTTTTACACCAGATTACTCAAAAGTTTATTTCACAAGAAACAATATTTCAAAAGGAAATAACCGAAGAGACGATAAAGGAATTCAAAATCTAAAGTTGTTTGTGGCTGATGTTTCAAAGAAAGATGGTTCGTGGTCAAACATTCGAGAATTAGCGATAAACTCAAAGTTATATTCAGTTGGTCATCCTTGTATATCAAAAGACGGTAAGATTCTGTATTTTGTATCTGATATGCCAGGTGGTTTTGGAGGCGCAGATTTATATAAAGCACCTGTTAATGCAGACGGAACTATAGGAAAACAGGAAAATCTTGGCGGAATGGTTAATACCGAAGGACAAGAAATGTTCCCATGGATTTCGTCCGATGGGTTATTATTTTTCTCATCTAATGGTCATATTGGACTTGGTGGACTAGATGTCTTTGTATGTACCGTAGAAAATGGAATAATTGATAACTTAACCAATGTAGGAAAGCCCCTTAATAGTCAACGAGATGATTTTGCATTTACATTTAATGCTGATGAAAAATCTGGACATTTCTCTTCGAATCGAGAAGGTGGAAAGGGAGATGATGATGTCTATAGTTTTCAAATGACACGACCGTTTGTATTTAAAATTACTTTAACAGGTATTGTAAAGGACAAAGGAGATAATACAATTCTCGCTGGTTCGGAAGTAGTATTAAAGGATAAAAATGGGAAGGTGATAGCAACCGTTATTGCGGATAAAAATGGCGCATATTCATTTACCGTAGATCCTGGTAAGGACTATGTATTGTTAGCTACAAAAGATAACTACACACAAAATATGGCCTCTGTATCCATAGCTAAGGATGCTCCAAAAGAAGTTAAAGCCGATGTAATGCTTGAAAAAGTTCCGACATTCGCGCTATATGGTCTTATTAAGGATAGCAAGACGGGCGATCTCTTATCGGATGTTACGATAAAAATTATTGATAAGAAATCAGGAAATGTAGTTTATGAGGGGAAAACACCAAGTACTGGGGATTTTTCTAAAGGGCTGGAGGGCATCAAATTGAATGATGAATTGTCTTATACCATATCGCTCGCAAAAGATGGATACCTAACAAAAGTGGCAGACTTTAAACATAAAGTGGATAAACCAGGTGTAATCAACGTGCATGAAAAACTCGATGTTTCCATTGGGAAGGTTGAAATCGGAACTGATTTGGCAACCCTTATCGACATTAAGCCTATTTATTTTGACTTAGGTAAATATGCAATTCGTAAAGATGCAGCCGTTGAACTCGAGAAAATTGTAAAAGTGATGAATGAATACCCCAACATGGTTATTGAATTGGGGTCGCACACTGATTGTAGGTCGAGTAGAGATTTCAACATGAAACTCTCCTCAAATAGAGCTAAGGCATCTGCTGATTATATTAAGAAGAAAATTAAAAATCCTGAAAGAATATACGGAAAAGGATTCGGCGAAAGCAAATTGAAGGTAAATTGCCCTTGTGAAGGCGCGGTTAAATCTAATTGCTCGGAGGAAGAACACCAAAAGAACCGTAGAACGGAGTTTATCATCATGAAGATGTAAATTTCTTTATCTTTGTTTCATGCAAGAGGCAAAATGGATACTTGAAGGAAAAGAGTTCTTTACAAAGGAAGGTGCTTTTGTAAAATGGTACGATCACAAGTTCTTTTTGTTAATTCACAATGGAAAAAAATTCCATGGAGAATTAATTGAGGACGGATCAGAAAGTCAAAAACTCATTGTTAAAATTAATCACAGGGTATTTGAACTAAAGCGCAAAGGTGAACTAGACTCATTGATTTCTTCTCTGGGATTAGACAAGCCGAAGGTTAGGAAAATGAAGGAATTGCATTCTCCCATGCCGGGAAGAGTCATACAGCTTTTCGTTAATGTAGGGGATGAAGTAAATCTTAACGATAACTTATTGTCTTTAGAAGCTATGAAAATGGAGAATATACTAAAGGCTGAAGGAATAGGTAAGGTAAAATCTATTCTGGTGAGTGGAGGAGAAGTTGTCGACAAAGGAGCCGTTCTGATTGAGTTTGAGTAATTCTAAGTAACTCTTAAAACGATACGAAATATTGTGCCTTTGTCCATTTCAGATTTCAACACATAGACTTTTCCTTTGTGATATTCTTCAATAATCCGTTTCACTAAGGTCAAACCTAATCCCCATCCTCGCTTTTTAGTAGAATATCCAGGCTGAAAAATGGTCTTATATTGCGATTTAGGAAGGCCTTTACCGGTATCAGAAATATCCAAAAAAACGTGGTTATTCTCTTTTCTAATACTTAAGGTTAATTCACCTATACCGTCCATAGCATCTACGGCATTTTTACAGATGTTTTCTATGACCCACTCCATCAAAGAAACGTTATGAGGAACAATCAGTACCTCCTCATTTTCAATGATAAATCTAATTTTTACTTTGTCAGAGAATCGACTTCTAAGGTATTCAAGGTTTTCTCCAATGGTCACCACAAGATTGTTCAGCTCCAATTTAGCCTCTGAACCAATTTTTGAGAATCGCTCAGTAATTTTCGATAAGCGATCTAGGTCTTTATGCATTTCAGAAGTCATCATCATGTCCGCTTGCTGCGACTCTAAATAACTAACCCAAGCCATGAGCGAAGAAAGTGGGGTGCCTAATTGATGTGCTGTTTCCTTTGCCATTCCTGCCCAAACTTGATTTTGCTCTGCTTTTCGAAAGGTGGAGAACAATAAATAAGCAATGACCACCAATAGGCCTATAAGTCCGAATTGTATGTATGGAAACCAGGTAAGTGTCCGTATTTCCGGATTGTCTTTGTAATACAAAAGCTTGATTCCATTTCCAAAATCAATGCGCATGGGTGGATAGGTAAACCCGGATAGTAAGTTTTCAATGCTCACCCCATTTATCTCTTGCTTTGCTAAATTTGTTGCCTCAATTTTTTTAGTGTCTTCGTCAAGCAACAGTAAGGGAATCAAGTTCTTATTATCAAGTAAATCCTTATTGAATGCGTGCAGTAATGAGTCATTTTCACGGTTTAATCGAATTAGCTCACTCGACTCTCCATAAATGAATTCCATAAAAATCCCTTCATAAATTTCAATTTTCTGTGATCTTTTCTGTGCCCGACAATCTTTGATGAAAGCAGAAATTTGATGTGTAGACCAGTTAGAGTCTATGTTTACACTTTGGGCAATTTCTCCATCACTCAAGTAGGCAATTGGAATTTTCTTATTGCTTTTAATTATTTTTTGTGCAAATTCAAAATCGAGATTCAAACTCAAATTGGACTTACGACTTATTACTCCTTGTGCTTGTAAAATGAGATTTGCTTCGCGACGTTCTTTTTCACGAAGCTCATTAAAAATCTGTTGTGATAAACGCACTAATTCTCCTTTTTTACGAATCGTTTCCGCCCACTGCCTTGCACTTTCTCTCTCTCGATCTGTGATTTTTTCAATGATTGAGTTAGATACCACCAACGAAATTACCACAACCATCAAGGATGCTAAAATCAAAACGAATTTCCAACGCTGTTTGGTAGAATACAAATTCATAATAACGAAGTTACGTAATTCAAGAGCATCTTAAAAGTAATTCCTCCACCTTCCTACACACGCTATCAATGCGGTGATGAATCATATCCGTTGAAGCTTTGTTTGCGCTAGTGTTTTTTATATTCTCTATAAGGGTGGCTAATTGTTCGGGATTGTGAGCGTCAAATAAAAATCCTTTTCCTTCGCCTAGTAGTTCTTTAGTGCCTGCGCTATTTGTGCCAATCACAATTTTTCCTGCCGCCAACGCTTCAAGTGTCACCATCCCAACGGACTCTTCAATCGAAGTGATCAAACAGGCATTTACGGCGTGCATGTAATCAGCGACATTGTCCACCTGACCAATAAACCTAACATACTCCTTCAACCCATTTTTTTCTATATACCGATCAAGTTCTGACAAATAGCCTTGGAAATCATCTGGAGTTTCTTGACCAATCAACAAGAGAATCAGCGAAGGACTGTTTAGCTGTAGAAGTGCTTGTAAGGCGAGTTGTTGGTTTTTTTTTCGATCGATCCTTCCGAAAAGCCCTATAAGAAACTCGTCTTGGGGCAGTTCCAATCCCTCGCGAAGCTTATCAATGTTTGGTCGTTCGAAAAACACATCAGGTACAGCTGAAGGAATGATGTGTACCCGATCATTTGGCATGTTTGTATTTGAAATAACCTGCGATTTCATATAGTTCAAAGGACAATTCCATGAGGAAAAATGCCGGTAACGTATGGTCCTAAACCATTGTTTTTTTTTCGCTTTCAGCTGCATTTCCATAAAATAATGAAGCTTGACTTTTCTACGGCTAAAAAAACTTACCGTAGCAGAAATACTCATATCGCTTACTGCCCGAACTATTAAATGCTTAATTTGATAGTGTGTGAGTATTCGCCAAAGGGAAAAAGCTCGAATAAAATCGTAATGATTTTGGTGTTTCGAAATAAGCACATACGGTATTGTGTATTTCTCTACGTATCGAGCAGCCGGGGTGTTATTAACGCACACAATCAAAACAAAATGGCCGCGTGAATGCATCCATCGGGCATTGTTTAGCTGATTCATTTCTAGCCCACCCCAACCGGTTGAACCTATCAGGTATGCCAAACGAAGAACTGGTTTTTCTTGCATGTCTTGCGAAATTGCCGATTAATTATGAAAACCATTTAATTTTGTTGCATGAAAAGTTCATTTTTAAAATCTCCGCGCTTCATTTTCGTCATTTCATTTGTTCTGATGGTGGTTATTTCTTTGATTCCACAAATTGAATTGTACGAATGCCATTTTTACTACAAAGACGCTGTTCAAGAATTAGATTTTAAGAAAAACATGAGTTTATCGTACTTTCTCGGATATGGTTACGACATGGAAGCACTCTCTTTATACCAAACCATTGACTTTACTTGGAAAGGAAAACTTATGTTCTTTTTATTGCTCGTCGGATTTCCTTTATTGGTCAGTTACCGATTTGCCCTCCGAAATAAACTCAACAATCAAAAAGATACGGAATAAATACCTGCCTGCCGAAAAGTCAGGGCCTGCCTTTTCAAATCTCATTGAGTTTCAGATAAAGGTGTTGGAGAGGTTAAAAGATGCTTGAAACTGGATCCTAAATTTCTTACCTTTGCAACTCTAAAATTTTAGCTTATGTATCGCTCGCACACCTGTGGAGAATTAAGAATGGAACATGTGGGAACTACCGTTACCTTGGCAGGTTGGGTGCAACGTTCACGTGATTTAGGTGGGATGACCTTTACCGATTTACGTGACCGATATGGCATTACGCAATTAGCTTTCAACATGGAAGTTAATGCCGATTTGTGCGAACAAGCAAGAAAATTAGGACGTGAATTTGTGATTCAAGTTACGGGTATCGTGATTGAGCGCAGTAGCAAAAACAAAAACATTCCCACCGGAGAAATTGAAATTAATGTGACGGAATTAAAAATACTGAACGCCGCGAAACTGCCTCCTTTTACCATCGAAGACGAAACCGATGGTGGCGATGAATTGCGTATGCAATACCGCTATTTGGATTTGAGAAGAAATCCCGTGCAACAGAAATTGATTTTGCGCAATAAAGTGGCCTTGGAAACACGCAAATACTTGGATTCTCAAAACTTTATGGATGTTGAAACCCCCGTTCTGATTAAATCTACTCCCGAAGGAGCACGCGATTTCGTGGTACCAAGTCGCATGAACGAAGGACAATTTTATGCCTTGCCGCAATCACCGCAAACATTCAAGCAATTGTTGATGGTTTCCGGTTTTGATCGTTACTACCAAATCGTGAAGTGTTTTCGCGACGAAGATTTACGTGCCGACAGACAGCCCGAGTTTACACAAATCGACTGTGAGATGGCGTTTGTGGAACAAGAAGACGTTTTAAACACCTTTGAAGGATTAATCAAACATTTATTCAAAACGGTTCGCGGTGTTGAGTTTGAAGGCGCTTTTCCAAGGATGACTTACGCGGAAGCAATGGAAAAATACGGTTCGGATAAACCGGACATTCGTTTCGGAATGGAATTCGTGGATCTTACAAAAGAAGCGCAAGGTAAAGATTTCGTGGTTTTTGACAGCTCTGAAATCGTTTTGGGAATTAACGCAAGCCAATGTGCAGAATTCACTAGAAAACAAATAGACGAATTAACCGAATGGGTAAAACGTCCGCAAATTGGTGCAAAAGGCATGGTTTATTTGCGCTATAATACCGATGGAACGTATAAATCGTCAGTAGATAAATTCTACTCAGAAGCTGAGTTGAAAGTGTGGGCAGAAAAAGCCAATATGCAACCGGGAGACCTTTTATTTTTACTCTCAGGTGATACGGATAAAACGCGTAAACAACTAAATGAATTGCGTTTGCATTTAGGAACTCAATTAGGTTTGCGGAATCCAGAAGTATTCAAGCCATTGTGGGTATTGGATTTTCCATTATTAGAATGGGACGAAGAGAATGAACGATACCACGCCATGCACCACCCGTTTACTTCTCCAAAACCAGAGGATTTTCATTTAATTTATACCGAACCCGGAAAAGTACGCGCGAATGCTTATGATTTAGCGATGAATGGCGTGGAGTTGGGAGGAGGATCTATTCGTATCCATGACAGAGCTTTGCAGTCGCAAATGTTTGATTTATTGGGCTTCACAAAAGAAGAAGCGCAAGCACAGTTTGGTTTTTTGATGAATGCTTTCGAATATGGAGCTCCGCCACACGGAGGTTTGGCTTTCGGTTTGGATCGTTTGGTGGCCACTATGGGCGGTTCAGAATCTATCCGTGATTACATCGCCTTCCCTAAAAACAACAGCGGTCGCGACACCATGATTGATGCGCCATCGCCTTTGGATGAAAAGCAATTGAAAGAGTTAGGGATTAGGTTGAATTCTTAGACAGTAATTGTTTCAACACCGATTTCTCTCTTTATTGCCCGCATCAAGCAAGAATTTTGTTGATCAACAATTTTTAGTTATCTTAGTATATCTATCTAGTTATATGAAAGTTAGTTGTGTTATTATATGTTCGGCATTGTTCTTTAGAGCCTTTGGTTCTTTTTCTCAGCCAAAAGATTTTAAAGGTGTTTTCTATGTAAAAAACAGGGTAAATCAAAAAGGAGTGGAGATCCCAAATGTTAAAGACGTATTTTTCAAATCAACTAATGGAACTTTTATCCTCAAAGATTGTGACGGAAAAATTAAGAATAAAGAATCTATCCATTTAAAAAAAGCGATGCTTAGGGCAAACCTTCAGACAGGACCAATCGACGTTTGTGATGTTAACGATCAGTCTCAAAGTCGGGTTGGGAAACATTTGATTCCCCTAGAAATAATTCTTGAAAATCAATTCAGTTTTTATTTTGAAGATGGATCTGGAAATGCTTTTAAACTTAGTGGAGACACGCTATCTTTTATACCAGTAGCAAAAGAAATGTCTTCTAGTGGAATGTACTCAGGGGGAACAAAAAAGAGTGTCGTGTTAAGCGAAAATAATAGAATCATGGTTATACGAAATTTTAGGAGAACCATCCATTCCTCACCCTTAAGTCCATGCAAGGGCATAAGAGAAAAAGGAAAAATTGCTGTTAGTTATGCGCAATTGGGTGAAGAGCGCGAATATTGTGGAGTAGAGACAAAACACTGGCAACGATTTAAGAAAAAGTTGAAAGACTTACTGAATCAATAAAAGAAAATCTCGATAATGTAAGACCTGATTTCCCAAAGTATTTTTCTCAATATTATTTCTTATAGCTTCTGCTAATTTCTCCGCAGAAATACTGTGGTAATTCCCACCAAAGGTAAATAAATCAAATAGGGGTGAGAGTTTTTGACCCACCCATTCCGCGGGGCGAGATTCTTGACGCTTACCAATGAGCATTCCAGGACGATAAATTTGGCAGGATGTGAATCCGAGCGATGACAAGGCCTCTTCTGTTTCTCCTTTTATTTTCAAATAAAAATTACGAGAACTCGCATTCGCAGAAATAGAAGAAATTAAATGAACCGACGAACAACCTGATTTTTTTGCCCATTGAGCCACGCGAACGGTAATTCCATAGTCGATGGTTTTGTATACAGCTAAATCTGGTGTTTTTTTTCGTGTCGTTCCGATACAACAAACTAAAACGTCAAAATTCCAGTCTGTGGCCCAATCCTCGACATCTGAAAAGTCTGTTTTTATTTGTACTAATTTAGGGTGATTCAAGGCAAGTTCTTGCCGGCCAAAGCTTCTAACTTCAAAAATAAATGAACTTTCTATTAATCGTCTGAGCACAAGGTTACCTACTAATCCTGAAGCTCCGACAAGAGCTATTTTCTTCAATTTAAATGTTTATTGATGTTTATATAGAATCCTCTAGTGGTTTATTTTTATCAAAGACTATCAGTATAAATGAAATTATAAGGGTTATGATACCGATAGGAAAAACAGTGAATTGACGATTTAGAAAAAAGTTAATAAATCCATAGCGTAAAAAACATAAAACAATCACAACGCTTAGAAATATTTTTACCCAATAGACATATTCGTAATAATTCTTATAATGACAGAAAATTAATAGAACCGCGAATATAACTCCTATGGTTGGCAACTTGTCAAGCCAACCAAAATAAGGATAAGTAATTACCTTGTCCGAACTTGTTTCCAAGCTACCTTCCTTTTTTTCATATTTAACCTCATACATTCGATCAATAAAATCTTGTTTTTTAAACCCTTTATCTTCCGTTTGCCCTCCTTTTATCGATGCAGATTTATTCATTAAATCAAAACCAGTAACACTAATCTCTGTTTTAGTACTCATCGCGCTTTCTCCCTCCAAAAAATGAATTATTGGAAAGAATGGTAAAAAATAGGTTAATAAGTAGATAATACTGCCTATGACAAAAGGTTTTAAACTAGAGTTCATAAAATACTTTTTTTACGAAAGTAAAAAAAATAGGACCATCTTCTTACTTTTAATTGAAATAGTTATTGATGCAAATTTCTTAAAGAATGTTATATTTTTTAATGAATAATAGTAATACTATTATATTTGCATAAAAAGCTATCGTGAAGAACTTACTAGCCAAAGTAGCCCTGACCATTAATGATACCCTTTACATGAAGGATCCAAACTCTTCGTCTTTAGGAGTAAGAATTATTAAGGACGGAATTTCTTTACTTGATGAAGTCGGATTTGAGCAATTTACCTTTAAAAAATTGGCATTACGAATTGAAACAACAGAAGCATCCGTCTACAGATATTTTGAAAGCAAGCACCAGTTTCTACTTTATTTAATCAATTGGTATTGGGGAATGATTGAATACAGATTAGCTTTTGAGACAGCAAATATTATGGACGCGAAGGTTAAATTGAAAAAAGCAATCCATCTACTTACCTCTATACCGGATCCAGAAGTTGAGATTGTATTTGATGCTGAGGTTACGTTAAAAAGAGTAGTAATTAACGAAGCTCCCAAGGTGTATTTTACCAAAGATGTCGACAAGGAAAATAAGCATGGAGCATACTCCGTTTACAAATCAATTGTTTCGAGGGTGGTTGAAATTATTCATGAAATAAACCCTAATTACCCGTATGGGGCCATGCTAGTGACCACATTAATTGAATCCAGCAACCAACAACGTTTTTTTGGAGAACATTTACCGCGCTTAACAAATACGAGTCCTATACACGATACCTTTGAACAATTTGCCTTAGATCTTGTCATTAAAACATTAGCTATTCATGAACTATAATTCTAAAATGACTTCTTTACAAAGATTTTGGTCACTGTTAAATCCTGACCGAAAAGACATCCGTAACATCTATATTTTTGCTGTCTTTGGTGGTATACTCAGTCTTGGATTACCCCTCGGTATTCAGGCAATCATCAATTTTATTCAAATGGGGCAAGTCAGTACTTCATGGATTGTCTTGGTGTTTTTGGTCGTAGCAGCAATTGTATTTTCTGGGATAATGAACATAGCCCAAATGAGAATTACTGAAAACCTTCAACAACGAATCTTTGTCCGCTCAGCATTTGAATTCGCAGACCGAATCCCAAAAATAAAAATGGTGGAATTAATCAAGCGCTATGCACCTGAGTTAACTAATAGGTTTTTTGATACTATTACTATTCAGAAGGGCTTGTCAAAACTTTTGATCGATTTCACAGCCGCCACTCTTCAGATTTTGTTTGGTCTAATTTTACTCTCCTTTTATCATCCATTTTTTATTTTCTTCGGAATAATTTTAGTGTTTTTACTGCTCGTTATCTTTCGTTTGACAGCCGAAAAAGGATTTAAGTCTAGTCTGAGAGAGTCAAACTACAAATACAAAATTGCGCATTGGTTAGAAGAAATGGCTTACGCTCGTTTCAGTTTCAAAATGGCGGGAAACCCTGACTATACCTTAGAAAGAACGAATAACTATTTAAAAGAGTACATCAAATCACGAAATGATCATTTTCGGGTATTGATGCAGCAGTATTCTATTCTCATTGTTTTCAAGGCATTAATTGCCATGGCCCTTTTGGTTATTGGCGGACTCTTGGTGTTGAATCAAACGATGAACATCGGACAATTCATAGCGGCAGAAATCATTATTTTATTAGTGTTGAATTCAGTAGAGAAACTCATTTTGAGTTTAGAAATTATATACGACGTCTTGACAGCCTTAGAAAAAATAGGACAAGTAACTGATTTAACACTAGAAACATATTCTGGGCATTCAACTCCTGTAACTTCTTCTTCGGCTGGTTTTCACTTGACATTCGAAAATGTCTCGTTTGCCTCTGAATTATATAAAGCACCAATTCTTAAAGAGTTTTCTTTTAATGTGCATCCGAACGAGAAAATAGGTATTGTTGCGGATTCGAGTATTTCGTATAATGTCCTCTTTAATTTAGTTGGGGGTATTTATGAACTTCAACATGGAACGATATCCTTTGACAAATTACCACTTGGTAATCTTAATATCCAAAATCTAAGAAATAAAATTGGGAATATGTTGATGCAAGATCGCTTAATTAATGGCACCTTGGAAGAGAACATTTCCCTCGGTAGAACATATGTTACCTTTGAGGAAATTCAAGACATTTCTGAAAAGCTGGGGTTAACAGCTTATATTGCAAATTTTACAGAAGGTTATGCAACCATTGTAAACCCGGAGGCACATTTTATCCCAGCCGATGTAGTTCGTAAAATTTTATTGGCAAGAGCCTTAGTTGGCCAACCCCGTTTGGTAATGATTGAGAGCCCTGCTGCATCACTGAACCCTGAGCAAATTGAAACGGTAATCAATACGCTCAACGCGCAACCAAATTGTACCATGTTGATTGCTACTCAAGACAGAAATATTCTTTCCATGTGCGATAGGATTATCGAAATTAAAAATGGACAATTAATAGCTTAATTATGTTGAACATTTCACCCGAAAATAAAACACATGTAGACGAATCAAGATACGATTCAATACAAGAAGTAAAAAAGGAAAAGTCTTCCTACCGATTGATGAAGTGGGTAACCGTATTTTTTATTTTCCTACTCGTTTGTTTGTTTTTACCTTGGACACAAAACATCCGTTCAAAGGGAAAGCTAACCACTTTACGTCCTGAACAACGACCACAGACTATAAATACCGTCATTGGTGGACGAATAGAGAAGTGGTTTGTAAAAGACGGAGATTTTGTCAAAAAAGGGGATACCATTTTATTCCTTTCTGAAGTGAAAGAGGAATACATGGACACAATGCTAATCGATCGAACACGCAACCAAATAAAAAACAAAGAGCAATCCGTTCGATCCTATGGTGATAAAGTAAGTGCTTTAGACGCTCGAATAGATGCGTTAATTGAAACTGCCGAATTAAAAAATAACCAGGTAAAGATTAAATACCAACAAGTCCTTTTGAAAATTAAAAGCGACAGCATTGAGAATCTTGCAGCAAAGAAAAATTACGAAATAGCAGTAGAACAATACAAACGGTTCGAAAAATTATACCAAGACAAGTTGAAGTCTCTAACCGAACTTGAAACGCGCGAGGTAGCGATGCAACGTGCTCAGGCAGCATTAGTTTCGAGCCAACAGAAATTACTGCAAAGTAGAAATGATTTAATTGATGCGCGTGTAGAATTGAACTCCATACAAGCGCAGTACCGCGACGAAATTGCAAAAGCAGAGTCAGATAAAATGAGTGCTTTAACCAGCCTATACGATGCAGAAGTTGACGTTACCAAGATGCAAAGTCAAGCAGCGACATACGACATTCGAAACGGCATGTATTATATTCTTGCACCTCAAGATGGGTACGTTACCAAAATATTATCTTCCGGTATTGGTGAAACACTAAAACCCGGACAAGAAGTAGCTACGATAATGCCGGCAAACACAGAACTTGCGGTAGAGATGTTCATACGCCCAATGGATGTACCCTTGGTGAAAATTGGTCAAAAAGTTCGTTTGCAATTTGACGGCTGGCCTGCTGTAGTATTCTCAGGTTGGCCAAATACAAGCTACGGAACTTATGGAGGAATTGTTTTTGCCATGGATAAATTTGCGACGGCAGACGGTACTTTCAGATTATTAATTACCCCTGATGCTAACGACAATAAATGGCCGGAGGCACTTCGTGTAGGTGGTGGTGTCAATGCTATGCTTTTACTTAACGACGTCCCTGTTTGGTATGAATTGTGGCGAAACATCAATGGCTTCCCGCCAGACTATTATCAAGGACTAACAGAGACTGTTTCTAGCGATAAAAAGACTACAAAATGAGAATTATAATTTTCATATTGCTACTTGCCCAAACGTCTTTGGCGCAAAAGGTGTTGAATCCACAGGAATATTTTAACCTGATTTTATTGAACCATCCTATTGCCAAGCAGGCTGCCTTACTTCCGGAAATGGGTAATGCAACAATATTAAAAGCAAGAGGAAGTTTTGATCCAAAAGTTTTTCAAGAAACAAGTCAGAAATATTACAATTCCTCACAATATTTCAGCTTACTAAATTCAGGGCTAAAAATACCTACATGGTACGGATTGGAAGTTAAAGCAGGCCTACAAGAAGGTCGTGGTGCGAATTTAGATGCTCAATGGGATACACCCGAAAATGGCTTAGCTTATGCCGGAGCGTCATTAACCTTAGGCAAAGGACTTTTAATCGATCAACGTCGTGCGGATTTGAGAAAAGCAAAATTGTACCAAACCTTAACGATTGCCGAACAACGCTTGCAATTAAACAATTTGCTGCTTGAATCTGGAAAAGCATACTGGGATTGGTTTTATTACGCAAATGCAGAAAAAATAATGGAAGAGGCTTTAGCTGTTGCTGATCAACGCTTACAAGCAGTTAATAGAACGGTGGAGTTAGGAGATCGTGCCGGAATAGATACCGTAGAGGCAAGTATTCAGGTGCAAAATCGAAAATCTATGTACGAGCAATTTCGCTTAGAACGTAAAAATGCACAGTTAGTTTTGTCAAGCTTTTTATGGAATGAAAACTTGGTGCCTTTGGAACTTTCAGATAGTTTAGTTTCATTGGCACACGAATCTTTATTGGTCAATAACACGTCTTCTAGCGAACGAACTTGGAAAGATTCTAGTTTGTTAAACCATCCGTACTTACAAGTTTCGGCCTTAAAGATTGAGCAGTTGAAAGTTGACCGACAACTGAAACGTGAGTATTTAAAGCCCGAATTGAACCTTCACTACAACTTATTGAGTGAGCCCATTAATCAAAATCCAGCGGCAAACTTATCCATTGAGAATTACAAGTGGGGACTGGAGTTTTCAATGCCGTTGTTATTGCGAAAAGAGCGTGGCGATTTAAAATTGAGCAACCTAAAATTACAAGAAGCAGAATTGGGTTACGAGCAAAATAAGGTGCAAATCGGAATGAAAATCAATGCTAGTCTCAACGAATGGGAAAACAGCGCTTTACAGTCTAAAATTATGGCTCAAATGGCGCTGGATAGCAAACAACTACTTGAAGCCGAACGCACCATGTTCGACAATGGAGAAAGTTCATTGTTTCTTATCAATGCTCGAGAGGTGGCATATTTACAAGCGGTAATCAAGAAAATCGAAACCCAAGCGAAAAATCAAAAATCTGTGCTAGAGACTTATTTCTACATGAATCGATTTGTGAGGTAGCGTTTAGCGTTAGGCAGGATTTTAATTCCTGTCCAACGCTCAGCTTACTGCAACACAATTCTCCCTCGAGTAGAGAGTGTCTTGTCCTAAAATTGGTTTACTTTTTATCATATTCTAATACATGTTTTGTGTAAACCTATTTTAGGACAAGACAGGCCGAAATTATCTCAGACCCTTATTGAATATTTACTCTTCAAAAATGGTTTCAACCATTTATCACTGCAAGACAATTTTCCTCACCGTCACCGTATTATTTTGCGGATCAATCAAATTCACGAAATAGAAAGAGTTGTAATCACAACTTATTATACGCATATAAGATATATAAAAAATACGTATGAACACGAAGTTAACTTTATCAATAGAGAGTCAACTAATTCAAGAAGCGAAGCAGGTGGCGAAAAAACATGGGAAAAGTTTGTCTCACTTAATTGAGCAATATTTAAAGTCGCTTATAGCTCCAGCGTGTGAAATAAACGAGGAAAATTCTCCATTAATCCAACTTAAAGGAAGTTTTTCTGAACCAAATGTTAGTGACACAGAAATCTTAATCGGTGCGTTAAATGAAAAATATAAACCCTAATGAAGCGTGTACTATTTGATACAGATGTGTTATTGGATTTTCTCTTTGACCGAAAACCGTTATCAGATAATACGTTAAAACTTTTGCTTGCCTGTCAAGATAAAAAGTTAATTGGATTTCTAACGCCGGTCATTTTTTCAAACATGTATTATATCCTTAGGCAACAGGCAAGCCATACTTATGTTAAAGAAAAATTAGGCGTGCTGTTATATGTTCTTCGTGTGCTTCCGATGAATGAACAAACGGTTCAACGGGCCTTAAATTCATCTTTTAAAGACATGGAAGATGCTATGCAGTATTAGCGCCTTAAAAAACGCCAATATCGACGCAATACTTACGCGAAACACAAAAGATTATAAGAAATCAGCCATTCCTGTTTTCCTTCCTTCAGAATGGTTGGCAGTTTTGGCGCAAGATGCCAATGAATCAGCGATACTCCGGAAATAAGGATAATATACCCGACTCATTAGGCTGACAAATGCCACGTTCTGTAATTAACCCACTGATTAAACGGCTCGGTGTTACGTCAAAACCATAGTTGCATGCGGATGTAGTTTCAGGACAAATTAATACCTGGTCGAGTTCTCCTTTCGAATTTCTTCCAACGACATATTTCACCTCGTTTTCATCTCGCTCTTCAATAGGAATTTCTTTTAACCCGTTAGAAATTGTCATGTCTAAGGTGGTAGAAGGTAACGCAACATAAAAAGGAATTTCATTGTCTTTAGCAGCTAAAGCTTTAAGATAAGTTCCGATTTTATTGGCAACGTCTCCGCTTCGTGTGGTACGATCCGTACCTACAATCACTACGTCTACCATGCCGTGTTGCATGAGGTGACCACCTGTATTGTCTACAATCAACGTATGCGGAATTCCGTGTCTTGTCAATTCGTAAGCAGTTAAATTAGCCCCTTGATTTCGGGGGCGTGTCTCATCCACCCAAACGTGTACCTTAATACCTTTTGCGTGTGCTTGATAAATAGGCGATGTAACAGTTCCCCATTCAATACAGCCGAGCATGCCAGCGTTGCAATGTGTTAGAATATTGACAATGCCATTCTTTTTCTTTTCAGCAATTTTTGATAATATAGGTAGGCCATACACCCCAATTCTCCGACACGTTTCCACATCATCTTCTACAATCTTTCCTGCCATGTCCCAAGAAGTTTGTAAAAAATCCTCGCTGCTGTCTAATGCTTCTCTCATCCTGTCTAAAGCCCAAAATAGGTTTACTGCAGTGGGCCGAGAAGCACGGAGTTCTTCAAACGCAAGATCTAAAAACACACCTTCGTGTTCTTGCTCCAACATTTCCCTTACCGCCAAATAGACGCCATAAGCTGCTGTTGCACCGATTAATGGAGCTCCACGAACTGTCATGTTTTTTATGGCGAGCACGGCATCTTTATATGTAAATAGCTTTACCATAACCAATTCATGTGGAAGTTTTCGTTGGTCTATTACCTCGACATATCGGTCAGAAGTAGTCCAAATGGTTCTAAAAGGAGTTGACATTCGATAATTTTGCCAACGAAGTTACGCAATGATTTTTCAGATTTTTACCGATTGACGAAATAACAAAACTTTTTAAGCTTTACTTTTGTTCTAAGAACAATGTCACATCATCACAAAATAATCCAATTAGAAGCAGAAATAGCTCCGTTAAGAGAACAGTTGCTAGCTCATCCTTTATATACTTCTGTGAGAAGTGTGAGTGATTTTCGTCTGTTCATGGAGCAACATGTTTTTGCTGTTTGGGACTTTATGTGTTTATTGAAATCGTTGCAACGTGAATTAACTTGTGTAGATGTTCCTTGGAAGCCTGTTGGAAATGCGAATACACGTCGATTTATTAACGAAATTGTATTAGGTGAAGAGAGTGATGTGGATGAAAAGGGGGTTGTCGTGAGTCACTATGAATTATACCTTTCTGCCATGAA
>JBIJBD010000149.1:0-5396 GCA_044345395.1 Crocinitomicaceae bacterium | reverse complement strand
TTGAAAAAAATAATTCAAAAAAACAAACGTCAATAAGCTGAAGAATAATGAAAAAACGGTACTATTATTTATTTTCTCCATCTTAAGTTACTTCTCCAAAAGTAAAAAATAATGGTCGTACCAATATTGTCTTTTCTTGAATGATTTCTTAATATGAAACCCTATATTTTCAGAAATTCTCTTCATGTCCTTTAGTGAAAGTTCTTGTCCACCACCTTCTCCCAACAAAAGATCATGTAATCTGTTAAAATGAACCCAAACAGAAGAGGCGTCAATATCCTTAAATACTAAAATTGCTCCTTTCTTCATTTTTGAATATATTTCAATTAGAAATAAGTTTTGTTGAGCTTTCGGTATGTGATGCAAAACATCATTCAGTATTATTGCATCGAATGTATTTAGTTCACTTGGTAAATCTTTTCCATTATAAATTGATAAAAAATCTGAATTAGTTTCACCAAGTAACGATTTCGCGTTTTCTATTAATCTTTTTTTGATTTCAACTCCTCCAATTTTTTTTACTTCCGTAAATTCTGAAATTAATAATAACAATTGGCCGGAACCGCAGCCAATATCAAAAACAGAATCTACATTCTTAACCTCCGAGATTAGCACTGAAAATGGACAAATGTATGGTCTATAGACTACCTTCAACTTGTCCAACCAGCCCATTTTAGGATGTTTTCTTTTTAAAAAACTAGATAATTCCTTATTTGATGGGCTCATAGTTTATTAATTTACCATTTTTAATCCAAAAAGAATTCTTTGACATATTAAGTAAGTCTTGATCGTCTTTGTTATCTGAAAACGCCCAGATTATCTCTATGTCATCTTCAAAAAAAGAGAGTAATCTACTAATTTTTTCTCTTCCTCTACAATTTTTTCCCGCAATCTTATAATTACCATTCTGATAAGTCAGCTCAGTTCCTATGACATGCTTAATTCCTAAATCTTTGCATGCTTTCTTTAAAAAAAGTGTCGGAGATGCACTTACTACAACAGTTGTGATTCCTGAATTATTTAACGTCTGGATACACGATAATAATTCTTGATTAAATTGTTGATTTTGTGACCAAAATTCCTCCAAATTGGCCGCTAGAATTTCTAACTTCATGTTGTACAGATAGAAAAGGAAATAGCTTTTAAAGGTTTTGGCATCTAATATCTTTAACCAATATAACGCACCACTTAAAACTTGTATAGGTAAAAAAATAAATCTTATTGGATATTTAATAACGATAAACTTATAGATCGAAAGAAATGAGTCTTTTTTAAATAAGGTCTTATCAAAATCAAATACTGCTATCTGTTGCATTCTTTAGAAATATAAAAACCCAATAATCAAAAGAATCCAGACTGAAAAAATGGATTGTAAGAATCTATCCTTGAAAATAAGTACTGTTGGATCTCCTTCTTTTGCGTAAGTACCGTTAAAACTCAACTGTAAAAATCGTAACAATCCCAATAAAACTAATGGAGTAGTGTAAAATAATCTATTTGATGAAACAGTATTCAAGGAAGGGCTTTCTAATGTGTAAAGCATATAAGTCACAACTGTTATGGTTGCACAAATGAAAATATAAATATTCAATAATTCCGCAGTATAACTAGACAGAACCTCCCGATGTTTGTGTGAATCAAAATCAACGACCTGTAACTCCGACTTTCTTTTGATAAAAGTTAAAAACAACGAGACAAAGAAGGTAACAGCCAATATCCAAGAAGATGGTACTACTAAAATACTGAAACAACCTACCAAAATTCTCAATATAAAATTGAAAGGTATCACAAAAGATTCTATCAAGTTTATTCTCTTTAACCAAAAACAATACAATAGGTTTAATACGAAATACAGAATGAAAACAAATATTGTAGTGACATTATTAAAACAAAATATAATTGAAAATGCAAGTAACCCTAGAAATGATGCCGATAATGATGCGGTAAAATAAGAAATCTCTCCAGAGGCGATTGGTCTTTTCGATTTTCTATCATGTAATTTATCTGCCTCCTTATCGATCAAATCATTTATAATATAGACAGTTGAACTTAATAACGAGAATGCCATAATAGAAATCAATACGGCACTAAATTTTTCCTGATTAAAAAGATTATGAGAAAAGACTAAAGGAAATGCAATGAACCCATTTTTTATCCAGTTAGTTGGTCTTAACATTAGTAAAAAACTTTTCAAATCCCGCAGTTATTCGTTATCGTACAAAGTTATGTCAATTAACTGAAGAAAGTTTTTAATTCTCAATAATGTATTTTAAATTGACCCAAAAAGTTAACTTTTTACATTAAAGTGTAAACAGTATAATCATGAATCATGATTAATCTTAATAAATATAATACTCACTTCCCTATACAAAACTTGCTGAAGATATTACCCAAAATATCGGTATCTACTTCTATTTGGCCCGTGATGTTTCCTAACGAACGCATGGCAGCGCGGATGTCCATTGCGATCAAATCTGCAGGAATGTTTTGAATTAAACCTTGTTGCGCCGCACTTAGATAGTTATTGGTAAGTTGCAAAGCCTCCAAGTGTCTTGAATTGGAAATAATGGTATCGTTAGCAAAATCAAAATCTTGTTTTATCGCTTCCACTAATGCCGATTTCAGCGCATCTAATCCTTCCCCTGTTTTTGCACTGATGATGTAATCACATGAAGGTGTTGAAGCTGCAATGTCTTGTTTGTTCACCACAAAAAACATCTTTTTATCTGGAAATTGAAGTTGTAATGTAGCTGTCCAATGAGCGGCCTGTTCCACCTCTTCTGCCCGTGAACCATCCGCTAGACAAATAACCAGTTGCGACTGTTCAATCTTTTGCTTAGAACGTTCGATTCCCATCGCTTCAATCTTTTCTTTTGTCTCACGAATACCTGCAGTGTCGATTAAGCGAAACGTAATACCATCGATTACCAAAACTTCTTCAATTACATCACGTGTGGTTCCCGCAATGTCACTAACTATCGCACGATCCTCTCCAAGTAATTGATTCAACAATGTACTTTTTCCCGTATTCGGTGCTCCCACAATAGCCACAGGAACTCCTTGTTTGAGGGCATTCCCCAATTCAAAGGATTGTATTAGTCTTCGAATTTTCGCTAAAACCTCGTTGATAAGACTGGTTAACGCCGTTCGGTCGGCAAATTCCACATCTTCTTCTGCAAAATCCAATTCCAATTCAATTAAACTAGCGAAATGAATGAGCTGTTCCCGCAATTGCTGAAGATCATTGGAAAACTTACCTTTTAGCTGACTCAGCGCCATTTGGTGCATGGCTTTGGTTTGTGAGGCTATCAAGTCGGAGACAGCTTCCGCTTGTGATAAGTCCAATTTGCCATTAAGAAATGCGCGCTGTGTGAATTCTCCTGGTTCTGCGATACGGCAGCCTACAGATATAAGTGCTCTTAATATTTGTTGTTGAATAAATGGTGAACCATGACACGAAATTTCCACCGATTCTTCACCAGTAAAACTCTTTCCATGGGCAAAAACAGAAACTAATACTTCGTCAATTACTTCATTTTCAAAGTAAAAATTACCAAAATGTACGCTATGTGAAGGAACTCTTGAAACGTCTTTTGTAAAACATAAATTCACCTGTTTAATTGCATCTTTTCCTGAAATGCGAATTATTGAGATGGCTCCTACTCCATTTGCAGTCGCCAAGGCGCAAATCGTATCGTTTGAAAAAGACATAAGTGCAAAATTAGGTAATTCCTAAGGATTTTGTAATACCCATCAAATTGATCTAGCGAATTATGAGTCTCTTTGATGCGTCACCAATTTTTAGCCAATAGATCCCAGCCTGAATAATGGAAAGGTCAACTATTTTTTCTGAAGAATTGATTTCAAAATTCAATACTTCATTTCCAAGTGCGTCCATCAAATATCCTCTTCTTGGTAGATCCCCTTCTGCATGGAAGGTCAAATGAATATTTCCGTTCGTGGGATTTGGGTAAATTTCAAAGTCATCGTACACATTTTCATTAATGCTCCCAATAAAATCAACACAACTGTTATCAATGGATATAAAAGCAGAAACATTCTCCATCATGGCATTTGAAACAGAATAAATTGAACTAGGAATGACACTAATTGAAGTGGTACTATCGGAAATTTGCGAATATTGGATTTGGTATTCCCAAAAGCAGTTATTGGGAAATGAATTAAAATTTTCACTTCGCGTAACAGCAAAATGTCTATTGTATATTTCCATACTTTTCAGCCCAATAGACGGACCACTCATTAAAAATGCGCAAGAGCCATTTGGATAAAATTCTATTCCTTGCGATACACCTAATCCAGCAAGTGCATCGATGTAGGTCCCTTCTCGAGAAAAACGACTGAAAATACTATAGGAATTATTAGAACAATGCGTAATTAGGTTCGAGTCACTATCAAATGATAGTTTTCTCCTACTCAATTCTAAAGGAAAAGAAGTGACATCAACTTCCCATACATTCACACTCCAAAGGTGGTTGCCATTGTAATCAAACGAACTGAGGATTACATCACCGAGGTTTGTGGTAGAATTTCTACAGAACAAGTGATTGTTATCAATAAGAAGATCCGTGAAATTTGAATTGGGGTGCGCATTTTTTTTCATCCAAAGCACATTTCCTAAAGAATCTAAACGCATCAAAACACCTGCTTGATTATTTCCGGAAAAGAGACTCCCTGTGATAAAAATAGACTTATCAGCCCCTAATTTAAGTGCATTAATTTCCAATTGGTCCGTTCCGAATATTTCAAAACTTTTCTGCCAAATGATGCTACCTGAGGTATCCATTAATATGACGCCGTTTCCATCTGCTGTTCCCGTTTTTTTCATAACCAGAAAAAATGAAGTGTCCGAATCAATTAACAGATCGGATATAACAATATCAGCTCCTGAACTATCAGAAATGGATTTTTTCCAAATTTCATTTCCTTGAGAATCTAATTTCAATAAAGCTCCTCCTAATTGATTGGTTATGGGATTAAATTGTTTACCACCAACAATAAAACTAGCATCCGGCAACTGCGCTACCGTTTCAAAAGAAAAGGTATCAGCAAAGTTAGTGTACAACTTTTCCCAATGATTTTGTCCTGATGAATCGCTGTAGCAAACGAAACTGATCACGTAATCGTTTTGACCGAATTGGGTTGTTGCATAACCCGAAACAATAAAACCACCGTCTAAAGTAGTGCTAAAGTTTTTCGCATAAAATTGTGAATTTTGCTCCCAATACCTGTGTTGCTGACCGAAAATGGTCGCAGTTGTAAAAAGAACAAATAAAAAGACGATTGATTTCATAGGTTTAGTTCATTAAAGATAATATCCTTAAAAAGCAATATTATATTGAATGTACGCATTTTTTTTGCTAGGGATAAATAAGAAA
>JBIJBD010000151.1:0-5302 GCA_044345395.1 Crocinitomicaceae bacterium | reverse complement strand
TCCTGGAGCAAAATCGATTATGGTGTTGTTTGTAACTAAGCCTGAATCAAGTGTGGAAAGCGCTGAATCAGCAATTCCATGTCTAAACCCATTGAACCGGAGTCCTAAATCGCCGTAAAACGTTTCGTGTTGATACCTGTACCAACCTTTAAAATTAAAACCAGCACTATGTTCTCTGCTGTTCCATTTGGCTAACGAATCGGCTTTAAAAGGTTTCGTGAAAAAGTAATTATACCGGGTATTGATAGCATAATTAAATGCTGATGAATCTCCATTCAAGCCCTCAAAAGTTAACTCACCACCAATGGATTGGAATCGTTGTTTATTGACGGAATCTGCTTGATTAATTAGCGTATCAAGGGATTTTCTGGCACCATAATAGCGGAAGCCATCGGTGCTATAATTGAATTTACTTTTCAGCTGATAATTGTCTTGCAAAATACTCCCGAACAAGGAAAAATTCGTTCTGTCAAAATTTGCAGTTAGGTAATCAATATCTTGTCTGGTAATTTTTGTTTTAAAGGCGCTTATATGTTGCGTGTGTAAACCGTAGTGATATGCTCTAGACCTCGTAGAATTGAAATATAATTCACCCAAAGGCATGAGAGCAGTTCCAATTCCCAAACGGGTATAAAACGGATAGAGTTTTTTTAATTTTTCTGATGATGTTTCAACTGTCGCTGCCTCAATGGTGTCCAATTTTATCTTTGTAGGCGCTTGAAAATAAAGCATTGGGTAGGAAGGGACCGGTGTGCTTTGGATAGAATCCAATTTTTTTGGTGCGTAAAGCAACCGTGTTGCTGGTTCAATTTCTCGCTGACCTTTCCCAATAACTGTTATTTGGTCCGGCTGTGCCCATGAAGTTGACACGCAGATAAGACAGGCAATAAGGACAATATTGTTAATCATTGATTTCGATTCTTTTTTGGTTTTCTTCCTCCTCTTTTTCTTGAGGATTTTTTAGTTGCATTAATTCATCCCAAAGTTCATTTGCTTCAGAAAGTATGCCGTCTGTTTCGTTTGGATAGTGTTCAATTACAGACTTCAGCGTTTGCTCTGCCTGGAAAAGTTCGTCATTAATCATTTGAATACGCACTTGCAATAATAGTCCTTTAGCTACCCAAAAATTATAACTTGGTTTCATTTTTAACAGGGCTTTAATTTCAATGTCTGCTTGCGGATAAAGGGCTTGTTTGTAATACATTTCTGCTAGGGTATATTTCGCCTCAGACCCCATTGCCGACGTTGTATTTTTAACCAACCATTCGAGAGATGGCTTTGCTAACTCGAAGTTAGATTGCTTATAATTTGAAATCCCTTTTGCGTATTCAGCTTCTGTACGTTGCTGATTGTTGATTCCTGTTGTTTCCAAAACGGCCTTCGAAGCCAGTGCAGACTTTTCAAAATTTTCGGTTAAAAAAGAACAACGCATGATTCCAATTTTAGCATTTAAAATTTCTGATGGCTTAGAGGCAATTTGGTCTAATTTTTCATAATATTTCAAGCCTTTTACATAGTCTTTTACACCGTAGTAATAGTTCGCTGTTCTCCAAGCGGCAACTTCTGAAAATTCTGTTGTTGGGGTTTCTAAAAATAGTTCAAAGTAGCCAATTGCCTCAGTTGTATCTTTGGTTTTATACAAACAATTACCTAAGAAATAATAACTTTCATTGGCAAATCTTCCAGCAGGGAACTTCTTAAGATACGCTTCGAATTTAGGAATAGCATCTTCGTAAAAATTTGATTTATAGGCCTCAATGGCTGGCGTGTAATAGATGTTTTCTTTTTCATCTGCTGAAATATTTGCACAGGGATACTTATCAGCAATTTCTGTTGCTTCTTCGACTTTGTTTTGAGAGGTATAAACTTCAACCAACCCATTTACGGCGTTTGCACAGACATCACGTTGTTTACCATAGTCATTAAGGATTTGTAAAAACTCAGTTTCGGCGCTCTTATAATTTCCTTCTTTGAAATATATATCAGCTATGGCTAATTTAACATCCACCACAAATTGATTATTCGGATAATCATAAATGAATTCTTTAAAAATTTTCAAAGCATTAGGGTATTCTTTTATTGACATATAAGCCCAACCTAGGTCATATCGTCCCCTCATCAGGTATTTAGAAGATCCATAACCTTTAATCAACCGATTTAGGGCATCAATTTTATCTGTAATTTGTCCATTATAACCATATGCTTTGGACACATAATACAAAGCTTTATCATTGTATTCCGTATTCATTTTGAATGCCTCGTTGTAATATTGAATAGCTAACAAATTGTCGTCCTTTTGTTCACGAACGTAATAGCAATCTGCCACACGAAAGCACGCATCAATTTTCTTTGCTTCGTCTTTGGGCGTTGATTGTAAGAACATACGGAAAGATTCTATTGCTTTGTCTAAATCATTCTTTTTTAAATACCCGTAACCAATATTGTAATAGGCATCCGTTTTTTCTGGTAGCGCATTCGACGCAGGAGAGGCCATGAATTCTCTGTAAGTGGAGATTGCCGCATCTGTTTGCCCTGTACGAAGTAAGGCATCTGCCGACCAATATTTGGCCAATGCGACCATTTGAGGGTCGATAGGGTATTTGTCGACCATTTTGAATGTTTTTATAGCATCTATGAATTGTTG
Organism: Crocinitomicaceae bacterium; assembly: GCA_044345395.1. Taxonomy (GTDB): domain Bacteria; phylum Bacteroidota; class Bacteroidia; order Flavobacteriales_D; family Crocinitomicaceae; genus UBA952. The sequence goes on along the minus strand of JBIJBD010000151.1, from coordinate 2,658 downwards.
TTTTTCAAACAAATCAACCCCGTAATTATAAGCAATCGTTTGGTAAACTTTTTTCAACTTTACGTCGAGATTTGGCAATCGACCAATTGATTCAAGCGCTTTAGCGAAATTAGATGTGTTTGTATAAACATTGACTAAGTACTGATAGACATCTTTTTTTCTACTAGAATTCGGATATTTAGCTAGAAACTCTTCAAAAGCCCGAACGGATTCGTCGTATGGATTAATATCTGCTTTAAAAGATAAAACGGCAAAATTGTAAAGAGCATCTTCTTGTACCTCCTTCATATAATTCATTTGTGAAGCACGTTCAAACGCAGATCGTGCTGGCAGCAACTTGTCTTGATTTAGGTAGCATTCTCCAATTTGATACATGGCTATTTGGGTAATGCTATCAGCCACTCGAGTTACCTTATCAAATTGTTTTATTGCCTTTTCGTATTGTTTGGTTTTGTAGTAAGAATATCCTAGTTCGTATGCATCGTCTCGGCTAATTTTACCATTCTTTGAAAAATTCTCCAAGTAGGGAATTGCCTCTTGATATTTTCCAGTTTTGTAAAATGCATTGCCAATAATATGGTTAACGTCTGCTTCATTATCCACTTGTGAACACTTTAAGACACTCGGCGCCATATTAATCACCTCGTCATATTGCCCTTGTTTCTGATAAATTTGTGCAATATAATAAGGAGCAACACCACAAAAGGTAGAGTCGTTTTGAAGTTTTAAGAATCCTTCCAAAGCGATTTGATTGGCATTCTTAAGGTAACTTAAGTGAGAATAAAAATACAAACTTGGCATGGCGTACGGACCATTTCCATCTTTGGAATCACGAAATGCACTGTAGGCAATATCATTGTCAAGGTTTTGAAGTGACGCATAGCCTAGCTTAAATAGTAACTCTTCTTTATCTTCTTTGTCAACCTCGCGAACAGGAACTTGTTGCAACCATTTTTGTGCTTTTTCAAAGTCTTCTTTTTGGAAATAGTATTTTCCAATTCTATAATTGATTTCGAAAATGTAAATATTTTCTGGATATTTTCGATTAAATTGTTCAAGTAGTGAAATGGCGTCGTTTGAAAATAATTGTAGCGCAGAAATCCCTTCGTAGTAATGTGCTTTAACCACCATAGGGTCTGATTGATTTGTTGAATTACTGATAAACGTGCGAAATACTTCTCGCGCTGCGGCATATTGAGCCTTGTTGTACAAGTCTTCCGCTTTGAAATAGGTAGCGTATTCACTTGTATACTTGATGCTTTGCTGAGAAAATGCATTATTTCCGAACGAGCAAAGCAGTAAGAAGAGCAAAAACTTATTCATCGGATGTAAAATTAAAAGAGCATTACTCAAAAGGCGGGGAAAGCCTTAAAAGTTTTAAACCTGAAATTGTTAAGATAAAATTGGAAAAAGCGGAATCGGTTGCATTCCATTCTGCAATTTTGTGTAATATAAAAGTTATACCCGTGCCAAAAGTTATTTCCATTACCAATGCTCAAATAAAACAACAAGGAAAGCTAATCCTTAGAGATGTATATCTTGATTTGGACGAGAATGATTTTGTATACCTCATCGGAAGAACAGGAAGCGGAAAAAGTAGTTTAATGAAGACACTATATGCAGAACTACCTTTAATTGAAGGCGATGCAGTTGTGGCAGGATTTAATCTCAAGCGAATGAAGCGAAAAGAAATTCCATTTTTACGAAGAAAAATAGGAATCATTTTCCAAGATTTTCAATTACTGATGGATCGAAATGTTATACAAAATTTGTATTTTGTGTTGAAAGCCACAGGATGGAAAAAGAAAGATGAAATTCACAAAAGAGCCTTGAGTTGCTTGCAACTAGCTGGTATTGAACACAAGGCTACTGATTTTCCTCATACGCTCTCTGGAGGGGAGCAACAGCGCGTTTCTATTGCAAGAGCCCTTTTGAATGAACCAGAACTAATACTTGCTGACGAGCCAACAGGAAACCTTGACCCAGAGACATCCGTTGAAATTATGCAATTGCTTGTCGCAGTAGCGAAAGAACAAAAAACAGCCGTTTTAATGGCTACCCATGACATGGAGGTGGTGCGTAAATTTCCTGGAAAGATACTTCGCGTAGAGGATGCCGAAATCAGAGAGTCTCGAATGATGTAAGTTCGGAGTGAATTCAGTAAATTTGCTTTATGAATAAACCCACGCCTAAAAAGTCCGCCGGCGCCCCTGCTGGTCAAGGAAAAACAACAAGAGGCAGTAAGCAAGAAGCCCCCAAGAAGGAAGTCTCGGCACGCGATAAGCGAAAATATATTGATTTCAAAATCAAAGTAAAAAAAGGAGATCCGCTACCTTCGTTTAATGAAGATGCCATTCGATTAAATAAACACCTGTCAAATGCCGGGGTATGTTCTAGGCGTGAAGCAGACGTGTTGATTCAAACGGGTGTTGTAAGTGTAAATGGGAAGATAATTACCGAATTAGGGTATAAAATAAAGCCTGGTGACATTGTTCAATATGATGGAGAGACCATAAATGCGGAAACGAAGCGTTATGTATTATTGAACAAACCCAAAGGATTTATCACAACAATGGATGATCCCAAAGGTAGAAAAACTGTTATGACGCTGGTTAACAAAGCATGCCGTGAACGCATATACCCTGTGGGTAGATTAGA
>JBIJBD010000061.1:0-13705 GCA_044345395.1 Crocinitomicaceae bacterium | reverse complement strand
TCAAGCACGAAAAATATATCACGTTGAATTGCACAAGCCTGTCTCTAAGGAGGATTTAGAAAAATTGTTAAACGGGGTAGATTTAGAGGACGGTAGAACAAAAGTTGACAAAGTGGAGTTCGTTGAGGTGGGGAATAACCGAGAAGTAGGTGTTGAGCTGCATTCAGGCAAGAATAGAATTGTGCGTCGCCTTTTTGAAACTTTGGGATACAACGTAGTACGGTTAGACCGAGTACAGTTTGCGGGATTAACTAAAAAAGACTTACCAAGAGGTATGTTCCGACATTTAACTGATAAGGAAATAGCATTTTTGAAAATGACAAAATGAAAGTAATTGGCGGAATTATACTACTCGTAATTTTTACCTCTTGTGGTGGAGAATCGCCTCTTGCGAGCAAGCCGGATAATGCCGTTTGTGTAAATCCGATTGCTGAATATTTTTACCCAATATGTGACACTGCTCGTTTTTATGTATACCGCAATTTGATTAATGGTTTGGATGAAGAATTTCATCGGGTATATAAAGTTATCGACTCACAAGGTCCGCATGTCGTGGTGGAACGCTATGCTTCAGATGGTAGGTTATTGGAGGCCTTGAATTACAATATTGACTCATTGGACTTAATGGACCACATGGTAGTAAATAATCGCAAAGAAAAGGAACAATCAATTTTGTATAAAAATAAATTATTTCCTTTTAATTTGAAGGATACATCAGATTATGCTACGAAATTCCGCGGACTAACGGATTCTACCGTGATATTGAAAGAAATCCGAAGAACCTTCAGTAACAAAGGACAATTTTTATTTCAAAACGCTAAAGTCGAGTCCCTTGTATTCAAGGATTATGTGCGGTTAACAAACATTAATATATACGAAAGAAAGGAAGAAGAACGCTCAGGAGAAGAGGTCGTATATTTTGCCAAAGGGATAGGCTTGGTTGAATGGCATAGCCCAACTAAATCCGTACATTATAGATTAGAAAAAGTGATTTCCCAAAAACAATGGGTTCAACTCATGCAAAAATGAAGATAATTGCTCTTTTATGTTTTGTTTTTTTAGCTTTTCAAACGGAAGCTCAGTACAGAAAATACAACCGTAAAAAACCAAAAAATTCTATGGCTGAAGGAACCGGCTATGTTTATTGGGGTTACAATAGAAGTGCTTACACAAAGAGCAATATTCACTTTGAAGGTTTAGGTTATGATTTTATGTTGAATGGGGTAAAAGCGAAAGATAGGCCTTCTACCAAATTAGCTGAATATGTGAACTTAACTAAACTGACAGTTCCTCAATTTAATCTCAGAATTGGGTATAATTTTAAAAATTATTGGAATGTTTCCTTGGGGTACGACCATTTAAAATATGTTATGGTCCATGGACCAACATATCAAGTGGTTGGAAATACGGATGCAGGATTTAATTCTGTTGAGCCCTTAAACGGTTATTACACAGGGATAAACACAACTACTGAAGAGGAGGTTTTCCACTATGAAAACAGCAACGGAATGAATTACATTCGCGCCGAAATAAGCAAGGTAAAGAATTTAATAAGAAATCGTACCGACACTTATACCATGACATGGCTTTGGGGTTTTTCCTCCGGAGTTATTCTTTCTTACAATGACTTTACATACAATGGAACAAAATCAATGGTAACCTCTTCACTTTCTGGAGTAGCGGCATCCTTTCATACTGGAATGCGCTTTGAGTTTTGGAAACACTTATTTCTTCAAGCGAATACAGGTGCGGGATATATTTTTCAACATTACGTAAAAACAAGACCTGATGAATACGATACCTTTGCTCGCCATCGCTTCGGTTATGTCGAGGGGAATGTAGTGCTTGGCTGTTTGTTTTATATTCGTCCTGTTAACGATTGTAATTCTTGTCCACATTGGTAATATGAAGTTTTTAATTGTCGGTTTAGGAAATCCAGGAAGTGAATACGAAGAAACGCGTCATAATATAGGATTTAAAGTAGTTGATGCATTAGCCAAAGAATTAGGAGGGGCTTTTTCTTTAGACAAAGCCGCGTACAAAACTGAAGTTAAATTCAAAGGCAGAACATTGGTACTTATTAAGCCAATTACTTATATGAATCTTTCGGGAAAAGCCGTGAATTATTGGCTTCAAGCTGAAAAAATTAGCCTTGAAAATTTAGTGGTGATCACTGATGACATCGCCTTGCCTTTCGGTAAATTACGCATGAAAGGAAAAGGGAGTGATGGTGGACACAACGGGCTTAAAGACATTCAAGCCACGTTGAAAACACAAGATTATGTGCGATTGCGCTTTGGTGTAGGAAGTGATTTCGCTAAAGGGAGACAATCAGAATATGTACTTGGCAACTGGTCGAAAGAAGAATGCCTTGATTTATCAGAACGTATTGGCATAGCAACAGAGTTTATCAAAAGCTTTTCAATGCAAGGTTTAGCACTCACTATGACCAATTGGAACAATAGATAAGTTTGGTATTTTCAAACTGAAAAGGCTGCCCTTAAGACAGCCTTTTCTTTAGATATTTTCGAGATTATCTCATATTTTTCATTTTTTCCATTGTCTTTTTGAAGTCCTCTACCGCAGCGCAGTCTTTGATTTCTTCGTAATTTGTTTTCGGGAACTTTTTGTCGCAATGTTTTTCTATTTCTTCTGCCTTATCAGCTAATGGCTTAGTTTTCTCTTTAAATGCATTTTTCTCCTCATCTGACATGTCGGATATTTTTTTTCCATCAATCGCCTCAATCATTTCATTCATTACAATGTTCATGGATTCAACGCAACCGCATTCTGAATCAATATCAGCCACGTTAATGTCTTCAGCTTTATCACCACAAGAACTTAATGTTAATGCGCCTAACACAAACAGGCTTAAAAATAGTTTTTTCATAAAATTTAGTTTAGATACAGACAAATATGGTGATTCCTCATGAATTTATCTCTTAATGCAATAGAATTTTGTTAAATATAAAAGGGTTGTGTCAAACAACCCTTTTATATTTAATACTCTATAATTCTTACAATTCGTCAGTAGGCATTCCTTCTTCCGGTTCAGGAGTCTCTGGTAATTTCATGTCCTTCATCGCATCTTTCATTACTTGTGTCGCGCATTCTTCGGCAATTTTAGAGCCTTCGGCCCCATTCATTGCCTTATCCGCTAAATCAAAGTTATCAAACGCTTTTTCTACTTTTTCTCCCACACAGCCACAAAATTTATCGGTATTCTCACCCATAATTTTTCCTAACTCCTCGTTGCATTTTGATTGAAATTTCCCTTTATCCTCTTTACTCCATGCTCCTTTTTTACTTCCTTCATTTTCATCTTTGTTTTCTTCAGAATTATTGCCACAAGAGAAAAGTAAAAGAGATGCAAATGAAACAATCATTATTTTTTTCATATTACAATTTTTTAGAATGATTCAATATTACACATTTAAAAGTGATGGAAAGCACATGTATGAAATTATTTTTCTACAATTTCCTCATGTGTAATCTCACCACCGCTGCTTCCTGTTTGTTGTCCAAGGTAAAGCAAAACAACGCAAAGAATCATGGAAAGATATAGGGTGATGTCCGAAAATGGCTTACGTTTCCAGTTTATCCAAAAAGCGATAGCTGCAAAAACGGCGCTCAAATAACTCAACAAAGCAAAGGTTTCCGCTTTCTCCTCGTGTTCATGAATCAAGTCATGACTTCTACCTAATTCCTCAACAATTTCTTCTGCCCCTTCTCCTGAATTCATCATAAGAAAAGTGAAGATTCCCGAAGCCATCATCATTCCGAAAGCGATTCTTTTGACTAGGTCATTTTTAAAAATAAAACCTATAATCAATATAACCAAGGCGACTAAAGGCAAAGCTAGTGGAAAATGATTTAAGGCTAAATGTATGTGCGCTGCATTCATAAGTTAAGTTTTATGGCATATACGCTTTTCATTCGCATTGGTTTCAACTAAATTGCCTTGTAGACTTATTCAATTCCATTATTTTTGTAGGTGTAAAGATAAATTCACTTTACAATCAAAAGATTAATCAGACATAAAATAATTCAGGTGAAATGAAAAGATGGAGAATTAGCGAGCTGTTAGGTAAAGAAGGACAAGCGTTGTTGAACAAAGAAATTGAGGTGAAAGGTTGGGTTCGAGCATTTCGAAGTAATCGATTTATCCAACTAAACGACGGATCGTGTATGGCTTCTCTTCAAGCGGTTGTAGATTTTGAACAGTTTGATGAAGCGTTACTTAAGCGTGTTAATACAGCTGCAGCTCTTTCCCTCACAGGAATCTTGGTCGCCTCTCAAGGATCTGGCCAAGCCATAGAATTGCAAGTAAGTGCCATCGAAATTTTAGGAGATGCTCATCCGGACGATGTGCAACGCACCGTGATGCAACCTAAACGTCACAGCCTTGAGTTTTTACGTGAACAAGCGCACCTTCGTTTTCGCACCAACACCTTTGGTGCAGTTTTTAGAATAAGACATGCAGTGGCTTATGCAATACACAAGTTTTTTAACGATCGCGGATTCTATTACTTGCATACGCCAATTATTACCGGTTCAGATGCTGAAGGAGCAGGAGAGATGTTTCGCGTAACCACACTAGAAGCGAAAAATCCTCCCTTAGACGAATCGGGTTCTGTAGATTTTTCTAAGGATTTTTTCGGCAAAGCCGTAAGCCTAACGGTTTCTGGACAATTGGAAGCAGAATTGGCAGCCTTGGCTCTCGGTCAAGTATATACTTTTGGCCCAACGTTTCGTGCGGAGAATTCCAATACTTCGAGGCACTTAGCAGAATTTTGGATGATAGAACCGGAAGTGGCGTTCAATGACCTCAACGATAACATGGATTTGACAGAGGATTTCTTGAAATACATTTGTAGTTATGTTCTTGAGAATTGTGCTGAGGATTTGAAGTTTTTAAATGATCGAGACCAACAAGAACAAACTCAAAAGCCACAACACGAAAGGAGCCAATTGTCTTTAATAGACCGTTTGAAGTTTGTGACTGAAAATCCTTTTAAGCGCTTAACCTATACGGAAGCTATAGAGGTGTTGAAAAACTCCAATCACTACAAGAAAAAGAAATTTCAATACGATGTGGAGTGGGGGATTGATTTACAAAGTGAACACGAACGTTATTTGGTAGAAAAAGAATTTAATTGCCCTGTTATTTTAACGGATTACCCCGCAAAAATCAAAGCGTTCTATATGCGTTTAAATGACGATCAAAAAACGGTCGCGGCAATGGATGTATTATTTCCAGGGATTGGTGAAATTGTAGGAGGTTCTCAACGTGAGGAACGTTACGATATTCTTTACAAGAAATGTGAGGAATTTGGAATTCATCCCCAAGAGCTGTGGTGGTATATGGATACTCGCAAATTTGGAACGGTTCCTCATGCCGGTTTTGGGCTTGGCTTTGAACGCATGGTGATGTTTGTCACAGGAATGACCAATATCAGAGATGTAATCCCTTTCCCACGAACACCTCAAAACGCAGAGTTTTAAACTTATCTTACTGCCGATTTTCCTGCAATAAAACCAGTGGTCCAAGCAGCTTGAAAATTAAATCCTCCTGTTATTCCATCGATGTCAAGGACTTCTCCTGCAGCGTGTAAACCGGGATATTTTTTTACTTCCATTCGGTGTACATCAACTTCCATCATACTGATGCCTCCGGCCGTAACAAATTCCTCTTTGAAGGTTGTTTTCCCTTTTACGAAATAGCGATCTTGTAATAGAGTGGTGAGTAATTTATTTTCGTTTTTTGTTCCAAAATCTTTCCAGCGCATGGTCGTTGGAACACCTGCTTTTTCCAATAAAAATTCCCATAGGCGTTGCGTCAAAGGCAGGCCAGAATAATTCACCATCATTTTATTTTCATTACTTACCTTCATGTTTTTAAAATGCTTTCTTAGTGCGTTTTCGCTTTTTTCATGAAGCCAATTGACAAGAATGTTGAAGGAGTATTCATTTTCATGTAGAATGCGAGCTCCCCAAGCAGAAAGCAGCAAAATAGCGGGCCCACTCATTCCCCAATGCGTTATAAGCAAAGGTCCATTTGCGTGAAGTTTGGTACCTTCAACTTTCACATGTACAGGATTAATAACCGTTCCCATGAGTTTACAAATGGGATTATTGGGCATATTAAAGGTGAATAAAGACGGAACGGGATCTATAATTTCAAGATTGAGACTTGAAAGCCAGTCTAAGCCACTTTTCTTCGGTTGACCTCCGGTGGTAATAATGACGCGATCGAATAGAACTTGCTCATTATTTACGGTCAACACGTAATTTTCTCCCGCCTTAGTTATAGCGGTTACGCCACTAGATGTCTGGATACGAATACCAAGTCTTTTCGCTTCATTTAAGAAACAATCAATGATGGTCTGTGAATCATTGGAAAGAGGAAAAATACAACCATCAGGATAAGTTTTCATTTTAATGCCCCGTTTTTCAAACCAACGTAAGGTGTCTATTACATGGAATTGTTGAAAGGCTTTTTTTAAGTAGTTTCCTCCTCGGGGATAAAAAGTTGCGAGTGTGAACGGGTCTTTACAATCGTGCGTTACGTTACAACGTCCGCCCCCTGAAATCTTAACTTTTGCAAGCAATTTTGTGGATTTCTCAAAAATAACAACGTCTGCGATGGGGTTGTTTTCTTTAGCCGTGATTGCTGAAAAAAAACCGGCGGCTCCACCTCCTATGACGGCAACTTTAAGATTCATTCGACAAAGGTCAGTATTTTCATTGACTATTGGCCAAGTTTTTTGGCTCCAGTCAGCAAACTAAAAAGCCAACATTTTCTATACCTTTGCACCACAAATTTTCCGGATGCATCAAAAATATAGAGAATACAAAGGGCTTAATTTGCCACAGGTAGCAGATGAGCTTTTAGTGAAATGGAAACAAGAAAACATTTTCAGAAAGTCAATTGAATCTCGGGAAGGAAACCCATCGTTTGTTTTTTTTGAAGGCCCTCCGTCAGCCAATGGATTACCGGGAATTCACCACGTAATGGCCCGCGCCATAAAGGATATTTTTTGCCGTTATCAAACGCTTCAGGGGAAGCAAGTAAAGAGAAAAGCGGGTTGGGATACACATGGGCTACCGGTAGAATTAGGCGTGGAAAAAGAACTAGGCATAACAAAAGAGGATATAGGAACGAAAATCTCAATCGACGAATATAATGAGGCTTGCAAGAAAGCTGTAATGAAGTATACGGATATTTGGAACGATTTAACGGAAAAAATGGGATATTGGGTCGACATGGACCATCCTTATGTGACGTACGAGCCGAAATACATGGAATCCGTTTGGTGGCTATTATCACAATTATACGACAAGAATTTACTTTATAAGGGATACACCATTCAACCGTATTCTCCGAAAGCTGGAACAGGTTTGTCTTCTCATGAGTTGAATCAACCCGGTTGCTACAAAGATGTAAAGGACACAACCGTGGTGGCGATGTTTAAGGTGTTAAATAATGACAGTGTCACCCTCCTTAATCCTCCCTCTAGGGAGGAAAAAAGGACGACATCTTCCTTGGATAGTTCAAGGGAGGAAAAAAGTGGCACCAATTTCCCCTTTGAAGGCGCAAGGGAGGGAACAGCTTCCCCCTTTGAAGGGGGATTGAGGGGGATGACTAACACATATTTGTTAGCGTGGACCACAACTCCCTGGACACTCCCTTCAAACACAGCATTAACAGTTGGTCCTGCCATAGAATATGTATTAGTTTCCACTTACAACCAGTATTCTCATGAGCCCATTAATGTAATTTTAGCTAAAAATTTAGTTGGTTATCAATTCGGGAAAGGGTTTCAATCGGTAAATGCTATAGATCAGTTATCAACGTATTCGCCGGGAGACAAAGTCATTCCTTTTTATGTTGGTAATTCCTGTCTTGGCAAGGATCTAGTTGGAATCCAATATGAACAATTATTGCCTTTTGCTCTTCCTGCTCTTCAACCAGAAAAAGCATTTGTGGTCATATCAGGAGATTTTGTAACCACTGAAGACGGTACTGGAATTGTACATACGGCCCCAACTTTTGGTGCAGACGATGCCAAAGTAGCAAAAGACGCTGGAGTTCCCGCTATGTTGGTTCAGGACGAACAAGGGAATTTAGTCCCTTTAGTTGACTTAAAAGGGAAGTTCCGCGCAGCTGTTAAAGACGAACTCTTCGGTTTAGCAGGTGAGTATGTGAAAGCAGAATACCTTTCAGATGAAGAAAAACAAGTAGAATTATTGGTCCAAAGGGAAAGATTAAAATCCATCATTCCTGATTTAAAGGCTTACTTGTCTGTTGACGAGCGCATTGCACTTAAATTGAAATTAGAAGGAAAGGCATTCAAAATAGAGAAATACGAACACAACTATCCTCATTGTTGGAGAACTGATAAACCGGTATTGTATTATCCTTTGGATTCTTGGTTCATTAAAGTAACCGAGTGTAAAGAACGGATGGTTGAACTGAACAACACCATCAATTGGAAACCGGAGGCAACAGGCTCAGGAAGATTTGGAAAATGGTTGGAAAATGCTAACGATTGGAACTTATCGCGTTCCAGGTATTGGGGAATTCCAATTCCTATTTGGTCAACAGAAGAAGGCGATGAGCGCATGTGTATTGGCTCCGTTGCACAGTTAAAAGAGGCGTGTGAACGTAGTGTTAAAGAGGGATACATGAACGAAAATCCATTGGTCAATTTTACCATTGGCGATATGTCAGTTGAAAATTACGATAAAATAGACCTTCACAAACATATTGTAGACAAGATTACACTTGTTTCTCCATCTGGCAAACCGATGCATCGCGAAGCCGACTTGATTGATGTTTGGTTCGATTCTGGAGCGATGCCTTATGCACAATGGCATTATCCTTTTGAAAACAAGGAATACCTTGACAATGAACTTGGTTATCCTGCTGATTTTATTGCAGAAGGAGTGGATCAAACAAGGGGATGGTTTTACACCTTACATGCTATTTCCACCATGGTTTTTGATAAGGCAGCCTTTAAAAATGTTGTGTCTAACGGATTAGTACTAGATAAAAACGGACAGAAAATGTCCAAGCGATTAGGAAATGCAGTAGATCCTTTTGACACGCTGAAAAAATATGGCCCGGATGCCACAAGGTGGTATATGATTACCAATGCTCAGCCATGGGATAATTTAAAATTTGATGAGGAAGGCATTCAAGAAGTTCAGCGGAAGTTTTTCGGTACCTTGTACAACACCTACTCATTCTTTTCGTTGTATGCGAACATAGATGAGTTTGACTTTTCATCAAAAGAAATATCGGTAGAAAATCGACCTGAAATAGATCAATGGATTATTTCCAAATTACATTCTTTAATTGAAGAAGTTAATGATGCCTATGCGCAATATGAACCAACTAAAGCAGGAAGACTTATCCAAGATTTTGTAACTGAACAACTATCAAATTGGTACGTGCGCTTGTGCAGAAGGCGATTTTGGAAGAACGATGACCCGAAGGATAAAGAAGCCGCTTATCAAACATTGTATTCTAGCCTCGAAACAGTGGCGTTATTGGCATCGCCAATTGCACCATTTTTCATGGATCAATTGTTTTACGACCTTAACGAAGTAACGCAGCGCCATTCCCATGCTTCTGTGCATTTAGCGAAGTTTCCAACTTCAGAACGTTCCTACATAAACAACACACTGGAAGAACAAATGGACATGGCTCAAGAATGTTGTTCCCTGTTGTTGGGACTGAGGAAAAAGCAAAATATACGGGTTAGACAGCCGCTGCAAAAAATAATGATTCCCGTGTTGAACGAGACGGTTGCTTCTAATTTGTTGCACGTAAAAGACTTGATTTTATCAGAGGTGAATGTAAAAGAATTAGAATTATTAAGAGATAGCTCGATTTTGGTTAAACGTATTAAACCTAATTTTAAAACCATAGGTCCGAAATATGGTAAACATATGAAAGCTATTGCCGCATTGGTAGAATCCTTTACTTCTGATGATATTATACAAATTGAACAAAACGAGGGCTGGCAGGGAAATTTGAATGGAGAGGATATCACGTTAACCAGTGAAGACTTTGAAATTAGCGCTCAAGATATTCCCGGTTGGTTAGTCGCTAGTGAAGGTTCCATAACTGTAGCGCTTGACATCACCATCACTCAGCAATTAAAACAGGAAGGTATCGCGAGGGAATTGGTAAATAGGATTCAAAATTTACGAAAGGATATGGGCTTAGAAGTTACTGACCGAATTAATATTTCTGTTCACTCAACGCCGGAAATTGAAGATGCTATCTGTTCATTCAAGAATTTTATTCAAGAGGAAGTATTAGCAAATGAGGTATCTGTTACAAAACAATTAGAAGACCCACATGTGTTGGAAATATTGGATAAAGAGGATACGTTACTCGCAATATTGAAGCAATAGAGCAATCATTTTCAATAAATAACATGTTAATGTTACTTTAATTACACAGGTGTGAAGGTTTTTTAATTTCTTCGTTGTACTTTTGCCTCGCTAAAATTTTTTAACATGCAAAAGATAGTATTTTCCGCAATTGGGACGCTCATTTTTATCCTTTCTATTCCAATGGTATTTTCTCAAACACCCGGGATGATTTATGAACCAGCAAGCGGAGCAGGTGCGTCAATTTTAGATCCAAATGGTGATGGTTATACTTCTGCAACAACAGGTGGATTTACAACCGATGATCAATTACAGAGTGAGATTCCTTATTCTTCTTTGATCTTCCCTGGTTCTGAACCAACTTCGGATTTGAATAATGCACCGGATTGTGGATTTACAGACTTCGTGGATCAAGGAGATAGAGATCCAGCTCAAAAATACTTAAGCCCTGCTGGAAATTGGTTGTTTCGCTTGAGAATGGGTAGTATTTCCCCTAATGCGAAAAGTTATTCAATCCTCATTGATACAGATGGTTTATTTGGCAACACAGGGGCAAATGCAGATCCGAACTGGACGGTGGATAATCCTGGATTTGAGATTGAACTTGTATTAGCCACAAAATTTGGTGTTTATGTTTACGACGTAAATACTCCTAATTGTACTCCGGTGATTTCATACCCGGGAACAACTAATTAACAGAAATCAATTGCTGGGTCAACCAACTGTGGCGATTTAGATTATTTCTTAGATTTTTATGTTGTTTTTGCTGATTTAGTGGCGCAATTCCCTGGAATTAATGCAAATACACCTATGCGTTATGTCATAGTCGACAATACAGCTGCTCAAGCTTCGACTATATGTCAACCAAGTTCGGCTTCTGATGTTGGCGGTGTAGGGCAATGTGCAACCTTATCAGCATGCTTCACAGAAATTATTAATGCACAAGCTTTTTGTTCGCCAAATACTAGTCTTTGTACATATCGTTCAGATTGCCCGACAATAACAACTCCCATTGCTAATGGTGCAACATCTTTATCAGGTACTTCAACTGAAGCTTCTGGAACAACTATTAAAGTCTATAAAAATGGAGTTCAGATTGGAACAACAACAGTTGGTGTGGGAGGCGCTTGGTCGTTGACGGGTATTTCTCCTGCTTTAATCAATGGGAACGTAATTACAGCTACTGCAACTGCGACTGGAGAGTTTGAATCTTTATCGGATTGTAATTCTTATACAATTATTACTTGTACAGGAACACCTGTGGCAGCTCCAGTTGTACAAAATGAAACGGGTAAAAATTTGTGTGGAACAGGTTTAGTAGGTTATGATATCAATGTAATGTATCCTAACAATACTGAGTTTGCTCCAAATCCCGTTTCATCGGCATATTTACCTGTACCTGCGGATGGAAGTTGGGTTTGGAAATGCACTGGAAATACCGGGGGCTGTAATTCAGGTGCAGGTGTTGACTGTATTCCAGAAGGTGGTTATATGGTTTATCAGCAAGGTCCAGACGGTTGTCTTTCATATCCAGCTTTTGTTTGTCTTTCAATTGGAGGTGGTTATACTCCCTCTGCTTCCCAGACACCAACTATCGTTTCTTCAACAGTTTTCACAGGTTCTACATCTGTTGGTGTAACCATAGCGTTCAATGCGGCTCCATCCCCTCAGGGTGGCTTCGTTCACTTATTTGTAAACGGAATGCCTTATGCGGTAAGTTCTCATATTACAGCAGCCGGAACAGTAAATGTTTCTTGTCCTGCTTTACCAGGATGTGCAACGGTAACGGCATACTTCGTTCAATCGACAAATGTAATGGCTGACGCCCACGATTGTTTCTCTGCAGTTTCTTCTTCTGTTGTGATTGCAGGAGGGGCTTCAACACCCCCAACGATTAATGGGCCAATCTGTGCTAGCGCAAATGTGACGTCGGTTTCAGGAACAAGTGTAGAAGCCAACGGAACTTCTATTCAATTATTTGTCAATGGAGTAGCAACAGGATCTCCTGTGACAGTTTCCAATGGAGAATGGACCGTTACGGGTCTTAATATTGCCCCTGGAAGTGTTTTAACTGCAAGAGCAACAGCGAGCTGTGAGACTGTAAGTGCTCTTTCTTCATCGGTAACCATAGGCTCTCAATCTGCAAGTACAGGTTTGGCCATTACAACAAATCCAGTTTTTGAACAAGGTACAACTTTATCCGGAACAGGAACAAACGGAACTCAAGTTCAAGTATATATTGACGGTTATCCTGTTGGTTCACCAGTTACAGTTAGCGGTGGAACGTGGACATTGAGCGGAATACAGCCTTATGAATTATATCCATACGGAGTATTATCAGCAACTGCATCAGCTGTTGGCGGGTGTCCGAGCGCAGCGGTTACGGGTGCAACCGTTCAGTGTATTCTACCTTCAGGAACATTAACAGTAAATCCAGCTTCAGCAGAATTTTGTACAGCATCCGGAACAGTTTCTGTTCAAGTTTCTAACTCACAAACAGGAATTGTTTATCAATTATTCTTAGCTGATGGAACAACAACAACTGGTTCATCATTAATGGGTAATGGAGGCACGCTAACTTTAACAAGTGGCACTTTGTCTGCATCAACAACATTAAAAGTAAAGGCTTTTAAACTACCTCCAGGAGCTTGTTTTATTTTCCAAACGGATGAAGTGCCGGTTAGTTTTGGGACAAATCCAACATTAAGTTTAGGCGTGTCTATTTTACCTTCGGCAGTATGTTCAGGAGGAACGGCTTCAATTTCAGTTGCTAACTCCCAAGTAGGATATTCATATCAATTGAGAAATAATGCAGATAACTCATTAGTAGGTTCAGCAGTTGCTGGTACTGGTTCGGCTATTTCGTTGAGTACTGGAACTGTTACTGCTACAACTACATATAATGTATTTGTTACTGGCCCTGCGCCAACATTATGTTCTGGTCAATTAACTTCGACGGCAACATTAACTGTAAATTCAAATCCATCAGCCAATGCTGGATTAGATCAAACAGTTTGTTCTGGAACTGCCGTTACATTATCAGGAAGTGCTTCTGGTGGAACAGGACCATATGTTTACACGTGGAATAACAGTGTGACCAATAACACCCCATTTACTCCACTAGCTACAAATACGTATACGTTAACAGCAACGGATGCTAACGGATGTTCAGCTCAAGATCTTGCAATAGTTACTGTTAATACTACACCATCTGCACCAACTGTATCAACAGCAGCGGCTACGTGTTCAGCAGCAGGTACCGCGACAATCAGTGGATATAATGGAGCATTAACTTATA
>JBIJBD010000210.1:0-3821 GCA_044345395.1 Crocinitomicaceae bacterium | reverse complement strand
TTCACTTATAATTCAGTTGCCAAATACCAATAGAAGTAATTTTTTATTTAGTGAAAATGGTGATTTATTCATAACGACCATAAAGGATAGTTGTTTCATATGGATTACAAAAACGGGTAAATTAGCGAAATCCTTTAGAGATACAAATTCAATTATTCTATCGGCTAAGTTCTACGGTGAGGATTCAAAAATTTTAACTATCGGTAAAAATAATAATGCGAATTTGCGAGACTATTTTTCATTAGAAATCATTAAAGAATTTCCAAATTATTTAGTACAATTCAGAAAGAAAATGTCATCTGAATTAGGTTTTTTTGAAGCAATATTTCATTCGAGAAAAATTATGAAGTGGGCTGGTTATGAATTGCCTTGGCCTAGTAAAATAAATAATAATCAAAGAAAGTATTTTGTCACAATTAATGATTCTTCATTTAATTTATGGAATGCTAAAGAGGCTAGTATTTGTAAAAAAATTTATGGTTCAACTTCGTATCGAAATTTCGTTATAAATCAACAAAATACTAAACTTATTTCATATTCATGGGATACCAACGAAGTAAAGCTTTACAACCTAGATGACACGTCTTCAGTACTTTCTTTGAAGCCTCACTTGGGCGAAATTCGCTATTCTAAGTCTTTTTTAATTCAAAATAGATATTTTATTATGTCTTCAACAGGAAGGGATAAAGTAGTTATAATTGATTATGAAACCGGAAAAATAAAGCATGAATTAATTCAGAAAAATGTCAAGCGAATAAGCATAGTAAATAATCATGCCCTCATAATGTCATCTAACCAGTTTTCAGTTTGGAGGTTAGATTCGATAAGTAAGTTAGTTTCGAAGGAAACAAAAAGAAAGTACAGAGGTTCAGGTATTGAATCAAATAAGTTTTGGATTTCAAAGGGAAATATAACAAAATCTTTTCGAATAAGAAAAGATAAGTTAAAAATAGCAGGTATAAATTTAGAATTTGATTTTTTGAGGTATATACTTTGGAATTTTAGACATCCTTTTGAATTGCTCAGATTCTTTCCACCTAATAGTTCATTTAACATTGATGAAAAAAATATTAGATACACATCAGATATTGTTTATTCTAATTCAACAATGTTCAGACATAGAGATGTAAATTATGTCGATCAAAGTCCGGACGGGAATTTTTTAGTAACAGCCTCAAATGACAATTCTGCCATTATTTGGAAGTTAAATGGAACTTACCTTAAAACTTTAAATGGTCACACGTTGGGATTGATTACCGCTAAATTTTCAGATGATTCAAAATATATTTTTACATCTTCACTTGATTTGTCAATTCGAATGTGGGAAGTTGCATCAGGAAAGTGTATCAAGATTTTAAAATGTTCCAGTCCTGCCGTAAATATTGAATTTGTAAAAGGTAATTTATTAATATCATACGAAGATGGAAGTATTGGAATATGGGATATTCAAAATTCGAGAGAATTACTTCGATCATATTATTTTGATGGAGATCCTAATAAATGGGTTCACATTCACCCTTCAGGATTGTTTGATGCGTCACCTGAAGCAATGGAAATGATGTATTGGATAAAAGGATCAGAGGTTATTGAGTTTACTCAATTAAAAGATCGATATTGGCTGCCTGATTTATGGAAAAAAGTGATTGCCAACGAGCCCCTACCGGAAGTAGGAGATATGCAGAAACTGAAATTATATCCTGAGGTTGCACTTGAATCAACAAGCTCTGAAGATATTGCAATAAACTTAAAAAAACGCGATGGAGGATATGGAGCAGTAAAAGTTCTTCTCAATGGAAAAGAAATTAACAGAGATGTTCGAGGTGCTAATTTTGATCTAAATGCTGAAAAACAAACCATTAAGTTAAACATCAAAAATCATCCTTATTTAGTTAAGGGTGAAAACGAGCTAAAAGTAATAGCATCCTCTGAAAATGGTGTTGACAGTCGAGGAGTTGTATTGTCAATTATTAACGATACAAAAGAGACAGTTGATCCTAATTTTTTTGGTATAATTATAGGAATTGGTGATTATGCAAATAGTGCGATTAATTTAAAATACCCCGTACATGATGCTGATGCAACGTCCAAGGCAATTACTTTGGCAGCTAAAAATTTGTTTCAAGAAAGGGCACATATATTTACACTTACGTCAAATAGTCAACATAGACCGAGCAAACAAAAAATAAAAGAAATTTTTGACGACATTTCGAAAAAAGCAAAAAGTGACGATATTGTTTTCGTATATTTAGCTGGACATGGAATTTCAACGTCTGGTGAAAAAGGTGATTTTTATTTTTTGACAGCAGATGCAAAATCCGCAAATTCAGAAGCATATCAAGATGAAGTACTAAGGCAATCAACATCTATTTCAAGCATTGAATTTGTCGAGTGGATCAAAAATATTCCAGCACTAAAACAAGTGATGATAATAGATGCTTGTGGGTCTGGAAAAGCAGTCGATAATTTGGTTGCTTCGAGGGAGATAGAACCATCCCAATTAAAAGCTATTGATAGAATGAAAGATAGGACAGGAATGTTTATAATTTCAGGTTGTGCAGCAGATGCAGTTAGTTATGAGTCAAGCCAATACGGTCAAGGTTTGTTAACATATTCAATATTACAAGCTATGAAAGGTGCAGCATTAAAAGAAAATAAGTTTGTTGATGTTAATAGTGTTTTAAGTTTTGCAAGAGATGAGGTGCCTAAGTTAGCCAATGGAATCGGAGGAATTCAAACACCACAGCTTTTAATTCCTAAAAGTGGATCATTTGATATCGGTATTTTGGAAGATTCAGATAAAATAGCTATTCCGTTAGCAAAACCAAAGGTTGTTTTTGTAAGATCTAATTTAGTTGAGTCAAATGAAGATGATGACATTTTAAATTTATCAGAATTGCTTGATGAACAGTTGTCACAAATTGCATCTCGCGGAGTAGATTCCAAAATAGTTTTTTACGATACTAGAATGTTTCCGCAATCTTGCAAATTAACAGGGGGTTACAATAAAATAGGGGATAAGTTATTTTTGAATTTAAAAGTGCGATGCGGAGAAAAAGTAACAGAGCACAAAATTGAGGCAGAGAATAAAGAAGATTTAATTAAGAGGATAATAAAAATTGTTGAGTTCGATTAGTCTTTTTTAAATTTGGATTCTCTAATTCGGCAAACAAAAACCCACCTCGCGCCAAGAAACTATGGAAGTGGATTGGGGGGTGAAGTAGAAGTTTTGTATCTTCAAACCATGAAAAAACAGCTTTTCTTCCTCTTTTTTCTTTTTCTTTCAGCGCTTTCTTTCGCACAATCTTCGCTGGATAGTTTGAGGTTTGTGTTGCCTGTAGGGCACGGAGGAGGTTTTTCAAGTGTTCAAGACTTTGTTTTCAATTCTGATAAAAGCAAGTTAGTTACTGTAGGAACTGATAAAAAAATGATAATTTGGGATACAAAAAGTGAAAAGGAACTAATTAGATGCGAGGGTCATACAGATCGTATCGAGACTGTGGATCACAGTACTGATGACTCAAAAATCGTTACAGGTAGTTGGGATAAAACAGTAAAAATTTGGGATGCTAAAAATGGAAATCTGTTGCATACGCTTGAAGGACATAAAGAAAGTGTCGATAAAGTTTTTTTTTCAAAAAAAAATAGTGAAATGGTTATTTCAATAAGTAATAGTCGATTTAACAATGAAATATTTGTGTGGGATTTAAAAACGGGAAAAAGGAAATATGAATTTACTGGCGATATTGCTATTCTTAATAAAAATGAGGACGTTATATTTGTTGGAAAAAGTGATGAGAATAAGTTATGTTCATTTTCGCTCA
>JBIJBD010000024.1:0-19764 GCA_044345395.1 Crocinitomicaceae bacterium | reverse complement strand
TATCCTAAAGGTTTAATGAAAGGTTCTAGACCCTTTCCCATAATGCCTATATAGGAATTTTCCAACTTAGTACTTGCCAATAGTTGCGCCTGTTCGTTTTCGTTTAATTTGGAGTATTCTTTTGAAGCCTGACATTTTTTCGCCTCCTCATCCATCCGTTCTCCCGGACCAAATGATGCTAAGGCCCAAAGTAAAATAGAAATTGCCAAAATTACTTTTCCAGCATCAAGTGTAAATATTTTTACTTTTTCCCATACATTTATAATCACGTTTGTCCATCTTGGCGATTTATAACTCGGTAATTCAAGAAGTAAAAATCCTAATGATTTCCTAGTTATTAATCGATTCAAAATCACAGAGACCAACAAAGCGGACACAATACCTAGCATGTAAAGTGTCATTAATATAAGTCCTTGCACATTGAATATTCCTCCTATTTGCTTATTTGGGATTGTCAATGAGATCAGTAAGGTAAAAACAGGTATTCTAGCACTGCAACTCATTAATGGAGCTACTAGAATTGTAATCAGGCGCTCTTTCCAGTCTGCAATGGTGCGCGTTGCCATCACACCAGGGATCGCACAAGCTACACTTGACATGAGCGGAACCACACTTTTTCCATTTAACCCAAAAGGTCTCATTAATCGATCCATGATAAAAACAACTCGAGCTAAGTAACCAGTTTCTTCTAGAATGGACAGAAAGAAAAACAGCAAAGCAATTTGAGGGATAAATACAATAACTCCCCCAATCCCTGGAATTACTCCTTGACACACTAAATCTGTGAAAAGGCCGGGTTGCATATGTTGGGCTACAAATTTTGCAAGTTCACTAAATTTCAATTCTGTAAAATCCATAGGGATGGACGCAAAACTGAAAATAAATTGGAAGACCAAAAACAATATAGAAAAGAAAATTAGATAGCCCCATACAGGATGGGTAAGTACGCGATCAATGGACTTCGTTCTTTCATCTACACGTGGTTTCGATGAAACAATTTGCTTTACGCGTTCATTAATCCAAGCATACCGAGAAGTAATGTCCTTGGTTTGACTTTCTTTATTGTCTATTGGTGATGGGACATAATTGTCTTTTGTTGGGACATAGTTTTCAACGATAGGTAGAGCCGTAAGTTCTTGCAAAAATCTGTCTTTACCAAGTCCTACTCTTGCATTTGTTTGAATAAATGAAATACCAGGAAACGAAGCTTTAAGTTTATCTAGGTCAAGGCTCATTCCTTTCTTCTCAACTAAATCCCACATATTCAATAGCGCGACAAGCGGTATTCTTAAATCGTATAGTTGTGAAAGTAAAAGAAGGTTTCTTGATAAATTCGTGCTATCAAGAACAACACATGCTAAATCAGGAAAATCCGGATGTTCAGGATTCATGAGTACTTCATATACCACTTGTTCATCTTCACTACTCGGATAAATAGAATATACGCCTGGAAAATCGATGAGGGTGTGTAATTCTTCTTCCTGTTTGAAATAGCCCGTTTTTTTATCGACAGTTACTCCTGGAAAGTTTCCTACATGTTGGTTAAGTCCAGTGAGTTGGTTAAAAAGAGAACTTTTTCCGGTGTTTGGGTTTCCAAAAAGAGCAACTTTCATACATTTAACTTGCTAATCATGACTTGTGCCGCTTCTTTCTTTCGCAATGATAATAGGGTACCATTAAGTTCAATTGCGATGGGATCTCCAAAAGGAGCCTTAAATGCTATTCGAATTTCGACACCCTCTACCATACCCATTTCTGCCATCTTTGCACATAGCATAGAGGAATTGACATTAATCACAACAGCTTTTTCTCCAATACCCAACTGATCCAAGGATGACATTATGTAAAATTAATGAGGAATCGGAAAATATACAGTACCATTATAAAGGTATTATGATATTTTTTTTACCACAAACCGTGCAGTTTGACGGGTGCGTTGTTGCACAAGAATTACTTTGTTTTTTGTGACTTTTTCTATCGTCTTTTCGTCATAATGTCTAATCGTAATAAGCTCAAGACCTTCGTTATATCGGACATGATAAGCGTCAGAAAAAACTGTTATCAATTTTTCAGGATCTATTTTTTTACGATCTAATAGAATAGAAAAACTTAGTGCTGAATTTTGCATCATATTAATTTTTGCTTGCGCCACTGCCAATCTGCTAAAAATATCACTCAAATTTTCCTCCACCAAAAATGAAAAATCCCTTGGCGTTATCGTGAATAATATTTGTTCAAATTTCATTATGTAAGATGGAACCAAGCCGTCATAATCCCCTTTCTCCTGAATAATTGTTCCATTTTCTTCCGGTTTTAAGAAGGATTTTACGTATAAAGGAATATTCTTATTTTGAAGTGGTTTTACGGTTTTAGGATGTATTACACTTGCACCGTAATAGGAAAGTTCAATCGCTTCTTTAAATGAAATTTGTTTTAGCAAAACTGTATCCTTAAACAACTTAGGATCAGCATTTAACATACCTGGAACATCCTTCCATATGGTTACACTGTCAGCAGGCAAAGAATATGCAAAAATTCCTGCTGTAAAATCGGAACCCTCACGACCTAGGGTAGTTGTCATTCCTTCTGGGGTATGTCCAATAAATCCTTGTGTCACTAGAATTTTATTCTTAGAAAATAAGGGCTTTACCTGATTCACAATTAATTCTTCGGTTTTATTCCAGTCAACATTGGCTTCTTGATAATTATTATCGGTGCGAATCAGGTTACGGGAATCTAGCCATGCTGAAGAAAACCCTCGTTCAACCAAATAGGCATTAATTATATGTGTTGAAACAACCTCTCCCAACGAAACGATTTGATCATATTCGAATGAAAAATTCTCCGAGAACACCTTTTTGTATCGCACACGTAATTGTTCAAATATGTCGTTGATAATTCCATAAATTTTAAAGTGACGATCGGAAAAAAGTGACTGTAAAATTTCCAAATGAAAATCTTCCAATTCTTGTACAAGTCGCATAAATACATGTTCCTCACTTTTCTGATAGGCCCTGACAATTTCTTCTAATTTATTGGTTGTTTTTCCCATTGCAGATACAACAACGAGCAAATTCTCTTTTGGAAATCTCGACAAAATAGTCGCAACATTATGAATGGCAGCAGGATCTTTAACCGAAGCACCACCAAATTTGAATACTTTTAACATTTACGTAAGTTTTTCAGACAATTTAATAACAGCAATTTTGGGATCAATACCTTCATAAATGACAGAATTCACCATTTCCAGTATTGGCATATTCACTTGGAATTTTTGATTTATTTCGTTTAATGATTTAGTTGCATAATAGCCTTCAGCAACCATTTTCATTTCCATTTGTGCATTTCTAACAGAATATCCTTTCCCGATCATAAAACCAAAGGTTCTATTTCTCGAAAAATTAGAATAAGCGGTTACTAATAAATCACCGAGATAAGCACTCGTTTTTGTATCCCTGTGAACGGGGCTCACTTGATCAATAAATCGTTCTATTTCTTGGATGGCATTTGCAATTAATACCGATTGAAAATTATCACCATAACCTAAACCTGAACATATCCCTGCTGCAAGGGCATAAATATTCTTTAAAATTGCCGAAAGCTCCGTGCCAAATAAGTCATCAGAAACTGTTGCGCGTATATAACGATTCCTTAGTATGGCGGAAATCATTTCTGATTTGTTCTCATCGATGCATGCTATTGTCAGATAACTCAAACGCTCCATGGCAACTTCTTCTGCATGACAAGGACCACAAATTATTCCAACATGGTCATAAGGTATTAAAAATGACTTGTGGAGATAGCGTGCAGGAATTGCATTGTATTCGGGAACGATTCCTTTTACTGCTGAAATTACTATTTTATTGGTAAAATTTTCGCTTGGAATATCTTTAAGTGTCGCATGCATGTAGGCCGCAGGAACGACGATTATAATAATTTCACTGGCTTTAATGGTAGCTATTATATCATTGGAAAGGCTAATTTTCGAGGTGTCGAATTCAACAGATTGTAAGTAATTAGGATGGTGATGATACCTAACCAAATGCTCAATTGCTTGGTCACTTCTCATCCACCAATTTACGTGATGACCGTTTGAAGTAATTATTTTCGTGAGCGCGGTGGCCCAACTACCTCCTCCAATTACGGCAATTTTACGTTCTTCCATGCCTTGCATCGCACAAATATACAACTAATAGAAAGAAGCAAAGTTATCAGGCGAAACCTAAAAGGAATAAGTTCGTACAAGTTGATATTTTTACAATATGACCTTCAAATCGCGCATGCAGGCATTTTTTTCGAAAAAATGGATAAGAATACTATATTTAATTTTCTTGTACATATTTGCTTGTATTGGCGCGGGAGTATTGACAACTTGGATTTTATTTCAGAGTGGGATTATGTCCTCCAATGACTTGGGAATGGTTGATCCAAACAACCGATACTTCCAAGAAATGGATGGGAAATATAACCAAGGCTTTAAAACGGATAGCATAAATGTTATGAAACATCGCTTTGAGGCTCTGAATCGAATGATGGTATTAAATCGTTACTTCCCCTTGAACGCCAATTATATTTTAAAAGCTTGGACAGAAACTAAAGACGAAAAACTTGCGCTTAAAATGTTGGATGCAGTGGACCTACGAATGCAAGGAAATTCAAAATACCAAGAAGATATAGCTCAAATGAAAAGTAATTTGACTCCTCGTCAACATACGAATTTGAGTGTTTTTGAATGGATGAATATAGCCGAATGGCAAGCCTTCAAAGAGGCTGTAAAAAAGGATAAATATTACATCGATTCAGCAGCTCAGGTTTCCGGTGTTGAACCAAGACTTATCGTCGCATGCCTTGTTGGAGAGCAAATCCGGCTATTCAATTCAAAGAGAGAATCTTATAAAAGATACATAGGTCCATTAAGGATTCTTGTCGTCGAAAACAACTTGTCATACGGAGTAACAGGTATTAAAGAAACAACCGCAAAGAATATTGAGCAACACCTTAAGGATAAAAACTCGGTGTATTATCTTGGACCACAATACGAGCATTTATTAGATTATGACTCAACACAAAATTTCAATGCTGCTGTTAACGAAGGAATGAGTCCAACGGTAAAAAGACTTGTTCAAATGAAAAATCATTATTATTCCTATTTATATACTGCACTTTTTGTAAAACAAATCAAAATGCAATGGGAAAGAGCCGGATATCCTATAGATGACAGACCAGAAATCTTTGCCTCCCTTTTCAACTTAGGTTTCAAAAAATCAAAGCCAAAAGCAAATCCGGAAGTTGGGGGCTCTAGTTTCGAAGTTGGTAATTCACTGTATACGTTTGGTGCGGTATCTTTCGAATTTTATTATTCCGGAGAATTACAAGAAATATTCCCTTTTAAACGCGCGCGTTTTGATTACGAAAAAGTTCCTGCGCCGATATTATTTTAGTCGAATAGACTCCTCAGTCATTTCGATTAGTTTTTTCTTAAGAAGCTTACCAACTGTTTGTTTAAACAACTTCTTACTCATTCCAATTTCATTATTAATTTCCTCGGGTGAAGATTTGTCGTGAAGAAAAAGTTCTTTTCGTTCTTGCAATAGTTTAAGCAAGGTACTGTATGCATGGTCATATTTTTCGAGACCCAAGGGATCAAGTTGCAAATCTAATTTACCATCTTCACGCACTTTTTGAACAAAACAAATTATTTCATCACCCGTACGCAAAATCCTATTTACTTGATTTTTAAATATCAACCCTTCGTAGCGTTGATTGACGACTACTTTTGTACCTAAATCAGTGGCGTGCCACACAAGACATTTAACTTCTGTTTCGGCCAATTCCTCTCTGCAAGGCTCAAGTATTTTAGCTATTTTACTGCTTCCAAATAAGCGATCAGTTTGATTGTCGTAACGCAGAGTTACTAAATAGGAATTACCTTCTTCCATCTTTTGTGCCTGTTCCTTGAAGGGTACAAATAAGTTCTTATCTAATCCCCAATCTACAAAGGCTCCGTACATATTCACCTGAACCACTTTAAGAAAAGCCACAGTTCCAAGTAGGAGGTGCGGATTTTCCGTTGTAGACACTATCCTGTTTTGAGAATCCTTGAAGACAAAAACATCTACAGCAGCACCTACTTGAAAATCTTCAGGAGGATCTAAGTATTTCTTTGGTAATAATACTTCATCGCCTTTAAAATCATGTAAATATGCCCCTGGTGGTGTAATTCTGTTAATTGTAAGTTTATTTATTCTACCTAGCTGCATTATTCGGGGTTAATTTCTTTAAATTTTCGAGGCTTCTTTCTGGTTTTATATTTTCCAGTTGTTACTTTGAGGCTGTTTTTTGATTCCCTCTTTCCGGATTTCACCTTTTTTGGCACCATATTAAGATCATTTTTTGTTGCCTCCATTTCTGACTCGGGAGTTCTTGCTACGTGTTTAACTGTTTCTCCCGGCCTGTCTTCATCTGGATTCATCCAATTCTTCATATCTCGCTTAGTATCTCCTTGATTTATTGCAATAACGTCTTCCCGCAAATACCACATGCCATCTTCTAAGTAATAGGCGTCATAAGACATATCTGGAACATAATAAGATTTAACACCAGCTAAACTTTGCGATTCCGGAGAGAGATGGTCCATTACAATTCGGTTGTATTTTTTTTCATAACTCAAACTCATTTTTGCTTGCTCCGAAAATTCATAAACCAAACGTTTGTGTACCGTGTTTTTTTCTTTAAATACTGGGCTTCCAAACTTTACTCCATTTGCGTTAACAGTAAGTACATCCATCACCTTGAAATTATTGCCAGGAGTGCCACCGTCCCATCCAAGCAATACGTACTCCATCTTACCGTTTCGTTCAAAAGGAATAAGTTGATAATACAGGGCTCCGTACCAATTTTTTGAATCGATAATCCCATTTGGCCTTTCAGAATAAGGATCTAGGGCATCAGTCAACTCAAAAAGCTTTACCTTTTCTTTCCGGTCATCGAAATACATAACCACACCATCAAATGCGTAAGTATAATCTGTATACTCAATATTCCATGTAATTACCCGGACCAAACCATCAGGACTATCGAGAACCGCAATGGTTTTACACTCGGTAAACTTATGTGTTAATGCCCCATCGTTTTTCAAGAATTCTACCATTTTTGCCTTAAACTTCACGTTCAAATCATTCATTTCTTCATCGGTAGTCGCACCACGAAACAAGATTAGCGATTTATTGAGTTCACGTTCCTTTTCTATTAAGTCCTGAGCAAAAAAGACAGAAGTACTAAAACTCACAATGAATAAGAAATATGTTTTCATGATCTTAAAAACGCTATGTTCAAGAAAAAGTTACTAGAGTTGTTCAAGAGATTTTATTGTTTGAAGTGGATCTGTAGAACCAAAAACAAAACTTCCTGCTACTAACGCATCTGCACCTGCTTCAACTAATAATTTTCCAGTTTCTAAATTAACACCACCATCAATTTCAATAATAGCATTTGATTTTTTTTCATGAATCAACTTTTTTAAGCGATTCACCTTATTGACGGTTGATGGAATAAATTTTTGACCACCAAACCCTGGATTAACCGACATAACTAATACTAAATCTACATCGGCAATAATATCTTCCAAAACTGCTATAGGAGTATGTGGATTTAATGCTACGCCCGCTTTCATTCCCAAGCGTTTGATTTCACTTATCGTGCGATGCAAATGGGTACATGCCTCAACATGAACAGTAAGGATATTTGCACCTGATGCATAAAATTCAGCTAAATACGGATCAGGATTTGAAATCATTAAATGTACATCTAAAACTTTTCCAGTGTGTTTTCTAATAGCCGTTAAAACCGGAAAACCAAAAGATATATTTGGGACAAATACTCCATCCATTACATCAATATGAATCCATTCTGCACAAGAAGCATTTAACATTTCTATATCTCGTTGGATATTAGCAAAATCACACGAAAGCACCGACGGGGAAACTATGGTCATATTGCAAAAATAAAGATTCTTTTCATGAACCGAACATTAAGTTCAAGTATTCATCGTCACGTTTATATAGGTCTAAATGGAGAAAAAGATTATCACGCGTCGCAGAAACTGTTATATACTCTACATAAATCGGAATACTTCTTTTCAGTGGAATAGAAAAGTTAACTGCTCTGTAGAGAATACTATCAATTGAATCCCTTGTATAAACATTCCTATTCCTAGGGCTTATTGAATCAAAATCCAAAATCGTTTTCGCTAATTCAACAGGATTTTCACAACGCATACAACCATGGGAGAAACTGCGATAACCTCTTCGAAATAAGGACTTAGTCGGAGTATCATGAACATAAACACTGAAAGAATTATAAAATTCTAATTTAATAATACCTAAACTATTGTGCGGTCCTGGGTCTTGTATAACTGTGTAAGGAAAATTCTTTTTATAACGTTTCCAATTGACAGTAGTTGGATTAATTTCATTTTTTCCTCGATAAATCCGGTAATGATTAGTACTCAAGTATCGACTATTTGCTTTCACAGCAGGAAGAATTTCTTTATCGGCAATTGATTGTGGAACCTTCCAAAATGGGTGACAGACAATTCGGTTGATACTTGCTTTCAACTGAGGAGTTTGATTAGTCGTTTTCCCTATAATTATGCGATTTCTACTCCTAAGGGTATCATCTGCGTAAAAAAACAGCTCGAAAGATGGGAGATTTACTATCACATATTTTTTATCAGTTTTTCGAGGTTGTCTTAATTTATCCAAAGCTAGTGCTATCCGTTTAACCTTATTTAAGGTGCTTTCATTCAAGGCTTGAATAGTTGCCTCATCAATTCGATTGTCTTCATTAAACCCACTTAATTTCTTAAATTGCTTGATTGCGGAGTTAAATTCTTGTTTAGATGATTTATTGGTCAGAAAACCTTTTTGAATTAAACATTCTCTAATGTTTTTTTCGAAATTCAGCGTATCCTCTTTTTTAGATTTCAAAACAAATTGATGTGTATCAATAGATACGCGTTGGCAATAATCATAAAGGTGATCAGCTATAAATCTATAATTCGTATCGGTCGGACCTTGTTTGATAAGTAACTTGGCGAGTGAAATAGTATCGAGTTGCTTTAACTGAAGATGAAATTCCTTGCCGTCCAAAGGAATTGTTGGTTTAGTTAACTTGTTTTCATAGTCCAATAACCCATTTTTTAAAATCCCCGCCGCAGTTAAAAGATTACAAGCTAAGATAAGCTCATTTTCGATCCAATGGTGACTTTCTTGCAAAGGAAGTATACGATTTCTTGGAATACCAAATTGCAACGGTTCATTCATACAATCATATGCCTTTTGACCTAATCGTGTTAATGAATCTCCTTTGAACAATTGGAAATTAAATGAATTTGCCTCATAAAAAGTGTTAACAGCCTGTTGCTGTGCTTCATTCATACCCAATGATTTTAAGTAAGGGAATGCTAAAGCTTTCTGCAATTTTTCTTTACCAGACAACTTAGAGTCAGTAAGAAAAGTCTTGTCTATTGCTTGATTTTTTTCTTCAGACTCTTCAGTGCTACACGAACAAATTAATACCACAAAACATACTAGTCCAAAAATTCTATGCACCTCATTTAATTTATTGGTTAATTTAGTAAAATATGTTTACAGTAACTTCAGGGTTCAGTATTATTTTGCTCATTATGTTGTCAACCGGTATCCTCTCGGTACTCTGCTTTGGCTCTGAAAATTGGAAATCGAAATTAACGTTTTTCCCATACCGAATGAAAAGATACAATGAATTTTACAGGGTGTTTAGTCACATTTTTATTCATGCAGATTTCCAACATTTAGCTTTCAACATGTTATCGGTTTATTTTCTTGGTTCTTTTCTAGAATACCAGTGGCGTTATGAGTTCGGAGCGACTGATGGATCAGTTCACCTTATTCTTTTGTATTTTCTAGGCGGGATTTTTGCAACTGGCTATTTATATTTTAAGCACCAGAATAACATTTACTATCAAAGTCTTGGTGCTTCTGGAGCAGTTTCAGCCGTGATTTTCGCAGCCATTTTTTGGCATCCTACCATGAAACTTGGTTTGTTTTTCATCCCAGTTCCAATTCCAGCCTTTGTATTTGGACCTGTCTACCTATTGATTGAATACCTTGCAATGAAAAAGGGGAATTCTGGAATTGCGCACGAGGCACATATCGGAGGCGCACTTTTTGGCATTCTTTACGTAACTTTGTTAGAACCGAGTAAATTGATAACCTTTTTTGAATTGATTTTGTAATGGCTGTATTGTATGTAAATAATAACGGCACTATATTGCCTGCGGATGCCCCAACAATCCATCCGGGCAATAGAGGTCACCTTTATGGGGATGGTGTATTTGAAAGTATTCGAGTTATTGCTGGTAAACCCTTGAACATAGAGAATCATATTAAGAGACTTATGGAAGGTGCAAAAGCAATTAAAATGAGAACGCCAAGTTATTTTAATGCAGCTTTTTTCGAAGAAAAAATTAAAGAGCTACTGTATCGTTCGAGTTTAAAAGAAGGTGGTAGGTGCAGACTTTCTCTCGACCGCGTCACAGGCGGAGCATATTTGCCAGATTCAAATGAATGCAACTATTACATTGAAGTTTATCCTTACGATGTGAATCATTTTGAACTCAATGCAAAGGGATTAGAAATTGATATTTATCAAGACATTAAACTGCAAAAAAATTTCTTATCCAACTATAAGACAAAAGCAGGTCTTACCTATGTAATGGCAGCCATTTCTGCACAGGAAAAAGGGTTAGATGATTTATTTTTGGCCAACGATAAAGGTAATATACTTGAAACTTCTTCTTGTAATGTATTCGTTGTAAGTAATGGCGTTTTATATACACCAGGTCTTGATGAAGGCTGTTTAGCAGGAACCATGAGGATGCAAATCATAAATTTGGCTTTAGCAAATGGCATTAAAGTCTACGAATGTGCAATATTGCCGCAAAACCTATTAGCCGCAGATGAAATCTTTGTAACAAATGCCATTCGAGGAATTAATTGGATTGGTGGATATAGGACAAAACGGTTTTACAACAATATGTCGAGAAAACTAGTGGTTTTACTGAATGAATTCTGGGAAAAACATCTTGGCATATGAGTCAATTAGTACTTGTTGTTCTTGTAATTTTCGGTGCACTTTCTTTTTTGATCAACCTATTCTACAAAAAATTCATTAAAAAAAAAGTAACGTGCGAAGGTTGTGCTTTTAGTAAAAATGTCTCTCAAGTTAAAAATGAATAATTGTCAACTTTATAAATACAACACTTCTTTTTTTTCAATTCAGAAAGAATCTAGTAGTCATTTTGCGCAATCCTTTTTAGCAAGCGATTTAGACAATGACCATGTCTATTGGTTAAATTACCATGGCCTAGAGGAGAGAGAAAACATAGAAAGTTTGGCAATAAAACTAAGTGTTGATAAATTGGTTGTCGAATCACTCTATTTGCCTGTAAGGCGTCCAAAAGTTGAAGAATATCCAGCATATATATACTTTTCTGTTCGCTCCTTATTGCCAACTGATTCTTCCGAAAAAACCTTAGTTGAAGATCAAATAAGTTTCATTCTTGGAGACAATTACCTCATTTCCTATCAAGAAAAATCTTCCGATCATTTTACCGATGTAAGGGATAGAATTGAAAAATCTCGGGGAAAAATAAGAACTAAAGGACCTGATTTTTTACTATATCGGATGTTGGAGGCAATTATCGACAACTATTTTGAAGTATTATCTGATTCTGCTAAGAACATAGAAATTATCGATAAACAAATCCTTAAATATCAAAACAAACAATTATTTCGTGAGCTTGAAAATGAAAAACGCAAGTTAATTTCACTAAGAAAAATTGTGCTACCCTTAAGAGAAATTAGTAATGAATTACTTTCATTCGAGAGTAAGTTTATTCAAAAGGAAAATATGCGTTATTTCAATAATCTTCAAAAATCTTGTCAAACTATACTGGAGGAAATAGAGGCAAACAAACAAATTTTAGAGGGATTGGCTAATTTATATTACGCTGCACAAGGTCAGCGAATGAATGAAATCATGAAATTCTTAACGGTCGTATCCTCTATATTTATTCCACTTACATTTATTGTGGGTATATATGGAATGAATTTTAAATACATGCCAGAATTAGAATATCCATATGGTTATTACACAATCGTTGGGGTCATGTTGCTGCTTTCACTTGCCCTACTTTTTTATTTTATCAAAAAAGGATGGTTAAAGCAGGACGAATAATTCTTGTTAATGAAGTGTTAAAAATTTTAAGAAGCTAATCTAGGGTACTATCTTTGATTAAGTAAACAACATAAAATTAAAATATCATGAAAAAATTATTCTTCTCTTTTGCATTTTTAATGGCAGCGATGATTTCTGCCAATGCTCAAAGCACGGCTGTTCAATCAGGTGCTAAAATTGAATTTAATAAAGAAACACACGATTACGGTAACATTAAGTACGATGGTGAGCCTTATTGTTCATTTGAATTCAAAAACACCGGTGATCAACCGTTAATTATCTCCAATGCAAAAGGTTCATGTGGTTGTACGGTTCCTGAATGGCCGAAAGAACCAATCGCTCCCGGAGCAAAAGGTACAATTCGTGTAAAATATGATACAAAAAGACCCGGTCCTATCAATAAAAGCGTAACGATTAACTCAAACGCGGTAAATGTAGAAGGTGGAATCTCTGTATTAAGAATAAAAGGTGAAGTCGGTCCAGCTCCTGAAAATGGAACTCCAGTGAATAATACCGGTGCTCCAACAAACAATTAATTGAGTTGAAAATACTGCTCACTTACGTAAGCATCCTATTAACCGCCGCTGTGTATTCACAGTCGGCGGTTTTTTCTGTACCTTACCGAACTGCAAAGTTCCCTAAAACTCCAGAAGGTAAATTGTTACACTTTACCTATCAGGTAACAAACAAAGGTAAAGCACCGCTCATTATATATTCAGCTGAAACGGAATGTTCTTGTACAGATGTGCAATTACCTAATGAACCCATTGAACCTAACGGAACTGCCAAGATTGACGTTTATTTCAATACCGATGGTAAATATTTCTATCAAGACCGATTAATTACCTTAAAAACCAATACGCGAAAACGAACTGAACGACTACGATTTAAAGTATTTGTTGAACCGAAATAACATTTCGCAAGTAGAATTCAAAACTATCCTAAACCCGAAATTGAACTTATAACCTATATCTGACGCAATAAACTATCTACTTCATTAAAATTTTTTGCACGATAAATCGAAGAACTTTCTATACCTTCTTCTCGAAGAACATGAATAGTCTTCAATCCTGCTTCCTCTGCCGCATCAAGTTCTTCTTTAATGTCTGATAAAAAAAGGATCTCTTCCGGTCTAATACCAAGTCTTGAAGAAATTGCTACATAAGAAGTAGAATTTCTCTTTCCACCAATATTGGTATCAAAATATTGAGAAATCCACTTTGTTAAATCTCCCGTTATTCCATACTTAAAAATAAGTTTTTGAGCAGTTACAGAACCTGATGAATAGATACTTATTTTTAACCCATTCAGGACCCATTTCTCGAAGTTTGGAGCAACATCTTCATAAACATGGCCTTTTAATTCTCCTAATTGATAACCTTTGTCCCAAATAAGTCCTTGGATAGCTTTAAGTGGAGTTATTTTTTTGTCTTCCAAACTCCATTGAAGCAATTTTTGAATAACCTCCTCACTTGTAGTTAATACTACCCCATCTTCCTTCTGACAAATTGAAATGACTTGTGAAAAGGCATACTTGACTTCTGATAAATGGGAAAATTGAGTAATTTCTGAAAGATGATTTCTAAAATAAGGAAAAAGTACGTCATAAACATATGAAACAGAAGATGTAGTACCCTCAATATCAGACAGTATATGCTTACATTTATAACCCATTTATGGCATGTTAAAATCTAAAAACTTCTTCTCAACAGAAGAATCGGTATAATGTGGCACCCAACCCGTCATGTCAATAAATATTCTAATTGCCTTAACAAACGGGTTTTCCTGACCAGCATCAAACCAATGTTTAGTTCCAGCAGGCACAGAAATTAAATCGCCTTTTTCACACAACAAATTAAAAATCGGTTCATTATCTAAATGAAACCAAAACAATCCTTTTCCATCTACGAAGAACCTAATCTCATCTTCTGTATGAATATGCTCAGCCAAAAATTTTGCGCGAATTGCAGGATAATTTTCTGTAGTTGCATTTATGGAAATAACATCTGCGGTTTGATAACCACCAAGTTGCATAAAATGAGTTAAGTCCTTATCATATGCAGCTAATATTTCTTCTTGTGTTGCGGTATTTTCAAATTGAACGTCGCAAGTCCATTGATCAAAAAAGATACCTTTTGCTTCAAAAAAGGCCCGAATTTGCTCGACATCTCGAGTTTGAAAATTATTCTCAGGTATAGATAAAACTGCCATTATTTACTATTTAGAAATTCACATTGACAAAGGTAATCCAAAGTTTCTAAATGTCGTTTAGCTTCAAACAAGGACTTTCCCCAAGCATAAGTGCCGTGTTTTTTAATAAGGAAACAACTTAAGTTCAACTGCATTTTTCTGTAGGTCAATTCTTGCCTAAAAAAAGACATTTCTTGGTTGTTCGGAAAAATTGGAACAATACATTTACCCTCATGACTTTTAACTCCAGAAAAACCTTTTTGAATTTCATACCCGTCAACAATAAATTCATGCGATAATTTCGAGGACATTAGCACTGGATATGGGCCATGGCTATGTAAAATGAAATTTGCTTCTGGAAATAACGCATAAATCACACAATGTATGCTTGTTTCTGCAGATGGTGCTATATTACGATGCTCACCTTCTGATTCGCCATCGGGTGAAACCTTTATAAAATCATTCGCAGTTACAAGTGCTTTATCAATACCGGACCTCGTCACCCATATTTGACCCGAATGATCCTTAAATGAATAATTTGTTGAAGTAGCAGGAGACCAACCCTTATGATTGTAAGCTTTTATTACTTCAACCATTTCATCTTTTAACTGACTTAAGTTCATTTTTCAAAGATAAAAAAAACGCACCTTTCAGTGCGTGTCTCTATATTAATTGTTGTTTGTTTATTTACTTAACGCTTCTTTAACAAGTTGAGCTACAATCTTTCCATCTGCCTTACCCGCGAGTTTTGTGGTTAATACACCCATCACTTTACCCATTTGTTGAGGACCTTCTGCTCCAGATTCCCGAATGGCTTGCAAAACTTCATGACGAATTTCAGCTTCACTCAACATTTTAGGAAGATATTCTTCAATCACTTTAGCTTGATAAAGTTCATCAGCAGCTAAATCTTCTCTTCCTTGGGAAATATATAGGTCGTATGTTTCCATGCGCTGTTTGTGTAATTTCACACAAATTTTAACAGCAGTTTCATCACTTACATCACCCCCAGCTCCAGATGTCGCTTCCAATAATAACTTTGATTTAATGTCTCGCAATGCTGCAAGTCTCTCTTTTTCTTTGGCAAGCATAGCTTGCTTTATGGCATCATTTATTTTCGCTGAGAAACTCATCTTAATCTACGTTATCGTGAAGAAAGTTATTGTTTCTAAGAGAGAATTGTCCTGAACCATCATCCGTTAAGCCAAAGCGAGAGAAATTCTCTTCGGTGCTTGGAGTAGAAGAATTTAAATTGATATTTCTTCTTACAAACGCTGGTTCTTTTTCAAATTCATTGATACCATCAGCTTTCTTCAACTTTGCCGTATATTCTTGAATTCTCGATACACGTTCTTGCGTTCTTTGTTGCAATTCTTCAGCACTTATTGGTCGTTTTACCTCTTCAGAGATCACAGAAGATGCTGTTTCATCCTCTAATAAATGCCTTACAACATTGTCATTTGGAGTTGTTGACGCTGTAACCGGTTCCTCTGCCTCATTGGATAATTCCCAAGTAAAACCTTCTACGTTATCCTCTATGGTATTTGATTCTTCTAGCTTTTCCTCGATCAATTCATTACTCCAAGTGGTTTCAACTGTATCATTTATTAATGTTTCGTTCCATACCGGCTTCACCTCTGTTGTATCATCACTTTCTTCGACTGATCCAAATAAATCATAAGTAACTTTTTCATCTCCGGATGCCTCTACAACTGGCTGAATTGGTTCGTTAAATAGATTGATCTCCTCCGCTGCATTTTCACTTTCAAAAGAAACTGAGTTAGCTACTTCCGTTTGAGAATTTACATCATTCTCTGAGTAAACAGTTGATTCTATTTGAACCTCTTCATTAAACTCTGATTTCAAAAAAGGCTCTTGTTGTAATTGCTCTGTCACAGTTGGTTCAACCGCTACAATTTCTGTCTCTGTTCCACTTTCATATAGTGGTGAATTGAGAGGAGAAGTTAATTCTTTTTTCGCTTCATCTTCTAATGAAACGACCTTTCGTTCTGGAGCTTTTTCAAAACCTGTCAATGGTTCAGAACTAAACCCTGTGGCTATAAGCGTGATACTCAACTGATCACCAAGACTAGCATCGTATCCGTGTCCCCAAATAACATCTGCGGTAGCCCCAGCTGCATCTTGAATATAGTCTGTAATTTCAGTAATCTCATCCATCATGACTTCTTTGTTGCCATAGGTAATGTTGAGTAATACGTATTTAGCTCCGTATATGTCATTGTCATTTAAAAGTGGTGAAACTAACGCATTCTGCACTGCATCTATTGCCCTATTTTCTCCTTCACCAATAGCGCTACCCATGATGGCGCGACCGGAATTCCTTAGCACAGTATTTACATCGTTAAAATCTACATTGATAATTCCTGTAACAGAAATCACTTCTGCGATTCCTTTCGCAGCAACAGTTAGAATATTGTCAGCGTGTCCAAATGCCTGAGAAAGCGACATATCTTTTCCAAAATCACGCAAACGCTCGTTGTTGATTATTAATAGCGTATCTACATTCTCTCTCATTTTATTCAAGCCATCTTCCGCTTGTTGGCGACGTTTTCTTCCTTCGAAATTAAAGGGGACCGTAACAATACCTACTGTAAGGATACCTAAATCTTTGGCTACCTGAGCAATGACGGGTGCGGCACCCGTTCCAGTTCCTCCGCCCATTCCAGCGGTAACGAATACCATTTTTGTATTTCGGGAGAGCAACTCTCTGATTTCTTCAATATTTTCCATTGCTGCATTCATTCCAATCTCTGGAATCATGCCCGCTCCTCTGCCTTCAGTTAATGCTGGACCTAATTGAATTTTGTAAGGAACTGGTGAAATATCCAACGCTTGTCGATCCGTATTACATACAATAAAGTCAACACCAATAATTCCTTGGTTATACATATGATTGACGGCATTACTACCTCCACCACCAACACCAATCACCTTTATGATGGAGTTATTTTCTTTTGGTAAATCAAATTCTAATGACATATCCTCTTATTTTATTTTATTATTAATTATCGTTATCTTCAAAAAAACCTTTCACTTTCGGCAAAATCTTATCAAAAAAGCTCCCGCGACGTTCTTTTTCTGAATGACCAACCACTTCTGTTTTGGTTGTTGCTTCTTGTGGCTGAGGTTCAGCTTTAAATTTCTTATCAAATTCCTCAAATCCTTTTAGCACCAAACCTATTCCTGTGGCATACATTGGACTTGAAAGATTTTTAATATCATTTGTATTAGCAAGGTGCTCCGTTGGATAACCAATTCGTGTATCCATACCTGTCATGTATTCAAACAATTGCGTAAGGTGCTTCAATTGCGCTCCTCCTCCTGTAACTACAATACCACCAATCAATTTCTTACTGTATCCTGAATTTTTAATTTCGTAATTTACCAATTCGATGATTTCTTCCATTCGCGCTTGAATAATACTGGCTAAATTTTTCAAGGTAATTTCCTTTGGGTCTTTGCCGCGAATTCCTGGTATACAAACTACCTCATTGTCCCTACTTTCAGAGGCCAATGCACTTCCAAATCGCACTTTCAATGCTTCTGCATGCCGCTGCATGATAGTGCATCCCTCCTTGATGTCTTGAGTGATGACATTTCCACCAAATGGTATTACTGCAGTATGACGAATGAAACCATCTTGAAAAATAGCCACATCCGTAGTACCTCCACCAATATCTACCAATACGACACCCGCCTCTTTCTCCTCCTCGCTTAATACTGCCTCAGCCGAAGCAATAGGCTCCAAAATAATCCCTTTTGTATTTAACCCAGACCTATCCACGCATTTCTTGATATTTAAAACATTGCTTACTTGGCCTGTGATGATATGAAAATTTGCTTCTAACCTTGTGCCAGCCATTCCTATGGGATCTTTAATCTCCGGCTCATTGTCTACAATGTATTCTTGCGGTATCACATCAATAATTTCTTCACCAGGGTTCATAACCATCTGGTACATGTCGTCTATGAAATTATCAATATCAAGTTGCGAAATTTCACCATCTTTCGCCCTTCGGGTATATATCCCTCTATGCTGTAAACTTTTAATGTGTTGACCGGCGATCCCCACAAATACATTTTTGATTGTTAAATTACCGTCTTTACAATTTTGTGCCTCTTGAACTGCTGTCGTAATAGACTGAATCGTTCGTTCTATATTAGAAACCACGCCACGCATTACTCCAAGCGATTCGCTTCTGCCCATAGAAATAATTTCAATTTTGTTGTGTTCGTTTTTGCGACCAACAAAACAGGCGATTTTGGTTGTACCTATATCCAAACCTATTACCACCGGACTTTTTCTAGTTGGCTGGTTGCCCTTGTCTTTTTCTGCAAACGATTTGTCCATCATAACTTAAATTAATTTCAGCATACTTATTCCATCCTTCATATGGCAAACCCTGTTGATAGAAGACCTTTAAACGTTCGAATTTATCAGCCACCTTTCGTTCTGTATCCGCCTTACCAAAATGTATTAATGCCTCTCCTACTATTGGCACCATTATAAACTCCCCTTGTTCGTTTACATATACTTGAGCAATCAAATGATGTAATAATGGATCATTGCAAACATAATTTGAAATTCGGTAGATATCATCCAATTTTTTAATACTTTTCAAGGAGTCGTTGTTAATAATTTCGCTTATTTTTCCCACTTGAAATTCGTCTTTTATGCTTCCCGAAAAAACGAGTGTTCGTGCCGTGTGCAAATCTGAACGATTCATTAAAATTCCATCAGAATCAATATAGAAAGATTGTCCAAACGTATTAAAAATTCGAGCAATTGGTTTTCTTAATTCCAATTCGATTGACCATGAACTTCCTATATCGCGAAACACGTGTGCATTTTTGACTTCCGGCATCTCATTTATAATTCTTTCAATGCCAGGAATGTCTAATTCTTTAACTCGTTGACCATTGAATAGAAATTGTTTTTGAGAAAGCCTGTAGAGCAATTCTTTTTCTGTCAGCATTGCATTTTCTCCCTCGTAATGAATAGCAACATTTGGGGGATCAATTACCTTATTTTCATCCAATATATTGGCAAAATAGAAAATAACACCTACACCACTTAGTAAGAGTACCCATGCCGAAATTTTAAGCCATAATTTCATTCTGTCAAATTAGTTTCTAAAATTTCCTTCAACGGCATGACAAGCCTGTCAATATCGCCTGCTCCAATTGTAACCACGACACCTCTTTTTAGCTCTTTAAAATGCTGAATCACTTCAGCGGGTGTTTTCAATGATTTACGTTTAAGTTTTATTTTTT
>JBIJBD010000138.1:0-6085 GCA_044345395.1 Crocinitomicaceae bacterium | reverse complement strand
ATAGATTTCGTACATTTCGTTAGAAGAAAATAAATCCTGTGCAACTAGCGATCTAAGTCTTAACTTAATGACTTTTTCGCTTATACGAAATTGCTCTTCGTCAAATGACAATTCAGGCTTTTCTTTCTTCACATAGTCGAAGAATGAACGCATAAATACTTCATCACATTGGAATTTCTTTTTAAATTCTGTGAACGAGGGATAGGTCGATTTTAATGTGGTGCGGTTATCATTGACATAATTATAACAAAACGTATTAATTAATCCAGATTGGATTAGTGAACTATAATACTTAGTTATCATAGAAGTATCTAAAGAAACAAATATATCCGGCATTATTCCGCCACCAGCATACACTAATCGATTTTTATTCTTGGTGTAAAATTTCAATGAGTCCGGAAGTTTTATTGAATCAGCATTTGTAAATTCGCCATTTAGGAAACGTTGTGTAATATCTTTCTTATAAGCTTCAGGGTCGTCATACGGTTTTTGAATAAATCGACCAGATGGTGTATAATATCTTGCGACAGTTAGTCTGATTTCTGAGCCATCACTCAATCCCATTGGCCGTTGAA
Organism: Crocinitomicaceae bacterium; assembly: GCA_044345395.1. GTDB lineage: Bacteria > Bacteroidota > Bacteroidia > Flavobacteriales_D > Crocinitomicaceae > UBA952. The sequence continues at coordinate 5,510 of JBIJBD010000138.1, read as the reverse complement.
CCAGTCCTTTTCCAAAAGTCCTCCTCCCAATTACTAATCCTCTATCCCAATCTTGAATTGCCCCAGACAATATTTCACTGGCAGATGCTGAATATTCATCCGTTAAAAAAATAAGTCTACCGTTTTCAAACATGCCGTTTTTCCCGGCTTTTCTATCTTCTCTTGGGTAAGCCCTTCCCTGTGAATAAACAATTAGTTTGTTGCCTGAAAGAAATTCATCGGCTAATTTATGAGCGGCTTCGAGTAGCCCTCCTCCATTCCCTTGAAGATCGAATATTAAGCTTTTCATTCCTTTTGATTTTAACGATGTCAAGGCATCTTGAACTTCTTGAACTGTCGTACGCGAAAAGGCGTTTAGTTTGATGTAGCCTATCTCTTTGTCAATCATATAATAGGTATCTACTGAATTTACCGGTATTTTATCTCGAGTTACAGTAAATTCCATAAGTTCTTTTTGTCCCCTTCTTAAAATCGATATTTTAACTTTTGTTCCCAGTTCCCCCATAAGTTTGGACCGAACCTCGTCATTTTTTAAACCGATTCCTGCAATGTTATTTCCTTCAACTTTAACGATTTTATCCCCTGGTAAGACACCCAATTTTTCACAAGGTCCGCCTGGAATAGTCGCTACAACATTTAACGTGTCTTTTATCAATTGAAAACGAATCCCAACACCAACGAAACTTCCGTTAATAGATGTTTGAGCTTCCATTAATTCTTCTTTCGGTATGTAGGAAGAATGCGGATCTAATTTCTCAAGCATCGCAACAATGGCCGCCTCGCTAATTTTTTTCTGGTCTATGGTATCAACATAAAATCTATTAATATTATTATATACTTCACTTAACTTATATGCAGCAGTCTGGCTAAACAATGTGAAATTGATTAGAAACACAAAAACTCCTAAAACACTTTTCTTGTACATGATTATAAATTTTTAGTTGAACGTGAAAAACAAAAATAGTTATAGCAATTTGTACTAGCGCATTTTTTTCTTCAATAAACGTTAAAGAGTTAAACTACCTACAAATGTTATTACCTTTGAAAAAAAGATAACTTGGTAAAACGCCCGAACATTAAACGAAAAGTTAGACAGGCTTTTAGGCTTCTAAAGTACCTGTTTCTTGGGTTTGTAGGCATTGTACTTTTCTACTTAATTGTTGCTTTTGTTTTGTCTAGGTTTTCTATTGAGGGAATTGAAGAAGAAAATTCAACTATAGAAATTGCAATCGTCAACACGGGAGTTCATACGGATTTTGTCTTGCCAAAGAAGAATTTGGTTGTTAACTGGGATACGCTATTTCCTATTGAAAACACATTAAAAAAAGACACATCTTTGAATTTCATTGCGATTGGTTGGGTGATCGAAACTTTTTTCTAAATACGCCAACGTGGGACGACTTAACAGTAAATACAGCCGTTAATGCTGCTTTAGGCCTCGGTGAAGCGGCTTTACACATTAATTACCACCAAGAAATTCCAACAAGTCATGAGCACAAACGAATTTACATTAGTGAAAATCAATACCGTAAACTCGTAAATTATATTTTAGAAAACACTGTTTTACAGGGTAATAAACCGAAAAAAATCACACCACCAATACCTAGTATTCTTCAATCTAATGACACATATTATGAAGCTCCGGGAAGTTATGGTTTATTTTACACCTGTAACACTTTCGTAAATCAAGGTCTTATTGCTTCAGGAAAAAGAGCAGCGCTTTGGACGCCGTTTGCTGGAGGCATTTTTGATCACTATGAAGAATAAGTATTTAGCTGCTATTTTATTGATTGTTAGTTGCTACGTGAAATTATTTTCCCAACAAAATCATTTTGTGCTTTTTATTAATGGGTATAGAGGGGTGAATTTAGAGCACTACACTGCAGACGGAAGTATAATTGATCCACGGAAACCAAAAACAACACATGTTGATTCTTCGTTTAAAAGTGAAGCTTGGATCATAGGATACTGGAAACCTAATCAATTACACTTTGACGATTCCATTTTAATTCGTTATGAAAATGCTTACCCGATTTACATTGATGGTCATCATCCACTTAAGACCTCTGCGCACAAAAACAAGAACGCCCTCGTATGGAGTTATGTTAAATCAAAAATATATTTTTTTCGTCGCAGTCCAAAAGGCGTTTTAAATCTAAAATCAAACAAAGATGGTTTTAACCAGCGAATGATTTTTGGAAAAAAAGTAGGAAACGATTTCAACACGCACTATTTAACGGATATAAATCAGCCTAAAATAACAATTGTTTGTCACAGTATGGGATTTGCTGTTGCACTTGGACTCGTGCAATCCTTGGATAAAAAAGTTCAATTCAAAGATTTTGTAATTATATCGCCAGAAGGTACAGAAAATGGTTATTGCAATTGGGAGCAGTTTCGTTCTGTTTGGCATTTTTCACCTTCTTGGAAAAATGGTCGTTACCGAATTGTCGCAAATCAAGATGGTATTGCGCCACAAGTCCCAATCGTGGGAATGAAAAATACACAAACAACCGGATTAATTGGAGTACCAATGAATTCAAAAAAAGTAAGTCTTGGCTTTTATAAAAGTCATCATATGGCATATTTTCATTGGTTTTTTGATATAAAAAAAGGTGACCGAGGGTATTTTGGAGACTATTAACCTTTAACTATGGAAAACTGTTTTATCAATTGCGTTTTTCGAGGTAATTACACGTGTATATTTAACATATGATTTCAAGCTTCATAGACCTTAAACCCTTTAACACTTTTGGGATTTCAGCCATTTGTAATGAATTTGCAGTGTTTTCTGATGTGTCAGAAATCCCTGAAATAATGGAACAACGAAAATCAAATGACATACTCATTTTAGGTGGAGGAAGTAATGTTTTGTTTACAAAAGACTTTCAGGGACTTGTGCTAAAAAACGAACTCAAGGGAATTGAAATAATCCAGGAGGATAAAAACAATGTAATTGTAAAATGCGGAGCAGGTGAACAATGGCACGCATTTGTTTTATCCATGATTGAAGCAAATTATAGTGGGGTCGAGAACTTATCGTTAATCCCAGGTAGTGTTGGAGCAAGCCCAATGCAAAATATTGGAGCATACGGTGTAGAAATAAAAGATGTTTTTCATCAACTAGAAGCCTATCATCTACCTACAGGCGAAATTCATACGTTCAGTAAATCCGATTGTGCATTTGGATATAGAGAAAGTGTTTTCAAAAGAGCTTTAAAAAATCAATACATCATAACCTCAGTAACATTCAATCTTCAAAAAAACGGTCAAATCAATAGCTCATATGGTGCTATTGAAGCAGAATTGGAAAAAATGAAGATTAGCTCACCAACAATTCGAGATATAAGCAATGCTGTAATAGCAATTAGATCCTCCAAGTTACCCGACCCTAGTAAATTAGGCAACGCTGGATCTTTTTTTAAAAACCCTGTAATTGATTCTGCGCTTTTGAATGAAATATTATTGAAATATCCTGACGCTCCACATTATCCGGCGGGAAAAGAACATGTGAAAATGGCTGCCGGTTGGCTGATAGAAAAATGTGGATGGAAGGGTAAAACGATTGGTAATTGTGGTGTTCACGCACTACAAGCCCTAGTCCTCGTAAATCACGGAAATAGTACGGGGCAAGAAATATTTAATTTATCTACGGAAATTATTGACGATGTAAAAGAGAATTTCGGTGTTGAATTAGAAAGAGAAGTGAATATTATTTAAAGACATCATTATATGATTACCTTTGTTCAAGAAGGATAAATACATGAAAATTTCATTTAATTTACTTAAGGAATTTGTAGAAATTCCATACGCTCCCGAGAAGTTAGCAGAGATTTTAACAAATACAGGACTCGAAGTTGAGCACATAGAAAAATTAGAATCTGTCAAAGGTGGATTATCTGGCGTTGTAGTGGGTGAAGTATTAAGTTGTCAAAAACATCCGGATGCCGATAAATTAAAGATTACGGAAGTATCAATTGGCAATGAAACATTACAGATTGTTTGTGGCGCTCCCAATGTTTCAAAGGGACAAAAAGTACTTGTAGCGACAGTTGGTTGTACATTGTTTCCTTCGCCGGACCAACCTTTTACAATAAAAAAGGCAAAAATTAGAGGTGTTGAATCAAATGGAATGATTTGCGCTGAAGATGAATTAGGAATCGGTAAAGACCACGATGGAATCATGATTCTTCCTGAGGATACGGTGCCAGGGACACCTGCTGCTTCCTATTTTAAGTTTACTGAAGACTATATCTTTGAAATTGGATTAACTCCCAATCGTGCAGACGCTATGGGTCACCTAGGCGTTGCAAGGGATATTGCGGCCTACCGTACGATTAATGAAAATAAATCGATTAATGTAAAGGCTCCTTCTTGTCAAGTAATACCTGTTAATTCAACGATTGAAAAAATAGCTGTCGAAGTAAATAGCAACCATTGCCTTCGCTACATGGGTATACGCATTTCTGGGGTCAATGTAGCTCCTTCTCCCGAATGGCTGCAACAAAAATTACGCGCACTTGGGGTATCACCTATTAACAATGTCGTGGATGTAACCAATTATGTTATGCGCGAACTTGGTACACCACTTCACGCATTTGACACTAACATTTTAGGAGAAAAAATAATTATTCGACCAGCTCATGCGAATGAAAAATTGGTAACACTAGATAAGATAGAACGTAAATTCTTTGGAGGCGAACTTTTAATTTGTGACGAAAAATCTCCTGCTTGTATTGCAGGTGTTATGGGAGGAATAGAAAGTGGTGTTACAGAAAATACAAGTGATATATTCTTGGAATCGGCGGTATTTGATATGGTTTCTGTGAGGAAAACAGCCAGAACTCATGGCATATCTAGTGATTCAAGTTTTCGTTTCGAACGTGGGGTTGATAAAACATTAACTCCAATAGCACTTGAAAGAGCTTGCCAATTAATTCTAGAATTGGCTGGAGGCAAACCCAATTCACAACTTGTTGATATTCAAAAAGAAGCTTACAAACAACAAGTAGTATGCTTTGAACCAAAAGAAATAAATAACTTGCTTGGTACTGATATTTCTGATGACCTACTTGAATCAATACTTGTTTCGTTAGATTTTGAGGTAGACAAGAAACATACGGAATGGTCCGTGAAAGTTCCTTTATACAGAATTGACGTAGAAAGAACCTGCGACATAGCAGAGGAAGTTCTTAGGATATACGGCTTTAACAATGTCAAATCACCCGATCGAATGTCAATGTCTGTTCAAACACAAGCGGGTGTAGATGAAATGACTATTAAATCTAAAATCACTGAGTTTCTTGTTGCAAATGGTTTTATAGAAGTAATGAACAATTCATTAACGAAAGGGACTTATTTTGACGATTTGGCCATACTATCAAAAGAAAAAAGTAATGCAGTTCGGTTAATTAATCCCTTAAGTCAAGAGCTCGAATTTCTTCGAATATCACTTATTCCCGGGTTGTTGGAAAATATTACATATAATCAAAACAGGCAGTCAGTGGATT
>JBIJBD010000206.1:0-3934 GCA_044345395.1 Crocinitomicaceae bacterium | reverse complement strand
GTAGTTCTTTCTTGCCATCTCATGGCTCAAAAGGGAACGGTTAGAATTTCCGGGATGATCTTTAATTCGGACGAAAAACAATTTACGGTAAGACCTTTAGATGGAATTTCAAATGACCAAACAACAGATAAATCACTGACTATCTCTCCTGATGCTAATGGTAACTTTTCAGTTCTTTACACCTTTGACCAACCTGATTATTACCAATTTCAAGTAGGTCAACGCACCATTTTTTTAATTATTAAGGATACAACTTCCTTAAAAATTTATGCTGACGGTAAACAACTCGAGAAATTTTGCAATATCGTAGGGTCAGACGAATCGAAAGCAATGTTTGATTTTCTTTTAGTTGCAGACAAGTGGAAATTAAAAATCGACTCGGCAAATAGAGCAATTCAAGCAGATAAAAGCAAGGAGAAAGAAATAAATGAATATATGCAAAAGCAATATTTTTCTTTTCAAAATGAACTACAAACGTTCACAGGTGCGAATCAAAATTCCCCTGCTCTAATTGCTGCGCTTTCAGTTATGAATATGCAAAATGATATGGAAGGGTATGATCGAATCTTATCTCAGTTGCAACAAGCATTTGGACAAAGTTCCCTTGTCAAGCAGTATGTAGCTGATTTCACCAATTATAAAAAGAAATTAGACGAAGGAAAACCTCTTGCTCAAGGAAAAGTCGCTCCAGATTTTGAAGAAATCTTAGCAAAACCACTTAAAGGAAAAAAAACCATGAAGTTATCCGACTTGAAAGGAAAAGTTGTACTGATAGATTTTTGGGCCTCTTGGTGTGGACCATGTAGACGCGAGAATCCAAATGTGGTGAAAACTTATGAAAAATATGAAAAAGATGGCTTTACCATTCTCAGTGTTTCTTTGGATAATGACAAAACAAAATGGTTGGAAGCTATTGAAAAAGATAAATTAGTTTGGCCTTATCATGTGAGTGACCTAGGCGGATGGAACAGTAAGGTCGCAAGATTATATGAAGTTTCTAGTGTACCTTTTACTGTATTACTAGGAAAAGATGGCAAAATAATTAAAACAAATTTAAGAGGCCCTGCACTTGAAGCTGAATTAGTCAAAATTTTTGGACATTGAGAAAATTTGGGGGATCAACATAAACATATCGCCTATTTCGCATCTGATTTTCACCTTGGTACCCCATCGGAATTAAGCAGTAAAGAAAGAGAGCACCGAATCCTTTCCTGGCTAGATATTATTTCACAAGATGCCACTCACTTGTTTTTGGTTGGCGATGTTTTTGATTTTTGGTTTGAATACAAACATGCCATTCCAAAAGGATTTGTTAGAATTCAGGCGAAGCTAGCTCAATTGGTCGAAAAGGGAATTGAAGTTCATCTGTTTCATGGCAATCATGACATGTGGATGTTTGATTATTTTAAAAAAGAATTAGGTATACAAATTCATACAGACGAATTACTGGTAGAATTAAATGGTCAACGGGTATATTTGGCTCATGGAGACGGTGTGGGTCCCGGAGACCTTGGATACAAACTAATAAAAAAAATCTTTAGAAATAAACTATGTCAGTGGCTTTTTGCTCGACTTCACCCAAACTTCGGCATTGGTTTAGCAAAATACTTTTCAAAATCAAGCAGAAAAAAAACAGGGCACTTGGACGAAGAATTCAGAGGACTAGAACATGAGTGGATTTTCCAGTATTTAAAGAAAAATCATAAGCATTTAAAAGCCGAAACTTATATTTTCGGACATCGGCACTTACCCCTTCATATTAAGGAACCTGATTTTCAATATTTTAATTTGGGGGAATGGCTTCATTTCTGTTCCTATGTAAAATTCTCAAACGATCAATGGAAATTATTGCAATGGAAGGACACTGAGTCAGTTGAATTATCCTCGGCCCATCAGCTATGATTTTTGAAGTGTCAAATGAAAAAGAACTGAAAAAAGTTACCAAGGAGGTAATTTCAGTTTTCGGTAAAGGCTTTTACGCTTTTACAGGGGAAATGGGCGCAGGAAAAACCACCTTTATTCGCTATTTATTAGAGAATTTAGGGGTTACTGATTTCGAAGGTTCTCCAACCTATGCAATTGTTCAGCAGTATTATCTGAAAGAGTCTATCTATCATTTAGATTGCTACCGCCTTGAAAATCAAGCAGAGGCATTCGAAATAGGTTTAGAGGAACTTTTTTGTGAATCCGCATATTTTTTTGTGGAATGGCCCGAAAAAATTGAATCTTTTCTACCAACTAACATAATTTGGGTGTATATTCGTAAGGAAGACGAAACTGAAAAAAGAATCATTCACATAGCATATGATAACCAATCCTGAAATATTACAATCATTACTTCATCAAGGTGGCTTGAGTCCTAAGGAGGAAATGCTAGAGATCAAAAAGAAAAAAGGCGAACTATTCATTGGGATACCAAAAGAAATTTCTTTTCAGGAAAGAAGAGTCGCATTGGTCCCTGAGGCTGTATCATTACTCATTGCGAATGGTCATAAGGTTCGAATTGAGCACGATGCAGGAATCGGTGCAAACTTTAGCGATCACGATTACAGCGAGGCAGGAGGTGAAATCTGTCATGATACAAAACTTATTTACGAATGTGATATTATATTAAAAGTTGCCCCCCCTACAGAAGAGGAAATCGATATGATGGTGGGTAATCAAACGTTTATATCTGCCTTACAACTTGTTATGCAACCAAAGCAAATTCTACAAAAGTTGATGGCAAAGAAAATTTCAGCTATTGCATGGGACTACGTGCGCGACGAAGAAGGTGTATTTTCTGCAGTTAGGACGCTTGGAGAGATCGCAGGAACGACAACTATTCTTGTTGCTGGAGAATTGCTTAGTAGCTTTTCATCAGGAAAAGGAATGATGCTAGGTGGGATTGCCGGCGTGCAGCCCACTGAAGTTGTTATCATAGGAGCAGGAACTGTCGGAGAATTCGCAACTAGATCTGCACTTGGTCTCGGGGCTTCAGTAAAAGTTTTTGACAATTCACTTTCAAGGTTAAGGCGATTACAAAACGATATTGGATCTCGCGTATATACTTCAATTCTACAGCCAAAAGTTTTAGCAAAAGCAATTAGACGAGCTGATGTTGTCATAGGTGCTTTAAGAAGTCCTATTGGTAAATCGCCATGTGTGGTAACAGAACAAATGATAGAATCAATGAAAGAAGGTTCTGTAGTCGTTGACGTTAGTATTGATCAAGGTGGGTGTTTTGAGACCTCTCGTGTAACAAATCACAATGAACCAACTTTTGTAAAGCATGGTGTGGTACATTATTGTGTGCCAAATATTGCCTCAAGGGTTTCACGAACTGCATCTTTTGCCCTTTCCAATATTTTTTCACCCCTCATTCTTGAAATGGGCGATAAAGGTGGGGTGTCAGAATTAATTCGTTCTCAGCGTGGTTTTCGAAATGGTGTCTATGTTTACAGAGGCATACTAACTAACGAAGTTCTCGGTCGAGCATTCGATTTAAAATATAAAAATATCGACCTGCTATTACCTGGAATTTGATGCTCCCTTTTCCATTACTTTGCTTCCCTCCTACTGCATTAGATTTAAAAAAATCTACAGAAACATATTTCGTAAAATGCCTGGTAAGAAAAAAATGGCTCACCTTAACTCCTGAAGAATGGGTGCGTCAACATATTATTGCTTATTTTCTAAATAACCTTAAAATTCCACTTTCTTACGTGAGCGTTGAAAAATCATTTCACTACGGAACATTAACCAAACGTTGGGACATACTTGTTTATTCTCAAAACTATGAACCATACATTTTAATTGAATGCAAAGCTCCAACTGTAACACTGAGCAATGAAACGTTGTTTCAATTATTTACCTACCAACATATTGTAAAAGGTACATTTTTAGGAATAACCAATGGTTTGGAAGCGAAATATTTCGAAGTGACTAGTGATGA
>JBIJBD010000023.1:0-20157 GCA_044345395.1 Crocinitomicaceae bacterium | reverse complement strand
CTATGTTTCAAGTGTAGTTAATTTTATAATACAAGAAGTTGAAAGTACTGTTCATAAGTAGTTATAAGAATGAAACAGAAGTTTCTCCATTTGTAAAATCCCAAGGGGATTCTTTAAGTGAATTGGGTGTAGAGGTTTCCTATTTTTTAATAAAAACTAAAGGTATAACTGGTTATATAAAGAGCATCTTTTTGCTTCGTTCATTTCTAACAAAAAATACATTTGATATTTATCACGCGCACTATAGTTTTTCAGGTTTTGTTGCGTCATTAGCAGGATGCAAGCCTTTGATTGTATCTTTACTCGGTTCAGATGTATTAAAATCAAAAAAAAATAGATTATTCATTCGTCTTTTCAATTGGTTTTTTAAGTGGAAATTTCTGATTGTAAAATCCGAAGAGATGAAAGAAAAGCTTGGTATTGAATGTGCTGAAGTTCTTCCAAATGGGGTAAATATGAACCTATTTATTCCAATGGAAAAGGAAATATGCAGAAAATACCTAGATTGGTCAATCGAAGAAAAAATAGTTTTATTCAATGGAAGTAAAACAAATTTGATTAAAAATTTTTCGCTTGCCGAGCAAGTTGTCTCATTGATTCCGTTCCCAATAAGTTTGAAAACACTTACTGGATTCAACCCAACAGAGGTTGCTTATTGTTATAATGCATGTGATGTATTTCTTTCCACGAGTGTATGGGAGGGCTCACCAAATACAATCAAAGAAGCAATGGCATGCAATACCCCAATTATTGCCACACGCGTTGGCGACATACCTTGGTTATTTGGGGAAAATTCAGGAAATAAATTAAGTGACTTTTCACCGATAAATCTTGCAAATCACATAGTGGAATTAATTTCTATTGATTCAAGGAAAAGTAATTTTGGAAGAAATCGATTGATAGAAATTAATTTACAGCGTGAGCAAATTGCATTGAGGTTACTAACGATTTATGCACAATAAGATCCATTGGAAAATTAGTTCATCCTTCGATGATTGTTCTATTTTAGATAAATTCTTAAAAAATCAAAAAAGCTATACATTTTTCCAGTCAAGCGACTTTACAACTCTTTATAATGAAAATGGTTTTTCCACATTCAATATATCGGGAATGATCGAAAATCAAATGGTTGCTTCATGCAATATTTTACTTCTAAGAGAAAAAATTGGCATTTTCTCAGGTTTGACCTCTCGGGCTTTAATCATTGGTGGACCAATTGCAATAAATGATTCTATTTATGATGAAATTTTAGAACTTCTGATCAATCACCTACGTAAAAAGGCAATTTATCTTCAGATTAGAAACATTTTCCCTCTCTCACTTGAAAAAAAGAATATTCTCAAAAAGCACGGTATGGGCTATTCAAGTCACTACACCATATTAAATGAAATTATTGCCGATCCGCTAAATGGTTATCATGCCGGTAGAAGGAAAAATGTTAGAAGATCAATAAAGTACGAACTTAAATTTAAACGATTAATTGAAAAAAACGAGCTAGAAATAGCCGGCAAATTGGTAAAAAACACCTACAAGAGAATCCTTTTACCATGCCCTAACGTCTCTTTTTTTACAAGTACATATCCGTACGCATTAAAAAATAATCTTTTCATTTTTGGTGTTTTCCATGAGGAAAAAATAGTTGCATCTCGGTTTTGTTTGTTAAATGGGGAGGTGTTGTACGATTGGTACGCCGGGCATGATTCAGAATTTAATCATTTATTTCCAAATGATTTTATTGTTCATGGAATACTAGAATGGGCGTATGAAAATAATTTTAAGCTTTTTGATTTTGGGGGTGCCGGAAATGATCAATCTGCCTATGGAGTTAGAGAATTTAAGCTCAAATTCGGTGGAAAGTTAGTTGAAAACGGAAGAAACGAAATCGTCTTTAGTCCGATTAAATATAAGCTAGGTTTTATTGGATTTAAACTACTTAGGTTAATAAAAAAATGAATAAAAATACATTCCTTGTAAAAGTAAAAATCAAATTCGGAAAGTTTTTGGCAAAGTCTTTTCCTCATAATTCTATTCGATGTTTTGGACTGCGACTCTGCGGATTTAAAGTGGGAAAGGAGGTCTACATTGGAAGCAATTTAACAGTTGCCAGCCTAATCTCGATGAAAGGATGTGAATTGATCATCGGGGATAGGGTCGCCATAGGTCCTAACGTAACATTAGTTCTTTCTTCGGACGCTAATCAATCGAAATTGATGGAAATCATTCCTCCAATTGTAGGTTCAATAACTATAAAACACGACGCATGGATTGGTGCTGGATCGGTCATACTTCCAAATGTTGAAATAGGATGCATGTCAATTATTGGTGCAATGTCACTTGTAAATAAAAACGTGGAGGATTACTCGACAAATTGTGGAATACCTGCTAGAAAAATTAAAAATCTTGAGCAATAGAAAGAAGTTAATTATTGGATTGGGTCACCCAGCACATTTTCATCTATTTAAGCATATTATTACTTCGAATCAATTTGAAGTAATTGTAGTGATCAGTGATAAAGATATTTTAGCAGATTTATTGATTTCAAATCAGATTAAATTTATCAAGATTGCTGATTATGGAAAATATAAAAATTTGTTTTCCAAAGCATTAAAAATTATTTTTTCAAGTTTTAAATTAATTCAAATCATTCGAAAAGAAAAACCTAATTTATTAATCGGCTGTCTCACTCAACTATCATGGGCCGGATGGGTTTGTAATCGGGAAATACTTTTTTTTGCTGAAGATGATTACGCGTACACAAGAATACAAGGAAAAATCACCTATCCTTTTGTAACAAAAATTATTACCGCAGAAGGCGTTAATGTTGGACCTTATGCCTCTAAGCAATTAACCTACCCAAGTTATCAAAAGCTCGCATACTTATCGCCAGAAGTTTTTCATGAAAAACCAAAAGAAGAATTCTTAAAAAAATACAAGTTAGCGAAAGAGTATTTCCTAATTAGGTTGGTAAACCTTTCAGCACATCATGACAAAAACATTAAAGGAATAGGACATAATGAATTGGATATGATATTGACGAATTTATTGCCATTTGGGGATATAATAATTTCATCAGAAAAACCCCTAGATAAAAAATGGTCAGAATTCCAACCCGATCTTGATGTGAATGACATGCACCAGTTAATGAATCATGCTAAAGGATTTATAAGCGATAGCCAAAGTATGACCGTGGAAGCCGCGCTTCTTGGAACGCCAAACATTAAAATAAATGATTTCAAAGATAAAATCTCTATTCTATCGGAATTAGAATATACCTTTCAACTTACAAAGAGTTTTAAACCAAATAGTATTTCTCCGAAAGATATACGGGAATTTGCCAATGAAGACCTTGAATTATGGCGTGAACGAAGAAAAATACTACTGAAATCAAAGGTGTATCCTATTCCTATTTATATTTCACTAATCAATCAACATCTTGCGTGATTTTACATTACATACCTATAAAAAGTTATTAGAAGCACTGATTGAAGCAGGTTATGAATTTCAAACAGTAGAACAATATATAAAGAGTCCGTCGAATGCCTGTGTCATCATAAGACATGATTCGGATTTTTGGCCAATGAATGACTTAAACATGGCAAAGATCGAATATGAATTTAAGGTTCAAAGCACCTATTATTTTCGAGTTCCGAACACATACAAACCTCTAATAATCAAAGAAATTTCCGATTTAAATCACGAAATAGGATATCATTACGAGGATTTGGTTAGAACTTCAGGCAATGTAACTATGGCTCTTAAAACATTTGAACAAAATCTTGGATTATTGAGATCACTTTATCCAGTCAAAACGATTTCAAGGCATGGCCGCCCCCTCTCTACTATTGATAGTCTTAGTATGTGGAATGACGTTAATTATAAAAAATCCTATGAGTTACTGGGAGAAGTTTATCTTGATATAGATTATTCTGACATATTATATCTAACAGATAATGGTAGCCGATGGAATGGTCACAAGAGTAACATTCGTGATAAAGTTGCTCATTCAAATCATCAATTAGACGTTTATTCAACCTTCGATTTAATTGAAGCAATTAAACAACAAAAAACACCTAAAATTCTAATATTAAATTGTCATGCAGGTAGGTGGAATAATAACCTAATTAAATGGTCTTATCGATATATCATTCAATCAATTAAAAACTTAATTAAGGCCAAACTTAGAAATTATAGGGATAAAAAAATCTAATTTGAGGATAAAACAATTTTTGTAAAACAAAAGATTATTTAATCAATCCTTTAAATTGATTATTTCATGAAATATTATTAAATTTAAACTAAGAAACAAATTTATGGTAGTTCGATATATAATTTTTATGTTTTTGTTATTCCCAGTGATTGGGTCTGCACAAACACCACCTCTCACAAGATTGACAGATGTTTTTTGTTTCAATTATAATCTTCCTGCTCTATACAGCAACTTTTCGGCAATCAAGCAAACTTGTGATGGTTACATCTTTGAAGTAGAAAACCAAACAACAATGCAATCCGCATCACTAACAACATATGGAAGCGTTGCTGGACGTACAACAAACCTATCTAATTTCCCAGCTGCAGGCATTCAATATTCGACCACATACAGGGTTCGTGTTAGAACATGGATAGGAACTCCTTCAAATGTTGGTGGGTATTCTGCTGTAAATTGTTTTGTAATTACTCCTCCAGCTACTAGTAAAATTCAACCTAGTCAATGCAATACAACATTATCTACTTTGAATACTCCAATTTATGCTGATAATATAGTTGGTGCCCAGTCATTTGAATACGAATTAAAAAAACTTCCAGGTGGAACGATTAACACTTTTGAAAAGACCACAGGGACACTAAATGCCTTTTCCATGGCAGATTTTTCTAATTCATTTGTAGATTACAACACCACTTATGAGGTGAGGGTAAGAGTAAAAGTAAATAGTACTTATGGACCATACGGAACTGTTTGCAACATAACTACTCCATCAATTCCAAGTTCTCAGTTATCTAATTACTGTAATGGATCTATACCTTATTTGAATACCTCATTACCAGCAGAACAAATTGAAGGAGCAGATGCCTATAAATTTGAAGTAACCGATGGAACAAATACAACAGAAATATTTCCAAATGCACCAGGTTATACTGCAGTTCTTATCCCTGTTGCATGGGCAACTTATTCAGGCACACCTTCTAACATTTCATGGGTAACATACAACATGACAGTTCAAATAAGAGTAGCAGTATTTGTAGATGGAGTTTGGCAACCTTATGGCCCATCCTGCTCAGTAACCACACCTTGCGGATCTAGACTTACTGCTGCGATGGCAGGAAAGATTATAAATTACCTTCATTATGACGAATTGATCGCAGAAACAACTTCGTGTGCAAATTTAGAAGATTATCAGTTTAGGTACAGGAATTCAATAACATCGAATACCTATGTAACTGCTTCTTCCGGAACCGAAGCATCAGAAAGCAGCACTGACAATAAAGTATTTATTTCTGACTTTGGGCCTATTAGTAACTTTCCAGGAAGTAACCCTTACGGCAATAATTATAGAATTTCTGTTCGAGTAAAAACTGCAGGAGTATGGTCCCCTTGGGGTATAGAACGACAAGTAAGTACGCTTTCAAGTCCAACTACTAAAATAAGAGATGGAGTATATCCTGTTGCTGGTTCAAACCAATGTGGTTCCTCTTTCTCCTTTCCATTTTTGATGACAAGTATCGCAACAATACTTGGTTCTTATAATTTATACGGATTTTCATCAGCAACATTCGAGGTTACTGAACTTGATGCATTAGGTAATGATGTAATTACTAAATACCTTACGCGTCAAGTATCAACCTACGGAGCTATGGCGAGATCTTTTAGACTTAATATGGTAGAAGCAACAACTCCAACAGGATCAGATGGTTATTGGGCTTCGAAATATAACACTGTGTTCAGGGTGCGTGTTGCAACAAATTTAGGAACCTACGGTGATGCATGCTATGTAAAAACCCCTGCGTCTATTGAAGCAGAGAATCTAATTGAATTATATGATCAAACACTACACTCAGATGAATTAGCTTCAACAAATCAAACGATAGGAAATACAATCGACTCAACCACTATTCCATTGAAAGATGTATTGTTTTTTCCTAATCCATTTACAAATAAGCTCAATGTACAATATTCAGATCAATTTGCTGAGATGAATACAATTTCTGTAAGAGATATGACTGGTAAATCAATAATCATGTTGAATAGTAGTCTTGATGATTTTATCGCTTTAGATATTCTTAAAGACCTACAGATTGGAGTATATTATATAGACATATGTTCAAGTAAAGGACAGCGGACTATTTGCAGACTCATTAAAGGATAGAAATTTAACCTAATGTTGTCTTTTTTTCTTGAAAAATTATCAATTGCTGAGAAGGATATTCAGTTTATTGATTCCCCGAGCAGTTCAATAAGTAAAGAGAAAAAACTGATTTTTGTAGAAAAAATACTAAATAAGACAATTCTTCTTCAAAGTTCAATTGAAAACATCGAAAATAATGTGAGTGTAAATCAATATGTGATTTTTCAATTTGAGACATTGAGAGGAAGAGAAAATCGTATAAAAAGTGTTTACCCAAAATTCTTCGCAAGGATAATCCTATTTATAGAATTTATCATTCATAGAGCTATTCCAAGGCTTCCCTTTTTAGGCTCAATTTATAAGAAATTAACTAAAGGTAGAATTCGAATTTTATCAAAGGCAGAGGGACTTGGTAGACTAGTCTATGCTGGCTTTGAGATTATTTTAGTTGAAAATATTGATGGATTATGTACAGCATTGGTGACTACTCACAAAATTAAAAACGTATTGAAAAAACCAAGTTTCGGGATATTATTTAAAATGACCCGAATTGGAAAAAATGGAAAGAAAATAGGTGTTTACAAAATAAGAACCATGCATCCATATTCGGAGTTTTTGCAAGAATATATTTTGAAAGTAAATGGTTACGGTGAAAAAGGGAAACCCAAAAATGATTTTCGCGTAACATCATGGGGAAGAATTCTAAGAAAATATTGGCTTGATGAAATACCCCAGATTTTAAATGTCTTGAAACTTGAAATGAAATTAGTAGGACTTCGACCTGTAAGTGAGGTCTATTTTAATGAGCTTAATGAAAATGAAAGAAAATTAAGAATTTTGGAAAAACCGGGATGTATTCCACCTTACGTAGCGTTTAATTTGAATTCGTCAAGAGAAAACGTTCTTTTAGCAGAACATAAATACCTAGAAATGAAAAAGAAATCACCCAATACGACAGACTACAGAATCTTTTTTTTAGCCCTGAAGCACATAATATTTTCAAAGAAAAGAGGCACATGAAAATATATATCTTTTTCCTCAGTTTATTCTTTTGTTCATGTATTCAACAAAAAGATATTGTTCTTTTGACCGGTGAAATAACTACTTCAAATGCAAATTTGACGGCTAATTTTGAACCAACATTTGAGATAAATGATATTATTGAAATTTCTTTAATTTCAGAAAACAAAGAAGCTGCACTTTTATTTGATACAAAATTTGACGAAGGAAAATCTATTGTCACCTATAATTCAGGTGTTGCCGCTAGAGGAGGATTTTTGATCAAAAGAGATGGTAAAATAACCTTACCCTACATTGGGGAAATACATGCAGAAGGCAAAAGTCGTACAGAATTGGTTCAAGATATAACATCTAAACTTTCAGAATACATTAAAAATCCTGTGGTTCAAATAAATCTACTAAATTTTAAAATTACTGTTCTTGGAGAGGTGAAACAAGCGGGAACATTCAATGTGCCAAATGAAAAAATCAATCTAATTCAGGCAATAGCAACAGCAGGTGATTTCACAAATTATGGCAACAAAAAAGAAATACGTATTTTAAGGGAGATTAAAGGACAACGGAAAGAATTCATCGTTAATCTCAACGACAAAAGTATTTTTTCCTCGGAAGCTTTTTTCCTTAAACAAAACGATATTGTATATATTCCACCTTTGAAATCAAAAGTATTTGCTGCGAATAACCAATTGGCGCTACCAATTGTATCTTTTGCCTCGCTCGTGCTATCTGCCTTAAACCTCATTCTCAAGTAATGAACAAGGAACAAAATCAACAAATCGATCTAGACCAAATTCTCAAAACGAATTACCGAGAAATTATTTTCAAATATTTAGCGCATTGGAAATTATTTATCGCGTTGATTATTTCAGCCTTGGCATTGTCATATGTATACCTACGCTACACAACACCACAATATGAGGCTAGTTTAACCATCTTAATTAAAAATAATCAAAAAGGTGGTTCAGGTATGTCCGAAACTTCAGCCTTTGAAGATTTAACTATTTTTAATGAAGGACTTTTTATTGAAAATGAAAAATCCATTCTTCAGTCTAGACGGTTAATGACAACAGTTGTTGATGAACTAAACTTAAGAAATGAATTTCATCGAATAGGAAATTACACCGGTCTCAAAAAGGTTGAAGTTTACAAAAACTCTCCCCTTGCTGTAGAGTATAAGTACATTGACACCTTACATTTTCTAGAAATTAAAAACAATTCATTATTTAAAATTCAAAATAAATACATAGAGGTAGAAAATGAAAATGGCGATGTCGTAGGCAAATACGAATACGATAAATTTTATCCTTTCGATGAGAAAGTTTCATTTCGAATACTAAAAACAAATCAATTTAATCAATCGCACATAGGAGTAACATATAGGTATTGGCTATTACCATTGGAATCCTGTGTTGACAAATATATTAGTCGATTAAAAATTGAACAAGCCTCTCAAAATTCCACTATACTTAAATTAAAACTCACATATAATTCAAGTGAAAAAGCAGTTGATATATTAAATAAGCTTGTTGAAAATTATAATGAAGATGCCGTAAAAGATAAAAATTTGATCGCTGAGAATACGGTTAAGTTCATTTCAGGCAGAATAAAGGTTCTTGCCGAAGAATTAGGTTATATTGAAGACAGTCTCAAAGGAATAAAAACCTCCAGTGACTTAATAGATTATCAATATGAATCACAAAATAACTTGGGTTACTATAAAGAAATCCAATCAAGAAGTTTAGAGGCAAATACACAATTAAAATTAAGCCAATTAATGCTTGATCACATTACCAATAATCGAGCAGTTGAAGATTTCATTCCTGTTAATTTAGGTATTGAAGACAATAATATTGATATCGCGATTAAGGAACATAATAAAATGGTCATTGAAAGAATGGAAGATTTGAAAACTTCTACCTTAAAAAATCCAAAAATCGTTAATCTTACCTATCGAATTAATGAATCGAAAGCCAATATTATAACCAGTATTAGAAATGTAATTTCTGCCAAACAGAAAATTGTTAATGAAGTAACTGTTCAATTAAATAAATTAGACAACAACATTGGGAATATTCCCAAATTCGAAAAAGATCTCCGTGCAATTAAAAGACAGCAAGAGATTAAAGAAAGGCTTTATGTTTATTTGCTTGAAAAAAGGGAAGAGGCTTTTATTTCATTGGCAGTTGGTGTAGGAAACGCAAAAATTGTTGATCCTGGATACTCAAATAAATCAATAGTGTCGCCAAAACCAGGGATGATTTATTCCATTGCTCTTCTTGTAGCAGTTGTGATAGGTATCATTTACATATACATACGTGATCTATTTAAAGACAAAGTATATGGAAAATCAGATATAGATAAATTGAACCTCCCTTATATTGGAAATATCCCTCTTGGTGAAAAGGATCAGCAAATTGTTATTTCCAAAGGTAGTAAAACTGCTATTTCTGAATCATTCAGAAGTTTGAGGACTAACGTAGATTTCATGCTCGGTGGAAAAAATGAAGGCAGAGGGAAATTTATTTTTATTACCTCGACAGTTGCCAAAGAAGGAAAATCTTTTACTGCTGTTAACTTTTCTCTTTCCTTGGCACTTTCAGGTAAGAAAGTTATACTCCTTGGTATGGATTTACGCGCCCCAAAATTAGAACAATACTTGGGTAAAGAAAAATCGAAAGGGGTTACTAATTTTATAGTGAACTCATCAACGAGCATAGATGACTATATTTACCAAAGTGAATTACACGAGAACTTATTTATCTTTCCGTCAGGAGACATTCCACCTAATCCGTCTGAATTGTTGATGAGCGATCGCGTGAATGAATTATTCGAATTACTCGGAGAATCTTACGAATACATAATTGTAGATACAGCGCCGGTTGGTATCGTTACAGACACATTACTTATTTCGCATCATGCCGATGCTACCTTATATGTTGTACGTGCACATCAGTTACCAAGGAAAATGTTGAACATTGCCGTCGATTTGCTTCAAGATAAGCGAATGCCAAACATGGCAATTCTCTTAAACGGCACCTACGGTTCAAAAGGATACGGTTATGGATACGGTTACGGATATGGTTACGGATATGGATATGGGTATACTGAAGGTTATTACGTTGAGGATAAAAAACGAAAAAAATGGTGGAATCCGAAATCTTGGTTTAAAATATAATCCCAACTGGACAATGGTCCGAACCATAAATATCATTGTAGATTTCAGCAGATTTCACTGATTCTATAAGCGAATGAGATACGAGAAAATAATCTATTCTCCATCCTACGTTCTTCTCGCGAGCGCCTGCACGATAACTCCACCAGGAATATTTCACTTCATTTGGATTTAAGTAACGAAAGGTATCTAAAAATCCAGCAGAAATGAAATTGTTTATTCCGTCGATTTCTTCTTGCATATACCCTGCCGCCTTGTTGTAGTTTTCTTTCGGTCTTGCCAAATCTATGGTATGATGTGCTACATTAAAATCCCCACAAACTACCACAGGTTTTGTTGATTCCAACTCTTTAAGATAGCCAAGAAAATCTTTATCCCATAGCTGACGATACCCAAGTCTCAATAATTCACTTCCTGAATTAGGAACATAAACACAAACTAAATGAAAGTTCTCAAAGGTAGCACAGACGATTCGACCCTCTTGGTCATGATCCGAAATTCCCATGCCGTAAGTTACCTTCTTTGGTGATATTTTTGTCAAAATAGCCGTTCCAGAATATCCTTTTCGCTCGGCAGAACTAGCGAATACCTCATACCCTTTTAACATTTCGACCGACTCTCTTACCTGATCTTCCGTTGCTTTTGTTTCTTGAAGGCAAATAATGTCTGGCTGAAGCATTAACATGTCCTTGAGGAAAGATTTCCCTACCACAGCTCTAATACCATTTACATTAAAGGATATAATATGCATAAACTGAAATTTTCACAATTTTAGTGAATATCCTAGAGAAATTCCTTGTAAAATAGACAATAATTGTAATTTTTTAAAATGTCAATGATATATTTACAAGAGCTAGCCATTTTTCATTTTCTAGCTTACTGAATGACAGTCTTTTAATTTCTGATCGCAAGCGCAAGTTTTCGGAGATTTTAAAATCCACATAAGTAGTGACTGCCGAAATAAAGGTTTTTGTAGTTGGTAAAAAAACTGCATCCTTGTCACTAAAAATTTCTCCTCTAACTCCCATTGCTCCCTTTTTATGGTAATTACCTTTTATACCAGCGTTTGCTTGCCACCAAGTTTTCCATCCTTCATCACCTTTTTGATTCCCCACATAAGCACAAGATTGAATTAGCCACTTGTTAGGGAGTGAAATTGTTGAATTAATCTCGTTAAATATTCTCCATTCTTGCTCACCACTCAATCCTTGCTCTTGTCCAAAAAAATTAGTCCAATTCCATGCAAAATTATTTTTTTTGTATTCCACAAGAGAAGACCATGCTAAACTTGGTTTACGATCTGAAATATGTTGCCATCCATTGACTAACATAGGTGTAAAAGTTAGGCTTTGACTACACTGTATTCGCCATTTCATTCCCGTTAGGTAATAAGGTACATATTCTGGAGCTAAGGCCCTTGAATAAAATGCTTGCTCTGTACTTTTCCAATTTTCAGGTGTAAATGGGGAGCTAAAAACACCTAGTGTAATTATCTGATTATCCCTAATTCTCCGTTGCCAATAGGCTTCCGCCAACCAGCGCAGTGAAATATGTTCATTTCTATAATTATTAATCATATATCGGCCAAATGCCGGTGAAAGATAAAACGTGTTTTTATCTACTGCTTTAGTAATTTCTATAGCTGCATAATTAATATCTAATTGATTCAGCGTATTGGAAGATACATAGATATTCAAATCTTCGGACGTTGTATTGCAAAGATTAATGCCCATATAAAGATCTACCATACCCTTGACAGTCAATGTATCTTGGCAAAATGCCAATTTACCATAGCATAGGAACAAGAGGTAAAAAATGGAATTAATTCTTCTTAATAAATGTTCCTTTACCATAATGATTTGTATACATTTCAACAGCGTCATTCCAGTACCCGACATTACCGTTACCACGAAGTTGCCCAATAAATTTTTCTGTAGTTAAAAGATTTATCTCACCATCTTGACTCGATTCAGAAGCATATGAAAAACTTTTCTTTACGATAAAGTTTTTCATGTTAATCTTAGCATCTCCCTGAATATTTACTTGACAGAAATTACTTTCTCCAGTGAAGTTTACAACCGGCCAAGCATGCGGATTTGTAAAATATAAGGAGTCAATGTTGAGTTTTAATTCAATATTTGCAGCATTGTCATTTGCTACCAAATAGAGTAAACTCCATGAGAGCGTACCTTCATTTGTAAGTGGTTCCGATCCTTCAAAATAAATATGACGCAAAGAAGTAATGTGTAATTCAACAATCACCTCATTTTTTCCATAGCGTAAAAAATTGCAGCCATTGTCGTTTTGAATCTCTAAATGATCATTTTCTTTAGATAACCTAACAAAATTTACTAAGTTACTTCCTGTTTTTACAACAGCCTTCTGCGTAGAATCTTGTATGATAATAAATCGAATATTACGACCAAGTGTAACTCGCGAAACCCCACTTATAGAAAATTCCTTAACAACCTCCTCTCCCCGGCCCTTAAAACAAGGTCGATCTGCTGATTTCTGGCAAGAAAATAGGAATAATATACAACCTATTAAATATACAATACCCGTTTTCATTGTTAGTTGTATTTAAAAGTGTAACCTATTCCCCACTCCAAGTAATCAGCTCTTCCGAAATGCGTTTTTAACGTAAAGTTTCCAATGATTCCATTGGGAAACTGATAACGACAACCTATCCTATGGTACACGGGATCTTCAGGTTTGTATTTGTCCCGCAAGTAAACTCCCATGCCAAAAACAAAATGAAATCGATCAAAAGGCACTAAATACGCCGAATACAACCCAAGCTGCAAAATGTCCACTTGTGTTTTTTCCATTTCAGGTAAATAGGCATGAATCGCTTGTTTAGAAATTAGATCAACCGACATTTCCCAGCCCGCTTTGAAGTTGAAAAATCTTTTAGCCGAAAGATTCAAACCAAATACATTGTATTTCGGACCTCCTATATCGTTAACTTCTTTATTTCCATATATCCCCAACACAGATAATAACCATTTATTTTTAGGCAGTGTTTGCTCAATTGCAAGGGATGAAGTATCTAAACCACCCTTAATTCTATCGGGTAGATTTCGACCATAACCTAACGATAGGTATGGCATATTTATGCCATAATTAGGTAATTTCGCAGCACCATTACTAAAATGTGTCATGTCAATGCCGATACTTGCATGTTGATTTTTCCCACGCCATAACGCTTTTGCTCCTACACAAATTATAGCATTTACATAAGATCCTATGGCAATATTTTGAGGCGCATTCTGAAAACACTTATCTGTAATAGCTACTCCTGTTGCTAATTTAACATTAGTTTCGAATGACCTTATTTTTAGAACTGGGAGTTCAGAAAAACCATAAATCCCAGTGTAGCGGCCCATTAGCGCATCATTTCCAACGCTACCATGAAAAAGAGTGCCTCCAAAAGTAGGAAAATTATAATAGCGCTGATAGGTACGTTTTCCTTTACTGTGCTGAAAATAAGTTATTTCTATGGCTTGCGCCAATTGCTTTGGCAGATGAGCCATTGAAGCATGATGAATTGATAAAAATCCAATTTTATAACGCAAATCAATACCACCTTGGGCAGACTGACTCCATGTTTTTTGAGAAATCAGTAGGAATAAAACGAAATAAGATAAGGTATTTCGAATTTTTTTGCGCATCGGAACAAAGTTAATGAATGTAAAAAGAGATTAGCGTTATTTTTGCAAATAATGATAGACGAACGATTAAGAGCATTTGAACGATTATTAAATGTGATGGATGATCTGAGAGCAAAATGCCCTTGGGATATGAAGCAAACCTTCGATTCATTGAGAAATTTAACCATCGAAGAAACCTATGAACTTGCAGATGCCATCAGTGATGGTGATATGAAAGGAATTCAAAGCGAATTGGGTGATTTATTTTTACACCTGGTATTCTATGCCAAACTGGGAGAAGAAAAAGGTGTATTTGATGTGACAAATGTATTGAATGCCGTTTGTGACAAATTGATTCACCGGCATCCTCATATATATGGAACTGTTCAAGTAAAAGACGAGGAGGAAGTTAAGGCAAATTGGGAAAAATTAAAATTGAAAGAAGGAAAGTCATCTGTTCTTGAAGGAGTGCCTAAAAGTTTGCCAGCTCTGGTTAAAGCAACGCGCATTCAAGAAAAGGTAAAAGGAGTCGGTTTTGAATGGAAAACAAAAGAAGCGGTTTGGGATAAGGTAGAAGAAGAACTTGAAGAATTAAAACATGAGGTTCTACATGGTCAAGATCCTTCAAAAAAAGAGGAAGAATTTGGCGATGTACTTTTTTCATTAGTGAACTATGCCCGTTTTATCGAAGTGTCTCCCGAGAGTGCATTAGATGCGAGTAACCGTAAATTTATGAAGAGGTTTAAACTGATGGAGGAACTAATTAAAGCGGATGAAAAAATCATTCACGAGCTTACGCTGAATGAATTAGATGGCTATTGGAATATTGCTAAAACACTAAACTCATGACAGAACTTGAATTACTTGTGATTAAATCTATAATTGCCTTTGTATTGCTCATGGCGGTTAAACTTGCTGCGAATAGAGCAGTGAACAATATTCTGGCTAAAATTGACTTTGATACCAAAAGAAAACGAATCACGCATCGTATTATAAATCTCTTTATTTTGCTCACATTGGCTACAATTTTAGCAGCAATATGGAATATTGATAAAACAGATTTAATTGTTTTTTTAACATCCGTAGTAACCGTGTTAGGCATCGCTTTTTTTGCTCAATGGTCAATTTTGAGCAATATTACCGCGAGTTTAATCTTATTTTTTAATCATCCCTTGAAAATTGGAAATTACATTCGGGTATTAGACAAAGAGTTTGATGTGGAAGGTGAACTTCAGGATGTATCATTCTTTTTTATCTACATTAAAACAGAGGAAGGTGCTTTGATAACAATCCCTACTTCAGCCGTTTTGAATAAAACTATACAAACAACGAATTCCGCAAAAAAACAAATTAAGCAACAGGATAACAAATAAAATACTTCTCAACCGGTTGCGCCAAAGCAGATATATTAAGGTTATCAGATGCTTTTGTTAGGTCAATGATTTCACCGCTTTTCATAAGCATATTGATATTTTGTTTGTGTTGGTTGTAAGCTTTATTTGTTAAAATATCGGAATAAACAAAATAGTTTACTTCGTCGGCATTTAACTGGTATAAACTTCTAACCATCTCCTTCTCTAAGTTGATTCTATCCTCACTGAAAGGATCTTTCGAAATTTCAATTTTAAACAATTTGCGATTTACTAAAGCGGAAGATAAGGTTGATAGTATTTTATCATCATGATACTGCCAAACTTTAATCGCTCCCAAAATGTCATAATCATCCAAATTTGCAAAATGGACTAATACCTGCGGATTGTTTATAAAGTCTGCCTCCTTAATTTCTTGTGATAAAAAAAAGGATAAGGAAGGGCTGGCAAAAAGTGGCTTACCGTCTAAAGAAAGTTCTTTAGCCCTTCTTAATGCATGAATCAACATATTTTCACCTGCAACAACCGTTTTATGTAAATATACCTGCCAATACATTAAACGCCGAGCAACGATAAATTTCTCTATTGAGTAGATACCTTTTTCCTCCAATACCAAATTACCATTATGCACATTTAGCATTTCAATTAATCGGTCCGTTCCAATAATTCCCTCACTAACCCCTGAATAGAAACTGTCTCGATTCAAATAATCCAAACGATCCATATCTAACTGACTCGATACAAGTTGATGTAAAAATGGTTTTCCGTAAGTATTTTGAAAAATTAATAGAGCACGCTTCATATCATCCCCAAAGGCTTCGGCTAATTTTTGTATAAAGAAACTACTAATTTTTTCATGACTAACGCCATTTACTATATCATATTCTAGCGCATGACTGAATGGTCCATGACCAATGTCATGCAATAAAATAGCGAGTAAAACAGCACGCTCTTCTTCTTGAGTAATCTCATGCCCTTTCCGACGGATATTTTGAATGGCTTGGGACATCAAATGCATCGCACCAAGCACATGATTGAATCGTGTGTGTATTGCTCCGGGGTATACCATATGACTCAAACCCAATTGCATAATGCGCCTAAGCCGTTGCATATACGGGTGCTCGATTACATCAAAAATTAATTCATCTGGAATTGTAATAAAACCATATACAGGGTCGTTAATTATTTTCTTTTTGTTATTACGAAGTAAATTCGGGCGCAATTGAGTATCTTTAAAATTCATATCAAATCTATTAAAAATAAAGGAAATGCAGGTAAAAATTCTTTGGGCGGACGATGAAATAGAATTATTAAAACCGCATTTACTCTTCTTAGAAAGTAAAGGATATCATGTCGCACCTGTTACAAACGGTCGGGATGCCTTAGATAAAATTAAGGAATCTAATTTTGACATTGTATTTCTAGACGAAAATATGCCTGGACTTTCTGGTCTAGAGACGCTAACTAGGTTGAAAGAGTCACATCCGCTTGTTCCGGTTGTAATGATTACCAAAAGTGAAGAGGAGCATATCATGGAGGAGGCAATTGGTAGTAAAATTGCCGATTATTTAATCAAGCCAGTAAATCCAAACCAAATTCTTTTAAGTGTAAAAAGGTTGTTAGATCAAGGAAAGCTCGTCAAAGAAAAAACCAATGCTAATTACCAGCAAGAATTTCGACAACTTGGCCAGTTACTCAACGATCGCTTAGATGCTGAAGATTGGAAAGACCTTTACAAAAAATTGGTTTTTTGGGAATTAGAACTAGAGAAAAGTAAAGAGTCTGGCATGAAAGAAATTTTGGAGATGCAAAAGAAAGAAGCCAATCATGTATTTGCTGATTTTATTGAAGACCAATACTTAGAATGGATGTCAGGAAATGATGCGCCAACTATGATTCACCAAGTCATAAAAGAGAAAATTGCACCAAAAATTGGTGCAGAAAAACTCACTGTGTTGGTCATTGACAATTTGAGATTCGATCAATGGAAAGTTATTGAACCCTTGATCTCACAGTTCTACACAAAAAATGTTGAGGATATTATTTATTCAATCCTTCCGACAGCGACACACTACGCACGCAATGCCTTTTTCTCGGGATTGATGCCAATAGAAATGGAAAAAAGATTTCCATCACTTTGGAAAAATGAAGAAGATGAAGGAGGCAAAAATTTACATGAAAAAGATTTTTTAGAAGCAAATCTCAAAAGATTAGGGAAAAATTGTAAATGGACCTATACTAAAATCACAAACTTTGAGGCAGGAAAAAAGTTTGCAGACAATTTTCACCAACTCAAAGAGCAAGACGTAAATTTCATTGTTTACAATTTCGTCGACATGTTGTCACACGCTCGCACAGAGATGGAGGTGATAAGAGAACTCGCAGAAAATGAAGCTGCTTATCGATCCATCACAGTTTCGTGGCTCGAACATTCTCCCCTTTTTGAGATTATCAAAAAAGCGGCTGAAGCCAAACACAAATTGGTGATAACTACAGATCATGGAACTATTAAAGTAAATAATCCAGTAAAAATTGTCGGTGATCGGAATTTAAATGCAAATCTTCGGTATAAAACCGCAAGAGGATTAAGTTATAATGGTAAGGAGGTCTTTTCCATCAAACAACCAAAGGATGCGCACCTACCTACCCTTCGATTGTCTGCTGAATTTGTCTTTTGTAGAGAACAAGATTTTTTTGTGTATCCGAATAATTTCAATCATTTCGTGAATTTTTACGGCAATACATTCCAACATGGCGGTATTTCAATGGAAGAATTACTCATTCCTTATGTTGAATTGCAACCTAAATAAGAGTTTTTTGTTTTATCAACAAGTAAAAACAACCTTTTTCGTAATTTTGTAGACCATGAGTGAAGCACAAAAAAAAACCTTTAGCGTAAGAGAAATTCGCGAACAATTTCCTGCATTAAGGCAACAGATTTACGGTAAAAACTTAATCTATTTTGACAACGGTGCTACCTCCCAAAAGCCTCAGCTTGTATTAGATGCGATAAACAAATTCTACTCTAAAGAAAATGCAAATATTCACCGAGGTGTTCATTTTATGAGCCAAAAGGCAACTACAGAATATGAAGAATCAAGAAAAAAAATTCAACGATACCTCAACGCAAGAAAAAGTGAAGAAATCATTTTTACCAAAGGAACCACCGATGGCATTAACTTGGTTGCATCGTCATTTGGAGAATTATTAAAAGCCGGAGACGAAATCGTAATTTCAGCCATGGAACACCATTCGAATATAGTGCCTTGGCAAATGCTTTGTATGCGAAAAGGTCTTCATCTGCGCGTAGCGCCTATTAATGAAAAGGGTGAACTTTTAATGGACACTTTTGAACAAATTTTATCAAAAAAAACTAAACTTGTTGCCATCACACACATATCCAATACACTTGGAACAATAAATCCCATTAAAGAAATTGTTGCCAAGGCGCATGCCGTTGGTGCAAAAGTGCTCGTTGATGGTGCGCAAAGTATACAACATACTAAAATCGATGTTAAAGATTTAAATTGTGATTTTTACGTATTTTCCAGTCACAAGGTTTTCGGACCAACAGGAATCGGCGTGTTGTATGGCAAAGAAGAATTACTAGATGCGATGCCACCTTATCAAGGTGGCGGTGATATGATTTCGAAAGTAACCTTTGAGCGCACGACTTATAATGAACTTCCTTTTAAATTTGAAGCTGGAACACCACATATTGCAGGAGGAATTTGTTTGGGAAAGGCATTTGAATTTTTAGATTCAATTGACTTGAAAGCGGCAGAAGAACACGAACGTTTTTTAGCTAAATATGCAGAAGATATCTTAGATACTTTTGAAGGCCTTAAAATAATCGGCGAAGCAAAAAATAAAACCAGTGTTGTTTCATTTGCAGTGAAGGGAATACATCCGTTTGATATTGGTACCTTACTCGACAAGCAAGGTATTGCGGTGAGGACAGGACATCATTGTACACAGCCACTTATGGATTTTTTTAAAATACCTGGTACTGTACGTGCTTCGTTTGCTTTTTACAATACGAAACAAGAGATAGATCTGTTTGTTGAAGCCTTTGAAAAAAGTTTAAACATGTTAAAGTGATGGGGGTAATTCAACAAAGAGAGGAAGACATTTTTTTTGAATTTGAAATGTTTGAGGATTGGATGGAAAAGTATGAATACCTTATCGAGTTAGGTAAAGAATTGCCTTTACTCGATGAACGAGATAAATCGGACGATTTATTAATAGAAGGTTGCCAATCCCGTGTTTGGCTTAAAACAAATGGAAATAATCAAAAGATCGAATTTTCGGCAGATGCAGATGCGATAATCACCAAAGGAATAATTGCATTACTCATTCGCCTAGTTGACAAGGTAAACCCACAAGAATTAGTTGCCTATGATTTCGGAATAATTAACAAAATTGGACTGCAAGAACACCTTTCGCCTACCCGATCAAACGGATTAAATGGTATGATTAAACGCTTAAAAATCGAAGCACTGAAATATTGTAATGCATGAGCATAGATCTTGAAAATAAAATTGTAAATATGTTAAAAACAATTTACTACCCAGAAATACCTGTTGATATTTATGAATTAGGAT
>JBIJBD010000022.1:0-20250 GCA_044345395.1 Crocinitomicaceae bacterium | reverse complement strand
AAATATCAAAACGGTGATCCAATACCAAATGTTACCGCAGAAACGGAATGGGCAAATTTAACGACAGGTGCTTGGGTGTATTATGAAAATAATAGCTTCAACGACTCGATTTATGGTAAATTGTACAATTGGTATGCTGTTACGGATTCTAGGAATGTATGTCCAATCGGATGGCACGTTCCTTCCGATGAAGAATGGACGCAATTGACCAATTTGCTTGGTGGAGATTTGGTGGCTGGTGGGAAAATGAAAAGTACTTCGTCGCTATGGGCTTTTCCTAATACTGGTGCATCTAATTTGAGCGGCTTATCACTCCTGCCAGGTGGTGCAAGGTATTCTAATGGATTTGGATATATGGGGACATTTGGCGATTGGTGGAGCACAACGGAATATGATTTTGGAACATCATTGGATAGAAACTTAAGTTATGTCTCAGAAAGTGCAGATAGGTATGCGAGAAACAAAACAGACGGTTTTTCAGTTCGTTGCGTAAAAAATTAATAAAGATTTAATTTATTTTTTAAGTGTTCATCCAAGAACCACCGACCGCGACTACATTTTCCAATGCTAAATAATCGAGATAGTCGTTTTCTTTGATTCCTCCAGTTGGACAAAATCGTACATTCGGAAATACTTGTCCAAAAGTTTTCAATGCGGGAATACCGCCGTATAGATTGGCAGGAAAAAAC
The DNA here is from genome assembly GCA_044345395.1 of Crocinitomicaceae bacterium. Taxonomy (GTDB): domain Bacteria; phylum Bacteroidota; class Bacteroidia; order Flavobacteriales_D; family Crocinitomicaceae; genus UBA952. Next base: position 19,561 of record JBIJBD010000022.1, on the reverse strand, counting down.
TTAAATGTATCCCAGCCTAATTGAAAACCTAGAATTATTTCTGATGGGGTTGCTACTCCCGGAACGAATGGGGTTAAACTTTGTTCAAAATATGGTGCTAGTTCTTTGCAGATTCCCGGACTCACCATAAAGTCAACACCAAGTTCTGTTACGCGTTCAATTTGACTTCGCGTCGTAACGGTGCCCACACCAATTTCAAACTCCTTTCCGTATTTTTCTTTGGCATAACGGATGGCTTCAAATGCATAAGTAGTTCGTAAAGTAATTTCTATACAGGATATTCCCAAGTGCATTAGATGTTGAACGGATCGATCAACTTCATCCTGATTGTGGTATGTCACCACTGGTATAACTTGATTTTTTTCGAATATTCCACGAATTCCGTTTTGATTCATTTTCTAAGTGTATTTATGACACAAAGGTACGTTAAATTACCAAAAGAACAAGTGATGGGTCAAATGGGTCGATTTCCTTGTAAAACATGTGAAGTCGTTCGTTAATCTTACCATCTGAGCAAAAGTGAAAAAAATTCACTGTTCTTTCTTGAAGATTTCCAAAAGGAAACAGCCGTGTCTTCTGTTTTTCAATCCATTTTAGTTGATCTTCATGTTTTTGCTTGATTGTCTTTTTTAATTTCTGTTCAATTTGAAGTACTTGTTTTTCAAGTTTAGCTAGTTCAGCCCCAATCCATTTATCCAGTTCACCGCCGACTAATCTACCAATTTTTCGTAGTTCATTTTCTAAATTTTCATAAGCTGCAATTGAGGAATTAAAAGAAATTTCTTCATTCATCTTACGCGTTGTGTAGGAACGAATGAGCTGCTCTTCCGACTTAAATAAATCTATTTCTGTAAAACCAAGATCAAACCACTTCAAAAGTGTTTTTTCGTCAATGACTTGAAAACTCTTGCGCATCTGTAGAATGGGGAAAGTAACCTGACTCCTTTCGAAAACAGTTTTTAATTGCATCCAGTAACTTAATTCTCCTGCACCACCAACATATGCGATATTTGGAAGAATTAACTCTTGATAAACAGGACGGAGAACAACATTTGGTGAACAGGTAGTAGGGGAGGATTGAAAAGATGAAATAAGTTCACTTAGTGTATAAAAAGAATCCCCTATAGAAAAGCCTTTCGTTTCAGGAATAATACGGCGACGTTTTCCGTCTGACAAATGAAATAAATTCACTTCTCGCGGAGAAATTTGTCGATGAAGCCCTTCTTTTTCAAGCGTTTCATTAGTTTCACTTACTGCTTGAAAAGAAAACTGTGTAGCTAACTCCTTTTCTGCTATTGGGATGAAATGTTTTTTCAAATCCTCTTGTTGAGGGTCTAACACCACTAACTCAAAATCTCGAAAAAGATGAGTAACAAAATCAAATACATAAGAACCATATGTTACCTGATTCTTAAGGCTTGTGACTTCTTTGAGTTCATCAACGATTTCATCTCTAAACAACGATTGAAGCTTGGTGATTGCCTCTGATAGTCCTTTGGTGCTTAATTCGCCAACGGCACCACTCAGCGCTTCTTCCCACTCGATGCGTTGGTTAAATAATTGAAGTGATTTTATTTCTTCAACATCATGGTCCTCTGAAGCCATCCAATAAATTGGAACAAAGTCATAATTTGGATACGATTCTTTTAATTTATGTGCTAGTCGAATCGTATGAAGAATTTTATAAATAAAATAACTAGGTCCGGAAAATAAACACAACTGATGCCCAGTAGTGACCGTGAATGTGGTTGGTTTATTTAATAACTCGATAGATGTTTTGGCTTTTGGAAGATGTTTGTCTTGATAATTCCTTACTAGAACCTCATGTAAATCGCGTCGCTGACTATCCGTAAATAGAGATTTCTTGAGATGAATTTGATTTTCAAATGCTGAAAGTTCATTCAGATTTCCAAGGTATTTAGAAATTTTTGGTTGTTCTTCTGAGAGCAACAATTGTTGCGGACTAAAAGTACCTGTTACTTTTTTGGATAAATGGAATACCTTCATAGCAAAAAAAAAGTCGGAAAACTTCCGACTGTAAATTTAAGTATTATTAGTTGTTAATGTTTCGCTGCTAAATACCTTTCAGCATCTAAAGCGGCCATACAGCCTGTTCCAGCAGCTGTAATTGCTTGGCGGTATGTCCTGTCTGCAGCGTCTCCAGCAACAAAAACACCAGGCACATTGGTCTTGCTAGTACCTGGTTGTTCGTATTTGATGTATCCTGTTTCGTCTAAATTGATATACCCTTTGAATATCTCTGTGTTGGGCTGATGACCAATAGCAACAAAGAATCCAGTGCATGGAATTGTTTGTTCTTCAGCCGTAACACGGTTTATTACTTTGGCTCCAGTTACCACATTTTCATCACCTAAAACTTCAAGCGTTTCCGTATTGAATAGGATAGTGATATTCGGAGTTTTCTTCACTCTGTCTGCCATGATTTTTGAGGCCCGAAATTCGTCTTTTCTGACAAGCATTGTTACTTTTGTGCATAGTTTTGAAAGGTAGTGCGCTTCTTCACATGCTGAATCTCCTGCTCCTACAATTACCACTTCCTGACCTCTATAGAAAAAACCATCACAGACCGCACATGCGGATACTCCACCGCCATTTGATAGGTATTTTTGCTCACTTTCAAGGCCTAAATACTTGGCACTAGCTCCCGTTGAAATAATGACTGTCTCCGCGTGAATTTCATGACCATCCTCTGTCCAGCACTTGTGAATATCTCCTGAAAAGTCTACTTTGTTTATGAAACCAAAGCGGATATCAGCGTCAAATCGCTTCGCTTGTGCCTCTAATTCCATCATCATTTCTGGACCTGTAATTCCTTGTGGATATCCCGGAAAATTTTCCACTTCATTGGTAGTGGTCAATTGTCCACCAGGTTGCATCCCTTGGTATAAAACTGGTTTCATGTCTGCTCGAGCTGCATAAATTGCCGCTGTATATCCCGCTGGGCCTGACCCGATAATTAAACATTGTACTTTTTCCATAATTCTGTTCTGTTTGAATAGAACAACAAAAATAGCTTTTTGTTAGACACTCTTGAAAAAAAGTTATTACACATTTTTAGACCTGTTTCGGCGATAATTGAGTAATTTCGTCTCTCAATAATTAAATTCCATGAAACTCAAGTTTTTAGTAATCGCCCAAATAGTTTTTGTAGGTGCGACATTTTCCCAAGCTAAACCAAAGGCTCCTGTAAATTGGTACTTAAATGATCCGAAAGAATCGAAAATATATGGAGTTGGTGCTGAAAAAGCCTATAAATTACTCGAAGGTAAAAGTGCGACAGAGGTTATTGTTGCTGTTATTGACAGCGGCGTTGAAACGGATCATCCAGACTTAAAAGATGTTATTTGGACAAATAAAGGTGAAATACCAAATAATGGGATCGATGACGATAAAAATGGTTACATAGATGATGTACATGGTTGGTCTTTCCTTGGAGGACCAGGTGGGGATATTGACGCTGAAGCACTAGAGTTGGCAAGAATGTATAGAATTGAAAAAAGATACTTCTCTGACAAAAAAGAAAATGAACTAAGTGCAGGTGATAAAGAACGTTTTGAAAAATATAAGCAGTTAAAGCAAGATTATGAAAGAGAAAAGGCTAAGACCGAACAGCAGTTTGCACAGCTTAGTGTTTTATCAAATTATATGGAAAATGTGAAAGCATCTTCCAACGGCGTGTTTTCGAGAAAAACGAATAAGGCATATATACCTAAAGATGAAAATGAGAAATAAAGAAACGGGTTGGAGCAATCATGCTTGTATATCCTGCAAGTGAGTTAGACAATCAAATTTCGGGAGCTGTTAAAAGTTTATCTGGTCAAATAAAAATGAATGCTATTGATGCGGATTCAGTTCGACGTATGGTGGTTGGAGATGACCCAAATAATTTAACAGAGCGTTATTACGGATGTAATCGCTACGAAGGTCCAGACGCGATGCATGGTACTCATGTTTCTGGTATTATAGCCGCGAAAAGAGGTAATGGAATAGGTATAGACGGAATTGCTTCCAATGCAAAAATCATGGTGTTACGTGCTGTTCCGAATGGAGATGAACGAGATAAAGATGTTGCAAACGCCATAAGATATGCTGCAGATAATGGAGCAAAAGTAATTAATATGTCTTTTGGAAAATATTACACACCACACAAATCAATAGTGGACGAAGCAATACAGTATGCGGCAGCGAAAGATGTTTTATTAGTGCATGCTGCTGGAAATGATGCAAAAAATAAAGACCTAGAGGATTCATATCCAACAAGAATATTATCTAACGGTACGAAAGCTAAAAATTGGCTAGAAATTGGAGCAAGTAGTTCGAAGTTAGGGGCTAAATTATTGGCTGATTTCTCAAATTATGGAGCGACTACTGTAGATGTTTTTGCTCCCGGTGTGGATATCTACTCTACGGTGCCGGATGGTAAATACGAAGATGCATCTGGGACAAGTATGGCTTGTCCCGCAACTGCGGGTGTTGCCGCATTAATTCGTGGATATTTCCCCGAGTTAAATGCCGAAGAGGTTGCTTCAATCATTATGAAAACCGCAGAGCCTTATACAAAATCTATTGCCATACCTGGTAAAAAGAAAGGTGAAGCAAAGGGAAATATGAGCCAAGTATGTATCACGGGCTCTTTTGTAAACGCCGCGAATGCAGTATCCTATTTGTTAAACAATAAATAAGATTTTATGTCAGGATTTGATCACCCACTAATCATAGGTGTTTTTGTTGGGGTAATTCTCCTGATGCTTTTTTTAGATCTCGGAGTTTTTAATAAAAAATCTCATGTGATTTCAAATAAAGAGGCCTTGTCTTGGACGATTGTTTGGATTACATTGGCCATGTCATTCAGTGGATTCATTTATTTGCAAGAAGGGTTCGATAAATTTGCACAATTTCAATCGGCGTATTGGATAGAGGAAGCTCTCTCAATCGATAATTTATTTGTATTCATCTTAGTTTTTAACTACTTCAACTTAAAAGATGAGTTACAGCACAAAGTATTATTTTGGGGAATTATCGGGGCAATTGTTTTTAGAGCACTTTTTATTTTTTCAGGGATAGAGCTTATTCGAATGACGTATCTGCCTGAAATACAAATAGGAGGAATGTCGTTGGAGGTGAATTTAGTCTTAACAATTTTCGGGTTTTTCTTAATTTGGGCGGGAATTAAATCTGCACTGCCCAAAGATGAGCATACGAATGAAGATTTCGGTAAATCTTTCGGTGCGCGTGTAATTCGAAAGTTTATTCCAGTATCTAACCATTATTACGACGATAAATTCATTGTGAGGCACAATAATTATAGATTCGGGACTCGATTACTTTTGGTTTTGGCGGTAGTCGAATCAACTGACCTAATTTTTGCAATAGATTCAATACCAGCGATTTTTGCCATAGCTCCAGATGATCCTTTTATACTTTATATGTCTAATATATTTGCCATATTAGGCCTACGCTCGATGTATTTTCTTTTAGCCAATTCTATTGATAAATTTTCTAAATTGAAATATGGCCTTGCGGTTATTCTTACGTTTATCGGCTGCAAAATGGTATTCGCACCAATTTTTCATATTGACGCTTCAGTTTCTCTATTAATAGTCGTGGGTGTTTTAGTATCATCCGTAGTTATTTCATTAATAACAGCGCCTAAAGTAGAAAACTTGCACCCTCCTCACTAGAGGTCACTATTTTACGGGCATTACTGAATAATTCACGACCATAATGGATGGCAAAGTTGTCTTTTACACGTACTTCACGCACTTGAAATTGTGGAGTTAAACACGTTAATTCCCCTTTAGTAGCATCTAGGCGAAGGATATCTCCGGTTTGAATTTTAGCGATATTCCCTCCCTCATGTGCCTCTGGAGTGAGGTGAATAGCAGCTGGAACTTTACCGGAAGCGCCGGACATTCTTCCATCCGTTACAAGGGCGACCTTGAATCCTTTCTTCTGAAGAACAGTAAGGGTAGGGGTTAATTGATGAAGTTCAGGCATTCCATTTTGTTTCGGGCCTTGAAAGGGTAATACCGCAACGAAATCTTTGTTTAATTCACCATTTTTAAATGCCGTAATTAGCTCTTCCTGTTCATTAAAAACGATTGCAGGCGCTTCAATTATCAATTGGTCTTCGGCAACTGCAGCTGTTTTTATTACGGATCGACCAATATTTCCTTTTAGGATTTTTATTCCTCCATCCTTAGAAAAGGGATCTCTTACTGGACGAATTATTGAGTTATTAAGACTTTCCTTTGCTCCATCGCGCCAAACTAGCTCTCCATTTTGTAAAAAAGGCTCTTTCGTGTACAAAATTAATCCTTTACCAACAATGGTCATAACGTCATCATGTAGCAAGTTGTTCTCGAGCAAAGTATGGATTACAAATCCCATCCCACCACTTGCATGAAAATGGTTTACATCTGCCGCTCCGTTTGGATACATGCGGGTAAGCAGCGGAACTACCTCAGATAGATCAGACATATCATCCCAATTTATGATGATGCCTGCAGCACGAGCTATGGCAATTAAGTGAATCGTGTGATTTGTTGAGCCTCCCGTAGCTAGAAGGCCTATAATTCCATTAACTATAGCTTTTTCATCTAAAATATTACCGATAGCACGTTCTAATCCAAGTTGTGCATTTTCTTGAATAGTGCGTACTGCTTCACGATTTAAGGCATCGCGAAGTGGTGTTCCGGGATTAACAAAACTCGATCCTGGCAAATGAAGACCCATGATTTCCATGAGCATTTGATTGCTATTGGCCGTACCATAAAAAGTACAGGTTCCGGGAGAATGGTATGAGTCCGATTCTCCTTTCAGTAATTCTGCTCTGCCGATTTTTCCTTCGGCAAATTCTTGACGAATTCTTGCTTTTTCCTCGTTACTTATCCCACTTGGCATTGGTCCTCCTGGAACAAAAACTGTAGGTAAGTGACCAAAACGTAAAGAACCTATTAACAATCCGGGAACAATTTTATCACAAATCCCCAGACAGAGAACCCCATCGAACATACTGTGTGAAAGACCAACTGCTGCTGACATCGCAATCACGTCACGACTAAACAAAGACAATTCCATTCCAGGCTGACCTTGTGTGACACCGTCGCACATTGCAGGAACTGCTCCGGCTACCTGAGCAACTGCTCCAAATTCTCTGGCATAAACCCTTAGTTTTTCGGGGTAATTTTCATAGACTTTGTGAGCCGATAACATATCATTATAGGCTGTAATTATTCCAATGTTTTTTGCAGAGTTTTGCGCAAGTTTTTCTTTGTCATGTGTTTCACATCCAGCAAAAGCATGTGCAAGATTTCCACAATGCATCTTATTCCTCGACACCTCTGTTTCAAATGCTTCTTCAACTTGTTTAAGGTAAGCGGAGCGCGTTTCCTTACTTCTTTGAATAATTCGTTCAGTAATCTCGATTATTTTAGCATTCATAGATATATGAAAATTTGGTGAATGTGATTCGTAAATTTAGAAACGGGTAATTGTGAAATTTGAGCTTCCTCGTAAACTGACTTTTTTCTCTCTCCTGTTAACACAAGCACTACATGAGTTGAGCTCTTTATTAATTTAGGTGTGCAAGTAATTCGCTTGATTGGATATTTAGGTGCGTTTGTGATTGCACTCAGGTTATTCGTTTCAAATGTCAAGTCCGAATTAATATCGTTAGGAAAAATAGATGCAGTATGTCCATCTTCACCCATTCCTAAGAGAATATAGTCGGCTTCAATGAACATTGAGTAAGTTTTCTCTATGATTTCCCAATTAGAGAGAATATCTGTTGAACTTACAACCATTCCATAAAATGATGCCTTACTCGCCTTGTTTTTCAATAGATGGGTGTGTAGTGATTTCTCGTTTGAAAAGTCATCCGTTGGATCGACGAAACGTTCATCTACAAGACCAATACGAATGCACTCCCAAGGAAGAATTGTCGTGGACAGTCGTTCATAAAATTCTAGAGGGCTTGATCCGCCAGAAAGCAGAACAGTTGCAAAACCTTTCTTTTTGATAGCGTTCAGCACAGTATGAGAAAAGTCCTCCAACAAAGCACTTAGGTATTTTTCTTTATCCTTAAATTCTTTAATCATTATTCTTTCCAAGTTTTTGTAATCCAACTACCTTCTTCGGAAAGAATGAGGTCTCCTGGTCCCCATGTCCCGGCTTCATAAAGGATATTTCCTTGATTTGCAGCTTTCCAACCTTCTGTAATTGACTCAATCCATGTCCAAGCTGCTTGCAATTCATCTTGTCGCATAAATAAGGTTTGATTTCCTCTGATGACGTCAATAATTAGACGTTCGTATGCTTCTGGGAAACGATCTTTAAAGGAGTCACTGTAGTCAAGTTTTAAAGCAACTGGTTTGTATCGATAGCCTCCAGGACCTGGTATTTTAGTCATTTGGACTAATTCTATACGTTCCTCTGGTTGCAATCGAATAATTAATTTATTATTGTTCAACTTCTCTTTTGAAGGAAAGATGTTGTGCCGAACTTCCTTGAAGTTGATTACAATTTCTGAGTATCGTTTAATCATACGTTTACCAGTACGTAAATAAAAAGGCACATTTTTCCAACGCCAATTGTCCACAAATGCTTTTATTGCAACAAAAGTTTCCGTTTTAGAATTGTACTTTTCAATATCTTCTAGGTAAGAGTTTACTTGTTCTCCTTTTATAGTTCCTCGCGTATATTGACCCTTGACGGTATCCGTTTGAACAGTTTTTTTAGTTAGGGGACGAAGTGATCGTAATACTTTCAGTTTTTCATTACGGACTTCATCGGCTTCTAATAGTGAAGGTGGTTCCATAGCAACAAGACAAAGCAACTGTAACAAATGATTTTGAACCATATCTAATAGTGCTCCACTGTTATCGTAATAGGCTGCTCTCTTTTCTACACCTAAACTTTCGGCAACGGTAATTTGTATGTTTTCAATGTGTTCAGAATCCCATGCCCTTTCAAATAAATTGTTTGCAAAGCGTAGGACCATTAAATTTTGAACGGTTTCTGGTCTATGCGATAAATTTGATGTTCTTTAAAGGCCTCTGAAATTTCTTCATTAATTGCATTTGAAGAGGCCAAACTGTGTCCCAAAGGTTTTTCAATGACTACCTTACTCTTTTCGTTGACTAATCCTGCATTTTTTAAAGCTCTAGAGATTGGGCCAAATGCCGAAGAAGGTGTTGAAAAATAATAAATATGCTGATAGTGAGGGTTTTCATTAAGTAAATTGGCTAACTCATAGTAACTCTCGGTCTCTTGATTCTCAACTTGAATAAGTTCGATTTGCTTTGCAAAATATTCAATTTCTTCCAACTTCATACGATCGCCTTCTGAAGCCTTTAAAAATTTTATCAATTCTTGCGTGAATACTGGTTTGTTTGGTTTTTTTCTTGTGATGGCAATCAGCTTAAAATCTTTTGAAAACTGCCCGTCTTGTTGGCGATGGAATAGTGCAGGATATATTTTCCGTAAAGCTAAATCTCCATCTCCACCAAACACTACGATATGAAAGGAATTAAAATCTTCAATTTGTTTGTTTTTTTTGTCCATATTGTTTTGTATGTGTCAAAAATACACTAAGTTAGGATTAATTCCAATAAAATTAAGTAATTTTAGCAACTAAATGATGTTAAAAAAGTCCTAGGCGAATGCGAAAACTAAGATATTACGTAATTCTTTTTACAATATTTCTCCTTGATTATCAATGCGCTTCACAAACTTTTGTTTTTGCTGAGTTAAATGGCACCCCTAATATTAATACCATTGGTTGGAACTTAACTGGTAACGCCTACACCGGTGATACTGGAGGAGATTTAGATGCAAGTCCTAATGAATTAATTTTGACCAATGCATCTGGAAATCAGAGTGGCGGAGTATTTTATGGTACCCCCATAAATCCTTCATTATGTTCTAAATGGACAGTTGAATTTGATTATAGAATTTGGGGAGGAAGCGCCGCCGACGGACTTGCTTTTTGTTTTCTAGATGTCCCTCCTTCTGGTTTTGTCAATGGACAAGGCGTAGGAATTCCTGGAACAGCAAATGGATTGAAAGTAATATTGGATACATGGAACAATTGTGGGGGGCCTAACCCTGAGTTACAGATTTATTCTGGAGTTGGGTATGGCGAATGCAACGCAGGTATAGTCAAAATAGATAATACAACGAATTCTTTGGGATTTATGAGAAGTAACAATTATCAACCGGTAAAAATCACTTATTTGAACGGTGCCGTTACCGTATTTATTAATAATACCCAATATTTAACGGCTAATTTTCCTATAAATTTTGTAGGTTACATGGGGTTTACAGCATCAACAGGAGGTTCAACAGACCAACATTCGGTTCGAAACGTAATTATTTATACAGATCAGGCAACTTCTAATGCTGGTCCTGATCTTTCTATTTGTACTGGAGAAAATGGTCAAATTGGATCCATATCCAGTCCGAGTAATGTATATAGTTGGTCGCCTGCAATTGGTTTAAGCGCAACGAATGTATCTAATCCTAGTGTTACCTTAACAAACTTTGGAAATTCACCTATTACACAGATATACACGGTGACAACATCATTGGCAAGTAATCCAGGTGTTTGTCCAACAACCGATCAAGTGACGGTAACAGTATATCCAAACATTTATACGAATGTGAATGCAGCCATTTGTGACAATGAGAGTTTTAATTTTGACAATTTGCTCATTGATAATGCAGGAATTTATATAGACTCTCTTCAAACAGTGTACGGATGCGATTCAGTAGTCACCTTATCCTTGACGGTAAATCCAACAAATATAGATTCTATTGTAGCGCAAATCTGTCAAGGAGACGTCTACAACCTAGGTCCACAACAAATTTCATCAGCTGGGACTTATACACAAGTATTTCAATCTAGTTTAGGTTGTGATTCTACAGTTGTACTTGAGCTTATTGTAAATTCGCTACCGCTATTATCATGTCAGGGGGCAATAATTTGTCAAGGAGATACTGCGATCCTTACCCCGCTTGGTTCAGATTCATACGTTTGGACACCAACCATCGGTTCGATAAACACTAATGGGAATCTTACTGTTTCGCCTGCTCAGACCACTGTTTTTAACTTAACAGGAACAGATGTTAACGGTTGTTCGAGTAATTTAAACGTAACAGTTATTGTACAACAAGCCCCAAATATTCAGCTTTCATTGGATAATAATCCTGCGTGCATTGGAGAGTCCGTACTTACAACTGTTAGTGGAGGAACTTTTTATGAATGGGTAACGCCTAGCTTAATAAATCAAAATGCAAATAGCCAGTTACTTACCGCAAATAATTCTCAATTAATTCAAGTTATTGGATATGATAATTTAGGATGTTCTTCAAAAGATTCAATCAATCTTATCGTAAATCCACTCCCACTACTTTCGATAACTCCAAGTCAATCGATTTGTGTTGGTGAAACTGTGCAAATTAGTGTTTCGGGTGCGCTTACCTATAATTGGATACCACAAGGAAATGGTTCTACTTCACAATTTTCACCATTAACAACTACTAATTATTCAATCACTGGTATTGATCTTAATGGATGTGAAAATGTCATTTCTACGTCTATCCTTGTGAACCCAAAACCAATTGCCAATTTGTCGGCAGAACCTTTAATTACCACTAGTGACAGTCCAGAAATTAATTTTTTTAATAACTCTGAGGGGGTAACACAATATTATCTTCAACTAGGTGATGGATCGGTCATTGAAGAAGAGATTCCGTCAGTTTACACTTATACATATCCTTTTACAGAGGGCAATTATCAAGTTTATATGTTGGTTGAAAATCAATTTGGATGCACTGATTCTACAATACTTTATATTCAAGTGAAAGGAGATGAGATATTTTACATTCCAAATACTTTCACGCCAGACGGGGATGAACATAACAATTTATTTGTTCCTGTTTTTACCAATGGTTTCGATCCAGCAAATTTTGAATTGGAAATATATGACCGTTGGGGGGAACTAATTTTCCAATCTTTTAATGCTGAAAAAGGATGGAATGGTCATTTCAACGGGGAATTATCACAGGTGGGTACGTATGTTTGGAAAATCATGTATAAAAATCCTGATTTAGATGAATATAAAGTAATTACAGGGCATGTGAATCTCATACGTTGAAATTATTACGTGCATCATTCATAAAAGTATAGAATGCTTCATTTACTTGTTCTTCATACTTCCTAAAAAGCTGAGGTGCTTGAATTAATGAATTTTCAAAAGAAATTTTACGAGAAACCCCTTCGCAGAGTTTTTGTAATCCTTCATCACTCGGATAATGTTCAATCCAACGGTATCGTCTAAGCTGAGAAAGAAATTCCCTAAAATGCTCCTTCATATGGAATTCATAAAGAGATGAATGATTAAAAAAGTTTATTAAATATTCTGTTAGACGCTGAGGATGAAATTTTTGCCAGTTTTTGGCAAGTAAATGATCGAAATATAAATCAACAGCAATTCCGGCAACTTTCGGTAATTCGGCATATAGAAGTTGTTTTAAACATAGACTGGAAGGATGATTATCTATATAAAAGTCGATTGATCGATGTAGGCGGATTCCTTGTTTTATTTTTTCCGGATAATGATTAAAGTTTGATCCTTTTACATGATCGCCATATAAATTGCAAATCATTAGGTCAAAATCATTGTTTGAAAAATACAAATGTCCGAGGTAGTTCATAAAATAAAAAATCCCGCAAAGCGGGATTTACTAGTATTCGTCTTCGTTGAAAAGAAAATCCTCTCTAGAAGGGTAATCGGGCCAAATTTCCTCTATACTCTCATACATGTCTCCTTCGTCTTCAAGGTCTTGTAAATTTTCAACAACTTCTAAGGGTGCGCCAGTCCGGATGGCAAAGTCGATTAATTCTTCTTTGGTTGCAGGCCAAGGGGCGTCTTCAAGATAGGATGCAAGTTCTAATGTCCAATACATAGTAACATGTTTTTGTGTTGTTATTTTCGGCAAAAGTAGAGTTATTTTTCACAAATGCAAATGGTTCCAAAAGTTTCGTAAAAAGTTTTTTCAACAATGTGTGAATTATATTCGTGGATGCCATGGTTGTTCTTGAGCGCCAACGTCTTGACTCAACTTTCGAGAAAGCACAAATAAGTAATCACTTAACCTGTTCATATAGGTTAATACCAATTCTGCGACGAACTCATTCTCCTTAAGATCTACAATGATTCGCTCGGCTCTTCGACAGACGCATCGCGCAACATGGGAAAAAGAGACTACATGGTGTCCTCCAGGCAGCACAAAAAACTTCATTACCGGCAATTTATTATCCATTTCATCCATCCATTTTTCAAGCAGTTTAACATCCTCTTCTGTCAAATCTGGAATTTTCATTGACGATTTATCAGGATCAGAGGCTAGACTAGATCCTATGGTAAATAAACGATCCTGTATTTCAATTAACTGTGTTTTACATACTTCATCAATGGGGTAATCTCTGATAACGCCAATGTAAGAGTTCAATTCGTCAACGGTACCATATGCATCAATTCGAATCGAATTTTTAGCAACCCTCGTTCCTCCAATTAATCCTGTTGTGCCAGAGTCTCCTTTTTTCGTGTAAATTTTCATAAGTTTATTTCTGCGATAAGTTTTTCAATTGGCTCATTTGGGTGATGCAAGGCTACAAGTTTTTTGATAACATTGTCTACCAATGCGTCTGGGCAAGAGGCACCAGAGGTTATGATTATTTTTATTTTTTCTTTTCTTGGCAAAAAGGATGTCACTTGTCTCAATTCTTGCTGATGAATATCAAATGTTGATACATTATCGACAGAAACAATTTCTGAGGGACCTTTGATATAAAAAGTAGGAAATTTTCTTTCCAAAAGTTCTACCAAATGACTTGTGTTTGAACTGTTGTAACCACCAATAACAATTGCAATATCGGCTGAAATATCTAGCAAACCGTAAGTAGCACTTTGGTTGTCATTTGTCGCATAACATAAAGTGTCCCTTGTATCTGCGATGTGCTCTCTTACTTCAGCTTCACCATATTTTTCAATCATTGTAGCACGCAAGTAATCCGTTATTTCTTGTGTCTCTGATGCTAGCATTGTTGTTTGGTTTACTACCCCAATTTTATTTAAGTCTTTAGGAAATTGAAATCCTTCAGATGTTTTATCTTTAAAATGCTCCCAAAATTGATCATTTGTAATTTTTCCAAGAATAGCATCAGCCAAAACTTTAGTTTCTTCTATATTTCGAACAACAAGACTCGGTGCATTCTTCTTACTATGCGAAAAAGTTGCTCGTGTTTCTTCATGTTCATGTTTTCCATGAATCACTAACGTGTGACCATTTTCACCTAATTTTTCTGACCTATTCCAAACTTTTTCCACAAAAGGACAGGTCGTATTGTAGGTATCAATGTTTGCTCCACTTTTTCTTAATTTTTCTTCAATTTCTAAGGTAGTTCCAAATGCAGGAATAATGACTATATCTTCCGATGAGAGACTTTCGAATGGAATCAATTGATTACCTTGGGTATCTTGAAGAAACGATAGGCCATAAGATTGTAAATCTTCATTTACATCGGGATTGTGAATCATTTGACTCAGAAGAAAAATTCGTTTTCCAGGATTTTCACTTATGGCTCTATAACTCTTTTCGATGGCATTTTCAACCCCATAGCAAAACCCAAAATGTCTGGGAAGAATGAAGGTGATTTGACCGATAAATAGTTGAGAAGGGCTGAAATCTTTTTTTCGCGGATCCTCTAATTTTCGTTTTTCTTTTAATTTACTTATGATAGGCGATCGATAAAAAGCAGGTACTTCAAATTGTTTCATGCGTAATTAACCATTTAGATCTAAGAATGTTTAGTGCGATTTCATAGCGATAAGCTTGCGCTTGAGATCTTCAAGAAAACGAATATGGTCATCATTTACTTGCACAAATTGCTCACTAGCAATTTCGAACTTTCCTTTAATTTTTTTTCTTGCTCCTTCGATAGTGAAGCCATCTAATTTGACTAATTGATAAATCTTGTTAATTTTTTCAATTTCCTTTACAGTAAAAAGTCGGTTGCCTTTTTTCGTTTTTTTTGCAATCTCAAAACCGAATTCTTTCTCCCAAAACCTTATCAAAGAAGCATTTACACCCATCATGGAAGACACTTCTCCTATAGAGTAGTACAATTTGTTAAGTTGTTGTAAATCAATTAGTGGCATTCAATCTCTTGCTTTTCTTTTCGAAAATAGTTATAATTTTGCAACCGCTATGAGAAAAGCGAATATAAGCTTTAGTTTTTTGATAACTTTTTTCATGTTGGTGACACTTACAGGCTGGTCACAACAAGTTGTGGGTGATAGTGTACCAAAAATTGATACAACTGTAAGAAAGCCACCAAATGAAAAAGCAGAGGCACTTATAGGATATGCCAAGTCCTTTCTTGGTGTGCCTTACCGTTATGGAGGCACAACTCCTTCAGGTTTTGATTGTTCAGGCTTCATTAATTATGTGTTTGGAAATTTTGGTTTTTCTTTAGTTCGTACAAGTTATGGATTAGCGGAATTAGGTCAGACCGTTTCTCTAGCTGAAATTCAACCTGGTGATTTGATGTTTTTTAAAGGTAGTAACGTAAATTCAACATCGGTGGGACATGTTGCGCTAGTAATTGAAGTCGCAAATGGGGACATAAGGTTTATTCATTCAGCGGGAAGTTCAGTAAGAATTGATAGTTTTCGGAAAAGCCGATACTATATTCAGCGGTATGTCAAATCGAAACGACTAGATTATGGTGGAAGATAATCCAGTAAATAGTTTTTTTGTTACTTAGCGCATGGAAATTAATACCCATCAATCAAAACGCTACTGGTTATTTATAATTCTTGCTGGGTTATTCATAACAAATGCCGTTACAGCAGAACTTATAAGTAATAAACTTATTGAAATACCATTACAAATCAATTTCGGTGATTTCGAAATAGGTCCTTTTACTACAATTGTTGGAATATTACCATGGCCAATTGTTTTTTTGATAACCGACTTAATGAATGAGTTTTATGGTAAAAAAGCAGTGCAACGAATTTCTTGGATCACATCAGGATTAATAGGATATTGTTTTCTTATTGTTGGAATATCGCTTGCTATTCCTGCCGTTGAGATTCCAAATTCGACCTTGTCTGATAATCATTCGTACAACTTAGTTTTCGGTCAAGCACAATTATTGATTATTGGAAGTATTCTCGCTTTTCTTTGCTCACAATTAGTAGATGCAATTTTGTTCGAAAAGATTAAAAATAGAACAGGAAACAAATATGTGTGGTTAAGAAGCACGGGTAGTACAGTTATATCTCAATTAATTGATTCTTACATTGTCCTATATATTGGGTTTGTAATTCCTGGAGCCCTAACGTTTGAGCAATACTTGACTGTAGCTCCAACGAATTACGTACTCAAATTGTTGATTGCTATTTCGTTAACACCATTAATTTATTTAGGGCATTTCCTCATTCGTCGGTATTTGTCCGAAAAACCTATGTCTTAGAAATCTTTCTTATCCTGATAAATAAATAGCACATGGCTGTTAAGACTAGTGCAATGCCAACGAACAATGAATGGTTAATGGATTGAGGAGTGTCGTAATAAAAAACTAGAGTGGATGCACTTCCAATCATTACACCGAGTTCTAAAGCAATAAAAACCGTTCCCGCTCCAATACCTCTTCTGTTTTTCGGAGATAAATCAGCAGTCCAAGCAAACAAGGTCGGGCTCGAAATCCCTGTTGCAATTCCAAAAATTAATGCAGAGCAAATAAAACTAACGATTCCATTCGTATCGATTAATAAAATTATACTTAATAGCAAAAAACAACAAGCAATGAACATCGAAATTTCTCTTTTTACATGTTCAAACATGCGTCCATAGAATAATCTCACAAGAATCGTGGGGATTGCATAAATACCAAGATAAAGACCTTTCATCTCAATTCCTAAATTTTCAGAGATATCAGGCGTGAGAACAAATAGAAATCCTGAACAGGGAGCCGTTAAAACCATGGCAATTGCTGCTGGTAGAACCGCTTTTTCAATCATGTCTTTTTTAGATACTTTCAATAGATGAAAGGATAATGGTTTGGGATTTGGTAATGTTTCTCTGATATTTATTGCTAGCAACATAGAAAGTGCAGAAAATCCTGCTGCACTTCCAAATAGGAATTCAAAACCACCAAGTTGGTAAAAAAAAGAACCAAGACCTTGGCCAACGCCAATTCCTATTGAAATAAATGTGCCCCAAATACCCATGGCATGGCCTCTTTTCTTTTCAGGGATTAAATCAGTAACTAACGCTGTTGCCCCTGTTGGCGTGAATCCGGCAGCTAATCCGTGGAAAAATCTTAATACTAAGAACAAGGATACACTCAAGAAAATAGGGTAGAGTAAAGTAATTACAATGGAAACAAGTATTCCAACATAAATGACTTTTTTTCTCCCAATAACGTCAGCTAATTTTCCTGAAAGTGGTCGAGAAAGTAAAGCGCTAATAGAAAAAAGTGTAATGATTAATCCTTTACTAGAAGATCCACCCATTTCAGAAATGAAGGTGTTCATTTCAGGAAGAATTAAGTTAAATCCGAGAATAAAAAAGAAAATAGAGAACGAAATTCTCCAAAAATTCGCCCCAAGGTTTTCATGCATTTTCAAATGTACAATTATTTTAACGGAACTTTAAGAGATATGAGTTGTTGTAAAGGTATGAAATGGATTTTAGTAGTTTTCTCCTTCCTTGTTTTTCAAGCCTGTGCTCAAAAAAAACATCAAGAACATACAATAGAGCAGCGGCAATCAGTCAGTGACACCTCCAAGAGTATATTTAATGGCAGAGCATTACCCGAAAATGTTTGCTATGTTGTGCGCGATGGGGGCACAGAAAGACCTTTTACCGGAAAATATTGGAACCATCATGAAGAGGGGTTTTATACTTGTGTCGCCTGTGACGAAGTTTTGTTTTCGAGCGAGACCAAATATGATTCTGGATCTGGATGGCCAAGTTTTTACGACGTATTGACTGCAGGTAAAGTAAAGAAAATAGAAGATTATGAACTAGGTGTGTTGCGTTTAGAAATTCGATGTGCAACATGTAATGCGCATCTTGGTCACGTCTTCGATGATGGCCCTGCTCCAACCGGAAAGCGTTATTGTGTTAATTCTGCTTCTCTTCAATTCACACCGAAATAATTATTTTTGTCACATGATAAAATATGCAACGTTAGGTGCGGGATGCTTTTGGTGTATCGACGCTTGTCTTAGAGAGTTGAAGGGTGTAATTTCCGTAGAACCTGGCTACTCAGGAGGCCATTTGAATAACCCGAGTTATGAGAAAGTTTGTGAAGGTACAACAGGTCATGCTGAAGTTGCACGCGTATGTTTTGACAATGAAATTCTTTCTTTTACAAGATTACTTGAACTTTTTTGGTTCTTGCACGATCCAACACAATTAAATAAACAAGGTAACGATATTGGCACACAATATAGATCTGTCATATTTTATCACGACCTCGATCAAAAACAGTCTGCGGAAGAAGCTAAATTTAGTTTAGAAAAAAATAAGGTGTGGGACAAGCCAATCGTAACAGAAATTTCTCCGTTAATTAATTATTTTTCGGCCGAAGAATACCATGTTAACTATTTAGAAAGAAATCCATCGAATTTATACTGTCAAGCAGTCGTTCGACCGAAAGTTGAAAAATTCAAGAAGGTCTTTGAAGAACTCTTAAAATAAAAAAGGGACATAGGTCCCTTTTTATTATCTTATCAATGTAACATGTCCTACTGCCGTTTGCTTTTCGTCATTCTGCAGGCGTTTGAATTTTATTTTCCAAGTGTAAACTCCGTCAGGACATTTTCTTCCATTAAAATATGTACCGTCCCAACCTATATTTACATCGTGACTTTCCCAAATTAGTTCTCCCCACCTATTGAAAATATATAACTCAAATGCAAATGGATCATAACCACTATAAAATACAACGTTCCAACTTTGATTAAATTGATCATTGTCCGGTGTGAATGTATTTGGAACCCAAAATACGAGTTCATCTTCAACTTCACATGTTTCTAAAACTGTGACTTGAACTGTATCAAAGCCCACACATCCGGCATTTGATGTTCCTGTTACATAAAATTCGGTCACACCTATATTTGGTAAATAAGGAATACCATTTATTAATCCTAAATTCCAAGTATAGTTTTGTGCTCCTTGACCGGCTAAAGTTATCTGATTTCCTGGACAGAGGGTTAAATCAGGACCTCCATCAACAGTAGGATTATCCTCAATTGTTAAATTATACGTATCACTTGAGGGACAGATTGATCCTGGAGTAGTGTAAGTTATCGTGTAGGCGCCTGGTTCGGATGCTGACAGATCTATAGCTCCTGTGCTGCCGTTAATTGTAAGTCCCGGACCGCTACTGTAAGCTCCTCCTGGTGTACCTATCATTACAGGTGTGGGATCATTATCAGTAGTGCAATATAAGTTATCCGGA
>JBIJBD010000064.1:0-13430 GCA_044345395.1 Crocinitomicaceae bacterium | reverse complement strand
TCAACATTCAAAATCTTTATTACACAATTGGTAACCGTTTCCACCAAGTACAGTCTAAAGAATATCTTCCTGAAGGTAAATACCCTATCATTGACCAAGGCAAGAAAAAAATAGTAGGTTACACTAATGACAAAAACAAAATATTAAAAATACCTTATCCAGTCATAGTTTTTGGTGACCATACAAAAAACATCAAATTCATAGACTTTGATTTTGTAATAGGTGCAGATGGTACTAAAATACTAGTCCCATTTGAGCCAATGCATTCAAAGTATTTTTTCTACGCAATATTATCTCTTGATTTGACAGATAGAGGCTATGCTCGACACTTTAAAATATTAAAAAGTAGAAATATTTCAGTGCCACCACTTTTGGAACAAATTGAGATAGTTGAAACTGTAGATTATTTACTAAACTTATGTGACACTCTTGAAGCGGTAATTTTAGAATTTGAAAGCAATTCAAATCTTTTATTACAATCTATATTAGTTGATGAATTCAAATAAACATATTTCAATAAAATGCCAACGCTAAAGTCATACACATTTGCAAGCCACACAAGCCAGCCCATGAGCCAAAGCTTGCAAAAGAGTATGCCTTTCCAACCGCACAGACACAGCGACACAGCGGACAGACATACCACGAAAGACAGAAGGGCAGCTGGTAACAGCGGTTTTGCAAAATGGCGGGTTCAGTGCTTCTATGACAGTTTAGTGCAAGGTTCAACATTTGGAATTCTAATGAACATTTGTGCTGAAAATCCGCCACTTCGCAAAGCCGCAAAACGTTATAGGCAAGTATTTCCGGAGTCAGCCCAAAATCCATAAGAGAGTAGGCATAACTTTAGAACAATGTATAATGGAAAAAAAATTATGTGACCATCAACTTTTGCAATGTAAGCATTGTAACTCTATAGGTTGCAAGGAAAATAACTGCACTAATCATCTGATATTAGATAGTTGCAATCCATACAATAGTAACTTTGAACATGGAGATGATAAGTGTTTAAACTGTAATGCAGAAGGAACATCAAATTTTCAAGAACTCAAATTATAGTAGCAATGAGATTGTTAAACTATATAAATAATTAACTTCTACCAGCCTATAACAGCGATCAAGCGCCATAGCCCTGCCGCAGGCGCAACACAGGGCTACGATCGCCTGCACGCAAAACGTTATGGGCAAGTTTATTAAAATTGTAAAAAAAGTGGAGTTCAGAGACCACTTAAATAAACGAGGCGAAACCGAAAAGCCAAATGTGTAGGAAAATAAAATTTAAATCAAAATGAAAAAGTTAATTTTAATGACATCAATGCTGTTAACATTCGGAGCAGTAGAAGCTCAAATTGCAGATGTCCAACAAAAGGGTTCATATCATATCGTATATGATGAAAAGGGGAAAGAACTTTCAAGAATATCATCATCTGGAAAGGATCTACTAGGGGTTGCTGGTACTTTTTTTGTTGTTCAAACTGGTTCCTATTTTATCACATATGATGATCGATGTAAGGAATTAGCTAGACTGTCTTCAAATGGAAAAAGTGTTCGCGGAGCAGCAGGAAATAGCTTTACCGTAAAAAATGGATCATACATAATAACTTATGATAAATATTGTAAAGAAATAAGTCGAAGATCAGGTAATTAGATTTCGTTAACTAGTATTTTTATTTAGGTTAAAAAAGTATTTGCTATTCTGACATATCGCATTAGTAAAAGCAAGGCAGAATTATTTCATTTTACTTCTGCCTTTTTTTAAGTTTGTGTAAAACAGTTCCATCAAATGATAAACGATATTTTCAATAGGATACCTGGAACAAAGACCCCTCCTAAGTTAAACGATGTTGAATGGGGTAATTTTAGAAGAATTATTAATATATAGGCAGCCTATAACAGCGATCAAGCGCCATAGCCCTGCCGCAGGAGCAAGACAAGGCAACATCGCCAATGCGCAAACCGTTACAAAATTCTCACTCAAATTGAACCAAACGATTACTTAGCTGTATCCGCAGAGAAAATAAGTAATCATGAAGAAAATAACCTTATTGTTTTTGTTTGGAAGTTTCGCAGTACAAACATTTGCAGGAGATAAAGAAATCGTAAAGTCAACCTTGAGCGATGTAACCATTTATGCCCAGGGTGCACAATTGCATCACAAAGCAAATTTCAACTACAAAATTGGCGTCACAGAAGTTATTGTTGAAGGTATCAGCCCGTTCATTGATCCGAAAAGCATCCAAGTAAAAGCAACAGGTGCCGTTGTTATTTTAGACAGTAAATACACCTTATATTATCCACAGGTTGTGCAATTGACGGAAGACGGCATTCCTGTTAAAATTAAAAAAGATATTAGCCTCCTAAAAGACTCTTTGAGAAGTATTAGTTATGAAATACAGGAAATTGAAGATGAACTAAGTGTATTGAACGCTACCAAATCAATTATAATTTCTAACGGCGTTATGCGCAGTCAAGGAAAAGTAAACGATTCACTGAACTTATTGAAGTCAGCAGTTGATTACTACACGTTGAAACTAACTGAATTGAACAAGAAAATATTATCGTTAAACAAAAGAAAACAAGAGAAACAAGAAAAGAAAAGTCAGATGGACTTGCGGATGTATAACCTGGAGAACTTCCAAAATCAAAGTCGCCCGGCTCAACCTAACAATAGCCCGATCCCAAGAATTGTGGTAACGATTCAATCCAAGGAGGTGGGCGCAGGGAAATTATCACTTTCGTACGTAGCATCCAATGCTGGGTGGACACCTTTATACGACCTGCGCAGTGATGCAGCAACAGGAAAATTGAGTCTAACCTACAAAGCACAAGTCTATCAAAATACTGGACTGGATTGGAACGATGTTAAAATCAGCATTTCCACTAATAATCCGAAGGCCAATAAAACAAAACCTGAATTAAATCCTTGGTATATCGATTATAATAGCTACCGAGCAGAACAAAAAGATAAAAAAAGAAACTTGGATTACCTCACGCAGCCAAGTGCTGTGCCCAATGCAGTATTCAATTCCGGATTTTCTTTCAGTCAAACACTTAATAACTCAAATGAAGATATTCAAGGACTTACTTCTGATCAATTCACAACAGTGGTACATCAACTTATCGCGGCCGAATTCAAAATTGATCTCCCCTACACTATCAAATCGAATAACGATCAGCACATGGTTCTCATAAAACAAGCAGAATTAAATACAAGCTTTAAATACTTCGCGGTACCGAAAATGGATGCTGGAGTATACCTTGTCGCACAAATGACAAAATTGGATGAATTGCAGTTGGTTCCTGCAAAAGCAAATATTTTCTTCGATGGTACCTACATTGGAGAAACATTCATCGATCCTACGCAAATGGATGACACCTTAAATCTATCCCTTGGAAAGGATCCTAATATTGTGGTAAAAAGAACGCTGGTTAAAAAGGATTGTAAAGACAAAATCATCAGCGATAGAATTGAACGAGTATTTGCTTACAGCATAGAAGCAAAAAATAATAAATCAAGTACCATTGAACTTATTATTCAAGATCAATTACCGTTAACTACCAATGGTGACATCAACATTGAAGCCATGGAACTTAGCAAAGGAGAATTGGATACGCGGACAGGTTTAATTGAATGGAAAATAACTTTGAAACCCAAAGATTCGAAAATATTTGATTATAAATTCAAAGTTAAGCACAATAAAGACAAACAAATATTCATCTAGTCAAAGGCCCCGAAAGGGGCTTTTTTATATCCCAAAAACACGGATTGTTTTATCGTCGCTGCACGTTGCGAATCGCATGTCATCTATTTTTACAATGCTATTTACGGAATGGTGATGACCTTGTTTGAAGGCGTCTATTTTCATGAGTACTTCTAGCGTAGGTAAATTCCAAATTTTAATTGATTTATCCCTACTAACTGTTACAAAAGAATTTTCTGTCAAGCGCAATATATCGTAAATAACAAAATTATGCGCAGGAAGCGCATGTATCATCTTCTCAGTGCGTAAATCCCAACATTTCAATAATGCATCCTTACCCCCTGTAAACAACAACGTGTCATTTGACGCAAGCATTAAGGAGGTCGCCCCATCTTGATGCGAATGAAATTTATTAGTAACATTAAAGTATTCTGTATCCAATACTATGAGTTGTCCATCCTGCGCAGCTACAAAAAGTCGTGCGCCTATCTCATCCAACCTCATCCTTCGTATTTTTCCACAATTCAGGGGAATAAAGAGCAAAAGATCCCAAGAATTTGTACACCAAACTGCAATATTTCCTTGTGCATCGGCAGTATACATATGATTTATACTCTTATTTAATTGGATGGAAAAAATAGCAGATTTGTGTTGTTGAAAACACCTAAGTTCCGTTCGTTGCTTCAGATCAAACATATGCAATTTACCTGAATTTGTGCCTACTGACAATAAGGTGTTTTCCTCTAGAAGAGTTAAGCAATAAGGAACATCTTCAAATTTAATAGCAAACTTATCCTGCAAGCCTGTTGTCAAGTCCCATCGTGTTACAAATTTATCCGCTGATGCACTATAAATAAATCCATCGTGGTATGCTAATGAATAAATCGCACCCGCATGACCTCTCATGGTGAGTAACTGGCGATAAGTTTCTGAAAACAATGGAGTTGTCAATTTATCCGTTAATCTGCCGACAAATTTAAAAAATCTTGATCGTCTAATAGTTTCGGATTGATCTCAAAGATTGTTTTTGCTTTCACACTATTTTCTTGCAAACAAGCGGCAAAAAGTTGAATAGCCTGTGACTTTTGTCCTAACATCCAACGCAAGTTAACCTCTAGCACCTTAGCAATGGGGTTGTTCAAATGATCTAGCATAAATTGCTGTAAGACTTTTAATGCTTCAAGTGGAGACTCTTCAATGAGTAAATCGACATAATCTGAAAGACATTCTTCGTCATTGGGGTCTAGATCTAGTGAGATTATATAGTTCGCCTTGGCCAACTCATTTTCGTTGACCTTTTCATATGCCCCAGCTAAAACATGATATATGCCTGCATTTTCTTGATCATAATTCAAAGCTTTTTGTATCAATGTTATGGCTTCACGGGTATTCCCTTCTAAGTCCTCTATTATGCCTAATCCCAACCATGCCTCTGCCAACATAGGTGTCAATTCTAAGGCGCGTTTATAATAGTGACGAGCTAATTCCAATTCACTCAATTGCTCATGCGCTTCACCCAAATAACAGAGTGCCATAGCATCCTCACCATCTAATTTTATGCATTCGTGAAAATGCTCAATCGCTTTGTGAAATTTCTCCTGAGAAAGATACGCATTTGCCATATTGAAATGGGCAGGTCCAAATTCAGCATTTATTAAAACGGCATAATCATAGGCTTGAACGGCTTTGTCAAAATCTTCTAATTTACTGTGTGCATTTCCCAAATTATACCAAGCAGTGTACGAATATGGATTTTCATCGATAAAGTCTGTATAGCACTTTATGGCATTCTTGTAATCCCCTAATTGGTCATATAAAAATGCTATTTCATATAAAGCACCTTCATTCTGTGGATTTGTTGATATTGCCTCTTTTAAAATATCAATGGCTTCTTTCGTTAAACCTAAGTTTTGATATTCCATGGCAATATCTAGAAAAATTTCATCTCGGTCCTCCGGTTCGCATAGACTCATCGCCAACTTGAAATATTTTATGGCATTTTTAGAATCTCGCAATTGAGAAAATAGCGCAGCTTTTGTTAACGTTACCTCGAGTTGATTGTCTCCAATCTTTTCTAATTGATTGATTATATCCATGGCCTCGTTCAGCTGACCCAAACCACTCAACGATTGTGCCTTTCTTAGAGAAAAAAGGGGATTATATCCGAAACGTTCGATACCATATTCGGCAGCTTGTTTTGCTTTTTGGTAATTGCCATTGATTAAAAAGTGATCTAGAATTCCTTCAATCTTATCACTGTCAAGAAAAATACTGGCTTGTCCTTTCAAATGCAATTCAAATTGATGAAGATCCTCATTTAGATTTTGTTCCTGAAAGTCGTCGTCCTCATCGTCAAACATGCACTCGAATTTTAATTAAATTTACGGAGATTGTCTCGAAGGAAAAAATTTACCAACCCTAGTTTTCCACATTTTAACAATTTGTTGAAAAATTCTACTGGGAAAGAAAATTCTTGTGTATTTCATCATACCTGGCTGATTTAATCTGATCTGACAGAATCGGAAAAATTAGAGAAGAATGTTTTTCAGAACTGTAAATAAGCCCTGTACCTTTTTTTGCCACTAACGTGAATTCATCGTATTTTTTCTCATAGGCGGCAATCATAAGGGAAAATTTAGATCTAATGGTTTTATAGATGGTCTTAAAATTCGCATCGTTTTTAAGTTCTGAATATAAGGCCGGATAATATTTCCTGGCATACAACAAATATTCTTTTATAAAAAAATCAAATTCATAGAAAGCATCGGCATTTGAGGTAAATTCAGAAGACCATCGCCAAAGAAAGTTTTCACCAAATGTTTCACGGTAAAGTGGCAATAAATCGTATACCACTTTTGCACCATGATAATACGCATTGAATTCCTCCATTAATCCTACAATTCCCTCTACTTGTGTAGATTGATTAAAATGCTTTGTTTCGATATAGGAATCATAGCGAAAAGTGCGCAGATTTGTTGGAATCGTCTCAGCTAAATAACGTGCTGAAAACAACTTATTCTTTGGGAATTTGTAAACCAATTTTGTAGTTTCGTCGATGTAAAAACCTTCATCTTCGGTCATCCTTGGATCTTCTCCTAGTTGCTTCGCTTGAACTAGAGGCAAGTGACTATCAAAAGCATGAACTGTTTCGTGTACGGTTGTAGAAAAAGTGGATAAAAACCTTTCTTTAGATGACAAATCACAAAATTCAAGGTGTTTCATCCCAGCAGTCACTGTTCTCCCCCCATAAGACATTGATGGCCCGCTATTTTTATAGGTGGAAATTAGGTAATAAGTTGATGGAGAATACTTTTTAAGGTTATCAAAAATATACTGCTCGGAAACTTGAGCCTGCGTATTCACTGATAAAAAGCAACAAAAGAAAATTAAGCGAGAAGTAAACATAAGCAATTAAATTGGGTAGATATTTCGCCATATACCCTATAATGCTTTGTAAGAAAAACGTTACCTTATAAAAGTTCGTCGATAATTCTATCCATAGAATACCCCTCTGCTTCCGCTCGATAATTACGTACCAAACGGTGTCTAAGAATTGCTTTAGCCACGGCTTTTACATCTTCAATATCGGGAGAATATTTCCCCTTCAATGCCGCATGACATTTAGCTCCAATTACTAAGTTTTGAGAAGCGCGCGGACCTGCTCCCCATGTTATGTAGTTTTTTGTAAGTGCAGGTGCTAGTGGATTGTTTATCCGTGTTTTTGCAACTAAATTAACCGCATATTCCAAGACATTATCCGAGACGGGAATTCTTCTAATTAGGTCTTGGTAATATATTATTTGATCAGCATCTAGTACCTTATTCAAACTTGGCCTGTGATCCGAAGTTGTGGTTTTTACGATGGCGATTTCTTCTGCATAACTTGGATAATCTACCCAAATATTAAACATAAATCTATCCAATTGTGCTTCAGGTAACGGATATGTTCCTTCCTGTTCAATTGGGTTTTGTGTTGCCAAAACAAAAAATGGGTTCGGTAAGGAATATGTTTTTCCCGCTGCGGTTACTTTTCTCTCCTGCATGGCCTCGAGCAACGCAGATTGCGTTTTTGGGGGGGTTCTATTAATTTCATCAGCGAGTAAGACATTCGAAAACAAAGGACCTTTAATGAATCTAAATTGCTTGGTTTCGTCGAGTATTTCAGATCCGATAATATCTGAAGGCATTAAGTCTGGTGTAAATTGAATCCTGTTGAATGACAACCCGAGAGTTTCAGCTATGGTATTTACAAGGAGTGTCTTAGCAAGACCGGGCACCCCTACGAGTAGGCAATGTGATCTAGAAAATATGGAAATCAACACTTGATCGACCACATCATCTTGTCCGATGATAACTTTATGTATTTCGTTTTTTAATTCGTTGTAGTGCGCAACTAAATTGTCAATTCCTTGTTTATCTGACATAAAATTTAATTTGATTTCCAATTGCTATTAAAAGCACAATTGCTGTAATTTTCATCTATTCGAATAAATGATGAGGTTACTTTAGAATTTACCCAATCATTGACCGTTTTTGTCTTTTTATCATTTTCTGCAGCAAGTTTTATCAATGCGTAATCATCGTTCAAGTTAGCTTTATGGGCTGCTATTCTGTCCATGAGCCGTACGATCCGAATACCGTCTTTACGTTCGTAAATATCGTTATACATTGAAGGCTTGGACACATCACCTTTTTCCATTCTGTCTGTAATCAAATAAATTTGCTGATCTATTTCATTCAATTGATCCATTTCCCAAGTTTGCTCTCCTGTGTATGGATTTGTGATAATACCTTTATTCTCTCTGGTCATTTCATCATTTGAGTATTTAATCACTGCCTGATCCCAAGTTATTTGATTCATTTTCAAAAGATTATAGGCCGAATCCACTTTATCCGCTGATTTTTTAAATGCTTGTTTTGAGTAAGACGGCTTTTTCAAGATATGACGACAAACATAATCATCACCTTTTCTTTCAAGCAGTAAAAGAATGTGGTATCCAAATTGTGTTTCAATAATTTCAGAAATTTCGCCGGGCTTCAATGAGAGTGCTGTTGATTCAAACTGTGGAACCATCATCCCTCGTGAGGCTTCAATGAGCCCACCATTAACAGCACTTGAGATATCGTCAGAGTGAATCTTGGCCATTAATTCAAAATTTTCAACACTTAATTCTTTCTGCACGTCTTGCAACTTTTGGCGTGCTTTTTCTTTATCCTCGTTTAAAATTGCTGGATAATTTACAATTTGCTGAAAGCTCAACTTCATATTGATTAACGGAATACTATCTTTTGGAATTTTGTTAAAAAAAGAGGCAACTTCTTTCGGTGTGACAGAAATCGAAGAAACTAACTTTTGCTCCATTTCTTGAGCGAGCATTTTTTTCTTAATTTGACCGCGAAGTTCTTCTTTTAGTTGGCTGATAGTTTTACCATATACCTCTTCCATTTTTGCCCTATCCCCGTTAAACTTTTCGTCTATAGCTACTCTAAAACGCATTTCCAATTCTGATTCAACTGCTTCCTCAGAAATTACCAAACTATCTATCAATGACTGATTATAAAGCAATTCTTCCATCATCAATTGCTCGAGAACTTCACAATCACTTGGAGCCATTGCCTTCGGATTATTAACAATAAATTGAAGTTTTCGCTCCTCAACGTCAGAGAGTAAAATAATTTGATCACCAACTTGCGCAACTATTTTGTTGACCACTTTTGATTCACTTTGTGCGAATGAAAAACTGCAAATGAAGGAAAAAAGTAAAATGAGTTTGGTAGACATTCTCCCTATTTATTTAAATTGTAAAGTATGTCGTAGTTCACTTTAATGGTATGTTTCTTTGCAATTTCCTCCATCCAATTTTTTTCCAAGTAATTCTGATAATCAGAAGTTACAAGCCCTTTCGCTTCGCTCAATTCCTTTCTCATAACGGGTAGTTCAGTCTTTAGGTCAACTACGTAATGTTTTCCTTCCAATTCAAAGGGTTTGTTTCTTCCTACTAATAGCTCCCTGTTTTTTAAAGGCGCAAATTGCTCCGGATCAAACTTATTCATTTTAACCTTGACATTCAACTCTGATGTTGCATTCAATTTTTCAATAATCTCTTTTGACGTATTCTTTTTCTTTTTTAGCATTTTATATGCCTCTTCAGCGTTCTTGGAAGATGAACATTCATAAATAACTGCATCATAACGTTTAGGCCACATGTATTTATCTCGGTTTTGTTCAAAGAATGTACGTAAACCGGCAGTGTCTTTAGTCGCTTTGTTCCAAACTTTATCTGACATTACTTCATACAAAATAATCCCGTCATGGTATTCCTTCACTAAGGCTTTGTAATCTGGATACTTATCCACTAACACGCTTTCTTCGTATTGAAGAAGTGCAGCTTTTTCCCAATTTTTTAGTTGTTTTCTTACCATTGTTTTTGCCTCCTCTCTTTTAAGCCCTCTGTAATTCTTTTCTAAATATTCCGCAAAATCCTTTTGGGTAAACTTTTCTTTCACAGCCGACAACTCAAAAATTGTCAAGTCTGTGGTTAATTTATCGGCCTTCCATTTACCTATATAATAGGTGGTGTCAATATTCTTATCAAACCAAATCAAAGGAGTTTCGCCCATCGATTTATAGCTGTATTGTTTTTTTAATTTGTCCACAAAGGAATCCTGTGTTTTCTTGGCACGTTCGTCTTTGTTAACTTTTGTTTGAATTTCTTTTTTCAGTGTTTCAAAAGAAGAAATATCCTTCCACTCTAATCTTTTGATGATATGAAATCCATAATCGGTTTTCACAGGTTTACTGAAATCACCGTCCTTTTTTAAGGCGAATGCTGCATCTTCAAATGCCGGCACCATCCGTTGTGAAGTCCCTGATCCAAACATTGGTAATTCACCATTTTTCTTTTGAGTTCCTGGATCTTCTGAATGCGCTTTCACCAATTCATCCCAAGAATCTCCTTTCATTAATTTGTCATACAATTCATTAATTTTCTTTTCAGCATTTATCACTTGTTCTTCAGTTGCACTTTTTCCAGCTTGAATCATCAGGTGCGCAACTTTGATTGTTCCTCTTGCCGTGCGTTTATCAGTTACTTTGATAATGTGAAAACCAAAGCGTGTTCTTACTGGGTCAGAAATTTTGCCAACAAGAGTGTTATAGGCCTTATCCTCAAACGGATAAACCATTTGAAAAGCAGTAAAATATCCAAGGTCTCCCCCATTGTTTACAACGGAAGGATCTTCGGAACCATTTTTTGATTTTGCGACAAAGGCAAAATCTTCACCTTTTTCAATACGTACTTTGCATGCCATGGCCTTGTTCCAAGCTTCTAAGGTATCTTTCGGAGAGGCATTGGCCTCACATTTAATTAATATATGCGAGGCACGAACTTCGGTGCGCATACGTTCATAGGCCTCTTGTACTAAGTAGTTATTAGCTGCAGAATCTATTAAATAAGGATTTGCCAATTGTTTTTTATAACCTTCGAGTTCTTTTTTCAGCTTTGGGATTGTATCATATCCTAAAGCCTCGGCTTCTGCGACTTTTAACTTAAATTTCTGAAACATCAAGATGTATTCGTCCATTGCAGCTTTATCGAACTTAGGTTCTGGATTATTTTTAAGATAAATTTGAAGGAATTCACTTTTGGTAACAGGCTTGCCATCAATCTCCATCAACACAGGATCTGCCACTTGGGCTTGGGCAACATTGTTCCATCCAAAAATCCCTGCAAAAAGTATAATTCCAACGGTATATTTTGTCATAGTTATTTATTTAAGCTGTATTTATTTCAAACTGTAATTAGGCGCTTCTCTTGTTATTGTCACATCGTGTGGATGAGATTCTTTCACACCGGCAGAAGTAATACGCACAAATTGTGCGCCCTTTAACTGTTGAATAGTTGCTGATCCGCAATACCCCATACCTGCGCGCAGTCCTCCTGTAATTTGATGCATCACCTCTGCTAAATTACCTTTAAAAGGCACGCGTCCGGAAATTCCTTCGGGTACCAATTTTTTCACATCGTCTTCTGCATCTTGAAAATACCTGTCTTTGGATCCTTTTTGCATGGCTTCTAGTGACCCCATTCCGCGATATGACTTGAATTTTCTACCTTCATAAATAATTGTTTCACCTGGAGACTCCTCCACACCGGCAAACAATGATCCTAACATTACAGAATCTGCACCTGCGGCTAAGGCTTTAACAATATCACCTGTGTAACGTATTCCTCCATCGGCTATTACGGGAACACCAGTTCCTTCAATCGCAAGAGCTACATCATTTACAGCAGTTAATTGAGGAACACCAACTCCAGCAATAATACGAGTAGTACATATAGATCCAGGACCTATACCAACCTTGACAGCGTCTGCGCCAGCCTCAACGAGTGCTTTCGCCGCTTCACCGGTAGCGATGTTTCCAACAATAACATCCAATTTTGGAAATTTGGTTTTAACCTCTCGTAATTTTTCTATCACTCCTGCCGAATGCCCATGAGCAGTATCGATAACCACTGCATCTACACCGGCTTTCACCAATGCCTCTACCCGATCAATTGTGTCTTGTGTCACACCTACTGCCGCCGCCACACGGAGACGACCCAATTTATCTTTACAAGAAATAGGATGCTCTTTTACCTTGATAATATCACGGTAAGTGATCAATCCAATAAGTTTGTAAGACGCGTCTACCACAGGTAATTTTTCAATACGATTTTCTTGAAGTATCCCTTCTGCAGTGTGTAAATCTGTAGATTCTGAAGTGGTAATCAATCGCTCAGAAGTCATAATTTCCTTCACTGGACGATCAATATTTTTTTCAAACCGCAAATCACGATTAGTTACTATTCCTTTTAACACGTTATGTTCGTCTACCACAGGAATTCCACCTATACTGTTTTCTCGCATTAGAACCAAAGCATCTCTCACCAATGCTGATTCTCTCAAGGTAATAGGATCTATAATCATTCCACTTTCCGAACGCTTTACTTTTCGAACATTCATGGCTTGCATTTCGATGGTCATATTTTTATGAATCACCCCTATACCACCTTGTTGGGCAATAGCAATTGCCAATGACGCTTCCGTTACGGTATCCATTGCTGCAGAAACAATTGGCGTATTCAATAGAATATTCCGTGAGAATTTTGTCTGAAGGGATACATCTCTTGGTAAAACTTGTGAAAACGCAGGAACCAATAAGACATCGTCGTAAGTCAATCCTTCTTTGATGTTATTCAGGCTATTTAATGACATGTGAATCTACAAATATAAATTCTGGCAAATTTAGGAAAATAAAAGCACTTTATCTACTGGAAAAAGTGTTAAATATGGCTAAAAACAGATGGGTTACGGAACTATTTTTGTATACTTGTTCTTGTGAGTACGAAAGTCTTTTTCATATGTCTCTTTTTTTGTAGTTGTGCAACATTAAATTTTGCCCAAAGAAAAGAAATCGATCCTCAGAAATTAATACAACTATCAGGAGTCGCGGTATCCGATGGCACGCTAGATCCTGTTCCATTTATTACCGTTTATGATCGAACATTGGGCCGCGGTGTTTTAGCAGATTCTTATGGTTTCTTTTCCTTGGTTACTTACCCTGGCGACAGTATTATTTTCAATGCATTCGGCTACAAACCTTCTACTTATGTAGTTCCCGATACGCTTACGGAAAACAGGTATAGCATCATTCACCTTATGGAAATAGATACTATTAACCTGCCCGAA
>JBIJBD010000125.1:0-6831 GCA_044345395.1 Crocinitomicaceae bacterium | reverse complement strand
GAAATCACTTTATATCCTTGGCCCACAAAAGAGCAATTCGACGCTTACATTGTCAATATGGAACCTTATGATGATGCCATACGACGTGCACAACGAGAATTATCTGGTGAATCATTAGCCATGGTTGCAGCAAAACTTGATGCAGACGGCTCGTTGGCCTACGGAAATTCCTATAACGAACGGATGTCTAAATTGTATACAAATGGTCAACTGCCAGTTAACAACCTTTTCAATCCTTATTCTTGGGCTAAGTTGATACAAGATTGGAAACAAGGGAAGCTAAAAAGACAGTGATGAACAATCTAACTGAAAAAAACCCTTCTTATTTCTACGAAATAAAAGTATTCCCTGAATTAAAACCACTCGTCAATCACTGGAAAATAATTCAAGATGAATTATATCACCTGTTAAAAACTTCTACCGATAATAATTGGCTCAATACATTTCCTGAGTATGTAGAAAATAAAGAAAACAGGTCATGGAAGGTTTTTTCCTTTCTTTTTTTTCAAATGAAAAGTAAAAAACATGCTGCTCTGTGTCCCAAAACAGCAGAATTGGTATATTCTATTCCTTCAATTCTTTCCTGTGACTTTTCTTTATTACCGAGAAATACAAAAATAAAACCGCATGAAGGTTATACGCGTATGGTGTTGCGTTGCCATTTACCACTTATTGTCCCGGAAGGAAATAAATGCGGCCTTAGGGTTGGAGATAAAATTCATCTATGGAGAGAAGGTGAATTAGTTATTTTTGACGATTCGTTTGAACACGAGGCTTGGAATGATTCAAATGATGACCGAGTTGTCTTGATGTTTGATATACCAAACCCAAGATGGGGTTATAATGCAGAAGAAATAAGCCGATACAAAATAGAAAACTTAGCAGATCCTTTTCTCTTATCCTTTGCTTCAAAAGACGAATGGCTCCGCGCTTTTAAAGCCCGGGAATTGCCATTGGAAGAATTTTAGCCTCAAGCAGGTTGTTTATTTCTGGTATATTAATATCGCTCGGTGTGCCTGATAAAGTCATTAAATTACTACCTTCACAATATAAACTTGCTACTTTATTTAATTTCAGGCCATGAATTAAATAACGAGCTCTTGTCAGTTCAAACAATTGATCAAAACTATTAGCTGCCCCTGGAATTTCCTCATATCCTATCAGCTTATTGTATTGAATTGCACGTATATTTGTTTTTAAGACCCGTATGCGGGATGTGGTGATATGAGGCAACAAATAGTAAACAAAATTCAGCAGACATAGTGAGGCAAAAACAGCTGCAAATGAGTCTTCGTAATCCTTATCACCTATAAATATTCCGCCTTCACCAAATCCTTTTTCCGAATTATAATCCTTCGCATTGATAAGTCCAACCTTGTGTCCCTTGAAAACAATAATGAAATAGTAATTTTGGGCGTTATTTATTGTTTGAAACCAATTTCTTTGCATTTCTTCCGAAATGAACGCACGATAAATCATTTGATTCGATATATATGCTTCATTTCGCCAACTACGCACCAACTCCAAATCTTCTTCTTGGAGCCTATGAAGTTCTACATCGAATTGCTTGAGACTTAACATTGTTTTTCTGCTACATAAAATGCAGGTGCATGATTCAAATTTTTCATCATGTTTCGAAGATACTGTGCAATTACACCTATTCCAATTAATAGTAATCCAGTTGAAAAAAGGACTGCTACCATCAAGGATACATATCCTTCTATTTTAATTTTATCAAAAAAATACTTGTATACTAAAAATATACCTATTAAAAAATTAACTGAAGCAAGAATGAATCCTGTTAGGGTCACCAAGCGAAGCGGAAGAGCTGTAGAATACATCATCACGTTAAGGGTAGTACGGAATAAGCCGCTAAGTTTATAACGAGTTTTTGTAATAGCTTGCTTGTAATTTGAAACTTGCACAAATTCCACGTGATCGGTATACCAAAGAATAAATTCATCAATAAAAACAAATGAATGGTGCGTTTTTGCAATTTTTCTTGCCAGTTCTCCTTGGATTATACGCATGCTACTACCTTTACCTTTTAGTTTCCCTTCAGACTTCGCTAAAGTCTTGTAAAGTGATTTTGTTAATTTACGAAACGTACTTTGACGAGCATTATATTCACCGTAAACTACTAATGCAGCACTTTTTTCTTGTGATTTTAACAAATGACTAAATTCTGATGGATGAACCTCTAGATCATCGTCTAATGTAAAAACCCAATCACCTGAGGACTCGCTAATACCTGCTAAAGTAGCCCCATGCTGTCCAAAATTTCTTGCCAAGCGCATGATTTTTAATTCCGGATGCATAGATTTTAGTGCATTCATTTTTTTCCACGTTCCATCGCTCGATGCATCATCAACTAAAATCACTTCTGAATCTATCGAGAGAAAATCAACGGAATAAATGGCATCTATAAGCTGATTCAAACCATTTTCATTGTTATATACAGGAACAATTAAGCTATACCTCACGAAGCTAATTTACACTAACTTTCGGAATTACGGAAATGTAGAAAAGACAGGTTGTTCTAGGGACGTTATCTCTTAAAGCCCCCTTCTGCTCACATGAACTCTTCAAACAAACCTATACTTACAGTTTTACAAACGATTTAGTACTTAACCGAATTGAGTCTGAAGACAAAACCAAGATGTAGGATCCATTTTCAAGGTTTTCCATGGATAATATCATCACGCCAGAATCCCCATTTACTTGCTTCAACACAAGTAATTTCCCGGTAAGGTCATAGATTGAAATTTCGGGATTTGCAACGAGTGAAGCGTCCCACTCTACATGCAATTTCTCGGAAACAGGATTAGGATAAAGAGCCAACCCGATTTGTTCATTCTCTTGAAGATTTACAGCCGGCGATGCCACACATGCACATTTATTTTTAACTTCATTTGTAGACACAATTTCTGGAGCTCTGTAGGTTGCTTTGACCCAACACTTTTGACCGGGTTGACTTTCGGTTGCATTTCTTATTCGCACGGTATACCAACCATCATAACTCGCGGTAATAGAAAAATCAAACGAACCCGTCTGGGTAGTCGAATCTATGGACTGACAATCTTTGTTTAAAACAATCAATTCAATACCACTTGTTGTATCCGTGGGAAACACCGATAAATTAATATCAGTTCCCGCCTTCGCATATATTTTCCCAACGGTTCTGCAATCTTTGGAATTTGAAGGTAATGCACCACCTTGTTGTAGCGAAGAAATATGTGAATCTCCCAAATCATCTGCCATTTCCCATTCTTGGGTAATATTCTTTCCAGGACGGCTGTAATTTTCAGTAATACCTTGTGGAGCCCAAACAGCATACCCTCGTCTACCCTGTGCCGCGGTTCCGTCACATGGAGGAATTGAAATATCGACCTTTCCTCCTCCATAAACCGTACGTTGAGCGGTTCCATTGGCACCTGAATAATCTACGAGAATAGTTCCATCTGCCCAAGATGTTTGAACCCCTGTCAAATTTTGCCACTGTGTCCAACTATCCGTAACTGCCACAAGAGCCTTCGCTTGTCTTTCAATAACTAATGCATCTGCTGCTTGCCATCTTATCAAATATGCCCCTTCTTTAAATCGTAGATTTTGGTGACACCAAATTAAATTTTCAATATCGCTTCGAGCGGGCAACGTAGAGTCGATCTTCGGATCGTGCGTAAATCGATTGCCATTGTAGCCAATATTGAACAGGTCTTCAAAAAAGATTTGAGGAGCACCATCAACGGCAAGTGCTATAGCGTGCACCATGCTGTTTCGACCATCGTTAGGTTCCACTTCAGTTCCCAAAGCTGCATTCCATCCAATATAATTTCCTTGAGAATTAAGTTGCGGCCTAAACGTATCGTGATTATTAACGAAAGGTACCGTACGTTGTCGATTTAATTGTTGAGAACCAGGCAAGGTTGCCAAGTCGTAATTTCCATTTCCTGCAACAATATTGCGTAGGTTTCCTCTTAGCGAAAAATCGAAGGTTCCGGATCTATTCTGAACTTGATTACACCAACTGTCCATTTCGTTAATACCTCCAACCCACTCTCCAACAGAAAACAAATCGGTTCCACCGCTAGCCCAACCTGCGTTGTTTTGCAAGTTCCACAAAATATCCTCCGCAACACTGGCAGGAAAATGTTTCACCGCATCCAACCGGACACCGTCCCAACCCATTTGTTTTTTATACCATATCATCCAATTGCGCATGCCGCTTCGCATGTAATCTGCTGTTTGAGTTGGATTATAGGTTAATGCGTTGCTGCTTTGACCAAAAGCATTGCTTTCGTAGGAGATGTCCGGCCCCCAATAGGCACTATTGATCTCGTTAGTACAACAAGGATTGTTTGGATTCGGATAAAAATTTTGCCAATTTTTTGGAAATCGACCAGCGCGCGCATAATAATTTGAAGAGGTTTCATTATTTCCGGGCGTAGCAAAACTAGTATATCGAAAGTTTTTGTAACGGTTCGTTTGTCCATCATCCATGGCTGCAGGATCTTGACCTCCACTTCCTGTTTGACTTCCAGCTCCAACCACGTGATTAAGAACTATATCTTGAATAACATCAATACCGTTTGCCTTGAAAACAGCCATCATCCGCAATAATTCGTCTTTATCGCCCATGCGTGTTTTGACATTTCCCTTTTGCCATTTATCTCCTAAATCATAATGATCGAAAGGTGCGTAACCCACACTATTTGTACCTGTATTTTTAATTGAAGGAGGTATCCAAACAGCATCTATTCCCATCGATTTTAATCGCGGCGCCAATTCAGTGAGGTAATTTGCCCAACCATTTTGGTAGTTGTTGTTCCAATAGTCCCACCAAAAACCTTGTAAAACCAATTGACGATTTGTTGGATTCACAGTTGAGGGCGGCGTTGGGTTTAGCGCTTCAAAGTTATAAGCACCTGTTGCACTATTAAACGTTATGTTGTATTCTCCCGCAGGCACTTGAACATTTGGACCATCTTGGATTCCTGTTCCAGATGGAAAACTAACGTTACCCCAATTTACTGTCCAAGATGCATTTTGTCTGAATTTTACTTGCTCCATGGCAGTGAATGTATAGGTCAAGGCCCAATTCGTATTATCAGTAGAATTCATGTTGACATCACTCGCCCAATTGGTAAATGTTCCAATAATGCTAACAGTTTGTCCGAAGACAAATACGTAGGATTGAAGAATAAATAAAAATGCACTAATTTTTTTCATTTTGCAATACTTTTAGAAATTGTATAAGATTCTCCTGTATTAACTTGAATTTTCTCGTCATAAACGTTGAATTCAAGGGCTTGATTACCTAAATTTTTTAGTTCACACGCTGCATGAGAAACACGGATTTCAATCGGTTGGTTTCGTACCAGAATTTGAAATTGATACTGCTTCCAGTTTTTAGGAATAACTGGACTTATTTTAACACTGTCATCATATACACGAATTCCTGCCATTCCCTCCACAACAGCCATCCAAGTACCTGCCATACTTGTAATGTGCAGCCCTTCATCTGCTTCGTGATTGTAATCGTCAAGATCCAAACGAGAGGTCCGTAGATACAATTCGTAAGCTTTATCCAAACGACCCGTTTTAGCCGCTAGAATAACATGAATACAGGGTGACAAAGAAGATTCATGCACCGTTTTTGGTTCATAAAAATCAAAATTTTGATTTAACGTTTCGTCGTCAAAATGCTCCTCGAAAAGATACAAGCCTTGGAGTACATCTGCTTGCTTAATGAAAATTGAACGCAAAATACGATCCCAAGACCAATGTTGGTTAATTGGTCGTTGACTTTCAGGAATGTCTGCAGCTTGCAATTGTTCCTTATCCATGAAACCATCTTGTTGCAAGAATATTTTAGTACCCTCTAATTTCGGAAAATAAACATTATCTATCAAGTGACTCCATTCTTTCACTTCTTTTTCTGTAAGCATCGGTCCTTGAATCTTATTCCAATTATGATGCACATCTAAGGCATAGGAAATACACCACCTAGCTAAATAATTCGTATACCAATTATTATTGACATTATTCTCGTATTCATTTGGACCTGTGACCCCGAGCATGACAAACTTATTTTTATCGTTTGACCAATTGAAGCGTTGCGCCCAAAAACGCGCAATAGCAAACAGGACGGCACGACCTAGTTCTTTCAAATAATCTTCATCACCAGTATGTCGAATATAATTGTAAATGGCAAAAGCAATGGCTCCGTTCCTGTGAATTTCTTCAAAGGTAATTTCCCATTCATTGTGACACTCTTCACCATTCATAGTTACCATTGGATACAACGCTGCTCCATTGGTAAAACCTAATTTTTGAGCATTTTCTATAGCTTTATCCAATTGGTTGTAGCGATAGACGAGTAATTGCCTTGCCACTTTCGGGTCACTAGTTTTCAAATAAAATGGCAGGCAATACGCCTCAGTATCCCAGTAGGTAGCTCCACCATATTTCTCCCCCGTAAATCCTTTTGGTCCGATGTTCAACTTCTCATTTCTTCCTGTGTAGGTTTGATACAATTGAAAAATATTGAATCGAATACCTTGCTGTGCTGCAATATCACCATCAATTTGAATGTCGGCTTTATCCCATATTGCCCTCCATGCTTCTTCATGATTGGAAATTAAACGATCAAATCCATTGGTATAGGCATCTCGAACGTTATTTATTGACCGAGGAATAACAGAAAATTCCGAGTGATTTATCGTTGAAACAATAGAAACGTATTTTTTGAGGTGATAAGTAATCCCTTTTTCGAGATAATGCTCAAAATTGTTTTCTACATAGAATGGTCTTGAGGAATAATTCGGGTGT
>JBIJBD010000260.1:0-6330 GCA_044345395.1 Crocinitomicaceae bacterium | reverse complement strand
TGATTTTTCTTGTTGTTCGGTTCTTTTCTCGTTTAACTCTTCCAAAGATGGTAGTTTATATGTAGAAGTTATAGACTTTGTTGTTTTACTACCATTTACTCCATCATTATCTGTTACACTAAAATAATAATCTATTTGATCATTCACTTTAACTTGTTCCCGTCTAAAATCAACCGCAAAATCAAAAAAGGTTTTTGTCCCAGCTACTGGTTTCACTTGTAAACGATTATGTCTTTTTTTACCATCTGCAGAAATAACTGTATAATTAAAATACAGAGAAGTTAAACCATAATCATCAGCAATTTCTCCATTAAAATATCTTACACCTTCGGATATACTATCTGTTGTTACTTGGACTGATATTGCTGGAAATGCATCCTTAATTACAGATACAACATGTGTACTACTATCTTTCTTATTTGTAAATTTATTCAAGTAATATAAAGAAAGTTTTGTGTCTTGATTTACAGTAGAATTTACTAAAAATTCATTATTTACTTCTGTTTTTCGTTTATTCTGCCATATAATCTCGCATTGTTTAGTATTTTTTAAGACTATATCCCAAGTTATTTTTGTTCCTTCTGGTAACACTAAGTCACCAACATTTTGAACTATCTCATTTGTTTTAGCTAGGTAAGCAGGGTACTCTATCTTAGCTTCCATTTTACCTATTACTGACTTTCCTGTTACATTTAAAAAATATGTAGTACTTTGATAATCAGCAGTTTTAATATAAAAAGTGGATGATTTTTTAGCTTTTTTTATCCAATACCTAAATGTGTTTTTACTAATTCGTTCCATTAAAAAGGTTCCGTTTTCACACACTAAATATACTTGTTCAGGAATTTTTGTACCGTTTAACGCAATTATTACTTCAGCATCTTCCCCTTCTTCAACGGTAAGGTTTGTTGACTTTAATTCAAATGAATAAGGAATAAATTCCTTGTCGTAATTTACAATTCTATTCGTTGTATCTGTAATGAAATTAGGTGTAAAAAAGAGTACTGTAAAAAAAAGTAAAAATACAGGAAGTACATACGGTAAATACTTTTTATTCTCTGAAAACCTTACGGCATTTACAAAAGGTACTTTTAAAAGAACTGCTGTTCGTTGTTGAATACTAGCTTTTAATAATTCAATATTTCCTTGTTGTTGGTTGATTTCTTGTTGAAGTTGTAGGGTATTTTTTAATCTATCATCAATATCTGGGAAAAACCTTCCTATTATCTCAGAAGCCTGTAATCGATTGATTCTTTTTCCAAAAGAAAATAATTTTCCTAATGGAATGAGAATATAGTAGGTTAATACTAATAAATTTGATCCAATAAAACCATAAAACAAAATACTTCTACCTAATTGTTTAAATTCATTGAAGTATTCTAAAGAAGTGGCTATAAGAAATGTTGTCACCAAAATTCCAGAAAATAAAAGCAATCCTTTTACTATTTGATTCTGGTAATACTTTCTTATAAATGCATCAACCTGATCAATAAGCTTTTCGAATGAATTCATAGTCATATGCTAATTTACGAAATAAAAATTGGCAAAAATCATGCATAATTTTTCAAAACACTTCTTTTGAGTATATAATAAAAATTAAAAAAATTAATTTACTAAATTATTTATTGTTCTTATTAGCATTGTTAATTTGTGAATAACCATTAAGTAAGTGATATAAATAAAAAATTACTAATAGTTGTTGACAATTAATAAACACTATAAACAACCAACATTAATCAATTTATATGAGATACTAACAGG
Organism: Crocinitomicaceae bacterium; assembly: GCA_044345395.1. Taxonomy (GTDB): domain Bacteria; phylum Bacteroidota; class Bacteroidia; order Flavobacteriales_D; family Crocinitomicaceae; genus UBA952. The sequence continues at coordinate 4,569 of JBIJBD010000260.1, read as the reverse complement.
TTGTTTAAAGTAATATTTTTTAAATAAAATAAGTCAATGTTAATTAAACCTTTGTTCAAAAGACGCTCTTATGTTTTGTAAAATAACTAAAGAAAAAAAGCGTGTATGTAAATAACGTATTTGATTGTAAAAAAATCTGAAAAATAAAATTTTACTTTCAAAAAGATTTAAACAGATTATACATATTCTTGTTGTATTTATTATGGATAAAAAATTATCTATTTAATTCATAATCAATAATTTAAAAAATTAAAAATACACTATTGTTTATAAATTATAACTAGGCATAAAAAATATAAAAAACGAAAAACTAACTTTGAATAAAAAAAATGAAAAAAGTTATTCCTATTGGCAGTGATCATGCAGGGTTTTTACTTAAACAAGTAGTAATAGAACAATTATTAGCATGGGGGTATGAAGTATTAGATATGGGTTGTCATTCAGAAGAAAGTATTGATTACCCTGATTTTGCTCATCCTGTCGCTAATTATGTAGAAACACATGACGGGGTATTAGGGGTTTTAATTTGTGGCTCAGGAAATGGAATTAATATGGCTGCAAACAAGCATCAAGGCATTAGAAGTGCCTTATGTTGGCAGAAGGAAATAGCAAAACTAGCACGGCAACATAATAATGCAAATATTGTGGCATTACCGGCTAGGTTTATTTCTTCAGATGAGGCATTACTCATTATAGATTCATTTCTTAACACCCTATTTGAGGGTGGTAGACATCAAATAAGAGTTGATAAAATAGCATGCGTTTAATTGTTTTTTTATTGTTGCTTTTTCCTTGGCTAGGATTTACGCAAAAATACCTTTTCAATGGTAAAACAGATAGTGTTTTTTATAAAGCAATAACGAACACTTTTTTAGTTAAAGAAGGCGTGCCAATGAGCATGGATAGAATACTCAATATTTCTATAACCGAAGACCCAAAACTTTTTACTGTTGTTTTTTCAGAAAACCAAGACGTGCAAGAATCTGTCGTATACATTATAAGTTATTTAGAAAATCCGGAAACAAAAGAACAAGAAAAGGTTGTAATTGATAAAATCCCTGTCCGATTACGTGTTGATTATCCAAAGGATACAATTTGTATTTTAAATTTAAAAGAAAGAGAAAATCCAGATAAAATTGAACTAAAAATTTGTGGGGAACATGAACGTGGGTTAAAGATAATTTCCTATGAAATTTCATTTAAAAATGAAGTGTATTCGGTAAAGTCGGGATCATTAACAAATGAGTTAAGAAATAAGCTTTTACAACTTAAAACAGGAGAAGAAATTACTATTAATGTTTTTTATAAAGACCTCTTAAACAAAACAGATAACGTAAAACAAACAATCATTAAATAAGTAAAAAGTTATTTAATTAGTATTTCAACACGTCTATTTGCTTCTTTTTGATCATCATCCAGTGGTTGTTTATACACAGGTTTATCAAATCCAAATCCAACAGCTGTTAACCGTTTTTTAGAAACACCCTCTTTGACCAGATACTTAAGAATTTGTTCTGCACGTTTTCGGGATAATTTTTTAGAAGCTTTTTTTGACCCATCTAAATTTACATGACCTTGAATTTCAATTGTTACGGTTGGATTCAGAACCATAAAGTCGCGTAATCTTCTCAATTTAGGTAAAGATTCGTCTAAAATAACATCGCTTCCTGCTTGAAAATAGATTTTATCAAGTTTTGCAACCGTACCTCGTTTTATTTTCTTAAGGTAAACAGTGTCTTTTGTATCACTTTTTCCATCAGTTTTAAAGTAATGGTTTTCAAAGTCTTTTGATAAATAGCCTTCAGCATCAACTTTTATAATACCATTTTTTATGCTTCGTGTAATATTCATGTAAAGGTCACTTGCTAAATATGTTCCGTCTAGGTCAGAAGAAGAAGAAATAACTATTCGAGAAGAAACCGGTTTTTTTGTTTCTTGGTCAAGTACATGAATAGAATAAACGGGTTTAAATTTATCGTAAACAAGATTTAAACGAAGAGTGTCTAATATTTCATCACCTTTAATATCAATCGCTTGAAAATCCACCCTCAAGGAAATATTACTCTGGTCTTTGTCTTTAGAAAAGTACACTATTGAATAAGCAAAACCTTTTTCAACGTCAATTTGTGCGTTTTGAAGTTCTCTACAATTTGTATTAGGTTTAATAAATACAGGAACCGCTTTTTTATTTTCAATCTCTTCACAAACATTACCTATGTTGGACTTAACAACCACCAGGTCAAAAGTGTCAAGGTAAATTCTGCAAGATAAATTTAACTTCCCGGTTCTCACTGGTTCAAATAAAAACCAAACATTGTTTTTTGAAAGACCTGCTTTTTCTATGTATGAACTAATTGTTGATTTTTCTATGCCTTTTTGTCCTAAGAAAGGAGTGTTTAGTTCTTGTTCTTCAATGATTTTAATAGCGCCTTGACAGCTATTAATTGCTTGACTTTGTTGGCCATAAGAAAACCAAGCAAGACACCCTATTAGTATGATGTAAAAACCTTTCAACAAGATATGTAACGTTTTAATAGATTTTTAGTTTCAAATCGGCTTGCATCAAACAACGCACCACAATGTTTTTTTCTTGGATAAAAAGTTGTTTTGGAGAAAAATCTAATAGTTTACCCGACAAAAACACGCCACTATATAGTTCTTGATTTAAATTCTTAGTAATAGTTTCTTTTATGTCTTCAAGGTAGGGATCAAATGAAAACCCGCTTTTATTTTGAATGTATTCAAGTATTTTATCTGTGTATAACCATTTCGCGGCATTCAGTAAAACACTTTTTGTGGATAAGGAATATGAAAGGTTTTTTACATTTAATTGTTGAGTTAATGAGTCTATATGTGGCAAGCCTTTAAAATACATCGTGCCATTTTTATAACCTGAAAAACTAATTTTTATTCCCAATGTGTCCAGCGAAACCTGAAACAACGCGGCGCTGTCAACATAGATTTTTTTACGCTCTATTTCAATAGGCTTTCCTTTTAATGCTTTGTTAATATAGTTGTTTAAGCTATCGTAAGTCGCTACTACATCAACATACAAACCAAAACGATTTGTTGATTTTTGTTGTGTTGCTAGAGGTAGAGCGCTCTTTTTGATAGCAGTCTGTTTAGTTGTTTGAACAATTGGACTTAAGGTAAGCTGGAGATTCGAAAACGCTTGTTTTTGTTTAAACGTAATTTTTTCAAAGGTAATACCTTTTGGTTGAAGGTAAAGATATCCAAAATCGAATAAAGCAATAGGGTCTTGGAGTTTTTCCCAAACCGCAACTATTTGAGGCCGAACAGAAACGCTAGAAATTTGCTGATCTATTTCTTTTTCTTGTTTTATAAGTTCTGTTTCTAGGGTTTTTTCAATTTCTTTTGTCACGTTTATTTTCATAAAACTAAATTGACAAGGATCGATAAGTTTCACATAATTAAGCGTTGTTTTTGATTCGATTTTGTAATTATTATTGAGATTGACAACCGTTTGAAACTGAGTTAATAGTTTTCTTCTCGATTCACCATTTGTGCCGCAGCTTCCATAGACACGAGGAATGACACATCGCTCATCACCAAACAAACTGTGACAACTAGGACAATAATTCACATCTAAACCAAGCCCTCCAGATACGGAGAAAAAAACATTATTATCTTGAAATTCAAAAGATATGGGGTTTCTTTCAAAGATGTACGAGTATCCAAGCCCTGAGCAGGGTTGGTCTGCTCCTTGAAATTTTAAAGGAACGGACGTTTCTACTTGTTTCAAACCTTCGTGAAGGCTTATTTCCACGGGTAGCGTAATCGTCGAGACGATTATTTTAGGAGGAGGAGCGACAGCTTTAACAACAAAAGGAGGTTCGGGGGTAATACTTTTACAACCATAAAAAAATAAAGAGATAAGCAGAAATCGCATCATTTTTTTTTACGCTTCAAATTTACTCGTTGAGAAAAATTTGGTAAAAAAGCCTCGACAACAACACCATCTTCCGAGGTCTTTAGTAAATTGTTTTGTTTTAAACTACCTCCATACAAATTAAATTGTAGCTGACTTTTACTTTCATATGACAGAATAGAATTAAAATACATGCTGTCTATGATATAAAAATCATAAAAGCAACCTGTTGAAAATAACATTGGAATAAGTACTCCTCCTTCATCTAAAACAAAACATCCGGCTTTTTCTAGACAAATCTTATAGTTTTTTTCCATTTTTCCGTTCGGCGCATTGTAGGTCATTTTATAACTCCAAAGACTATCCGTGACAAGCGTTTTAATTGTTAGTTCAACCTCAATTTGTTGTTCTGTTTTCTGATTTCCCATCCTCATGGTTCCACTGTACGTCCCCACCCAATCTTTTGGAAAAGACTGACCGGCCGAAAGGAAAGGCACTAAAAAAAAAAGGTGATTAATTAACTTCATTGTAATAAAAAAGGCCACAAGGGCCTTTCACTAATTCATTTTGATTTTTAACCCATTATTCAAGGCGTCCAAAAACTCCTCTGTGTACACATAGTGTTCTCCGTGGCTCACTTTGTTTCCATGTATACAAACCGCTAAGTCTTTAGTCATTAT
>JBIJBD010000118.1:0-7550 GCA_044345395.1 Crocinitomicaceae bacterium | reverse complement strand
TTTGCTGCTTTTATTGCAAGTGTGATTGGTAGTTTTTTTCCAGGCCGAAGGTGTCTATTTCTGCCTAGTTCTACCACGCGCAAATTAGGAAATTGTCTGCTATACGCGTTAAGTAACCAACCGCTGTCATCGATGGATTGATTGTTCACCACAATGACTTCAAATTCTGGGTAGTCTTGGCTCAATATTATCGGTAGATTTTCATACAGGTTATCTGATTCATTACGAGCAGCTATGATTATACTCACCGGCATGTAAGAAGGCGTGGTTTTAGCGGGTGCCACATAATAGGCCATTCGAACATGTATGAAGAAAAGATAAAAAAGTTGGACAAAAACAAACAAACCAAATGCAACAAAGGCAAAAAAGTAAATATCGATTTGAAATGCAGGTAGATATGTCATTTTCTTATTCTCGATACAAATATGATGTCCTTAATTAAATCACCGTATCTTTGTTTAACCTATTTTTCAACAGATTTATGCACTTTGAACTTATTCATGAGGATCATCAGTCAAAAGCGAGGGCCGGAAAGTTGCACACAGACCATGGTGTAATCGAAACTCCGATATTTATGCCTGTAGGCACGGCAGGAACGGTGAAGGGCGTACATCAACATGAGCTAGCAAACGATATTAAGGCACAAATCATTTTGGGAAATACCTATCACTTGTTTTTGCGTCCAGGTATGCATACGATGGAAGCTGCTGGAGGTTTACATCAATTTATTGGTTGGGACAAACCTATGTTAACAGATAGTGGAGGCTATCAAGTTTATTCCTTAGCTTCTTCCCGAAAAATAACGGAAGAAGGGGTGAAGTTTCAGTCGCACCTCGATGGAAGTTATCATTTTTTTACACCTGAAAGAGCAATTCAAATTCAACGAATTATTGGAGCCGATATTATCATGGCCTTTGATGAGTGCACACCCTATCCGTGTGACTATCGTTATGCAAAAAAATCTTTAGAGATTACGCATCAATGGCTGGATCGTTGCCTTGAGGAAATGAAGATTAGCGCTCCTAAATATGGACATAATCAAGCCTTGTTTCCTATTGTGCAAGGGAGTGTTTATAAAGATTTACGCATTCAGTCTGCAGAGAAAATTGCGAGTTGCGAGGCATTGGGTAATGCTATTGGTGGGTTATCAGTCGGTGAACCCGAGGATGAACTATACGAAATGACAGATTTGGTATGCGGTATTTTGCCTTCTGAAAAACCGAGATACTTGATGGGTGTAGGAACGCCTGCCAATTTATTGGAATGTATTGCTTTAGGAGTTGACATGTTTGATTGTGTAATGCCGAGCAGAAACGCAAGGCATGGCTTATTATTTACGTGGTCTGGCACCTTGAATATTAAAAACGAAAAATGGGCAAATGATTTCAGCCCTATTGAAGAAGGTAGTGAGTTATTTGCTGATAAGGTTTATTCTAAAGCGTATTTGCGTCATTTAATTAAAGCAGGTGAATACCTTGGAGTACAAGTTGCAACGTTACACAACCTGAATTTTTACCTAGAATTAATGCAGGAAGCGCGTAATCAACTACTAGCTGGTACATTCACTTCTTGGAAAAACAAAATGATTCCAATATTGAAGCAAAGGCGTTAATGTCAATCATTGATCGGTATATCATAAAAAAGTTTTTAGGCACGTATTTTTTCATGCTTGGAATTATAATGATGTTTGCCACGGTATTTGATATTTCTGAAAAGTTGAGTGAATTTATCAGCAATAAAGCGCCGATATCTGGAATTATCTTTGACTATTACGTAAATTTCATTCTATATTACGGAAACTTATTTTCTTCCATGATTATTTTTCTTTCCGTGATTTGGTTTACTGCAAAAATGGCAAAAGACACTGAAATTGTTCCGATTCTTTTTAGTGGTAAACCTGTTTTTCGCTTGTATCGACCATACCTTATAGCAGCCACGGTTTTGATGATTCTTTCTCTTGTTTTGAATCATCTTATTGTTCCTTCTGCAAATAAAAAACGATTAGCTTTCGAAAATCAGTACTACCGAAATGCATTGGTAGTGGAAGATTATAATGCGGAATATCCAGGAAATTTGCATGTATATTTTTCTAATTATGTTGAATACGAAGACAAAGCGCATAATTTCATTGTGCAAAAATTTGATGACCAACAGAAGATTTCTTATTTTTTGAAAGCAAGGTATGCGAAAAATTCGCCAGGAACTTTCCATTGGACATTAGAAGATTACTATGAAAAAACGTTTGAATTCCCTGTAGGAAAAATCAGGTATGGTCATCGAAAAGATACCACTTTTTCCTTTCAAATGGAGGAAATGGCTCAACGACAAAATATTGCAGAAACAATGACCTACGGTGAATTAACAAAGATGATAGAGCGGGAAGATCAAAAAGGTTCTGACCTTGTTCCTTTTTATGAGATAGAATTGCATCAACGTACGTCTTATCCTTTTGCCGCCTATGTTTTGACAATTATAGGTGTTGCAGTATCCTCTGAAAAAAGAAGAGGAGGCATAGGAGTAAACATCGCTATTGGACTACTTTTCGTGTTTATCTATATATTTTCAATGAAGATGATGACGGTGGCTTCTGTGAATTTGGGGTTTCCGGTGCTACTAGCTGTTTGGGTTCCGAATATGCTTTTCTTAGGGATCTCTATCTTACTTTATTGGAGGTCACAGAAGTAAATACCGCAGAATTACGTAGCAATTTCAATACAAACACCTAGGATATTCCACGTACTACAACGGAATTTGGCCACATAATTTCGGATACTTTATATATCTATGATTGAATGTAGCAATTTTGAAGAAAACAAAGGGACATGAAAAAAATAGGAACAATTGGAAGAAAAGTAAACAAGGCACTTTTACCATTATTTTTAATGCAAACGCAAGATTTTCAACAGGCAAATTTTCACGAGAAAGAGCAGTATTTGACTAATGCTCAACTTCGTCAAAGTGATTTTTACCTGTTTGTCACTTTATTTGGCTTATTCTTGGGAGTAAGTTTGGTATTAAGAATGATTTTATTAGGCTAATCAAGTCGATAGATTTGGCCGTCCTCTGCACAATTCGAAAGGGGAAAAATTTGTCTCGCTTCATTCAGTAGTTCGTTAACTTCTGCGTATCTCGAAGAAAAATGTCCTAAAATAAGTTCCTTAACCTTTGCTTTTTGTGCGATTGTTGCCGCTTGTTCGGCCGTTGAATGAAAGGTCTTTTTCGCACGGTCTTTATGTTTGGAACTGAATGTTGCTTCGTGATACAAAAGATCAGAGTTTTCTATCCAAGGAATAATTTTCTCTTCGTACGCCGTGTCAGAACAATAACCGTAGGTAAATGAATGTTTTGGTTCTAGGGTAAATCTTCTGTAATCGCATTCAATGCCATTTATCTCAATATTTTTTCCTGCTAATAAATAGGGATAATGATGTAATTCCACCCCAGCAGATTTACACTTTTTTGCATCAATGCGAAACGGTTTTTGTTTTTCCTTGATTTGAAAACCGCAAGTTGGTATTCTATGCGTGAGTGGGAAACTCCAAATTTCGATTTTTTCATCTTCGAAGATACATGTTTTAGTGTCAAAACTCAAGGCTTTAAACGCAACATTGAATGCCATTTTATTTCCACTCACTGTGAAAATTTTTTCGATTATTTCTTGTAATTGGGTCGGTCCATATATGGTTATTCCTTTGTCTCTTCCAAGTAAGTTCATGGTGCTCAGTAATCCCGGTAAACCAAAAAAATGATCTCCATGTAAATGAGAAATTAAAATATGTGAGATGCGCTGTATGTGTACACCATATTTCCGCAATTGCATTTGCGTACCCTCTCCACAGTCTATTAGTAAATGTCGGTTATTGCAGCAAATGTACTGGGACGTTGGAGCTCTTTTTGATGTAGGCAAAGCAGCCCCACTGCCTAATATTCGAACAAAAAAATTCAATGATTCATGTGGCTAAGAGCTTCATCGACGCTACCTTCAATACTCAATACGCGATCCAATTGGGCAATTTCCACCATTTTTCGCACAGCAGATTGTAAACCACAAAGTACAAAAGTGCCATTAGTATCCTTGCACAAGCGATTGGCTACAAGAATTGCAGAAAGACCCGATGAATCACAGTACATTGTCTCCACCATTTCGAAAACGATTTCATTTACTCCGTTTTTGTGATGCAGCAAGAACAAACTTTTTAAATCTGGGGCGTTACTTGAATCGAGTTTTGCCACATGTGAATGAACAACGATGGCATTCCCGTGGGTAGATATTGAAAAGTTCATGACCCTATTTTTTTTAAAGTTAATTATAAAATCATCGCTCAATCTTGGCAGCTAATAAATAAATTGCAGCCATTCGAATGGCTACACCATTCTCAACCTGTTGTAATATAATAGATTGCGACGAATCCGCAACATCACTTGTGATTTCAACACCTCTATTGATCGGTCCGGGGTGCATAACCACAATTTCTTTTGATAAACTCGCTAAAATTTCCTTAGTTAATCCAAAAAGCATCGAATATTCTCGAAGCGAAGGAAAATACTTAATATCTTGTCGTTCAAGTTGAATGCGTAACATATTGGCAACATCACACCACTCAAGAGCTTCAACAAGGTTGTGAGACACTTTTACGCCTAGTGATTGAATATACTTTGGTATTAGTGTTGCTGGTCCACAAACCATTACTTCTGCACCTAGTTTTTGCAAGCAATAAATATTTGAAAGTGCCACACGGGAATGTAAAATATCTCCTACGATTACAATTTTCTTTCCTGCAACCTCACCCAATTTTTCTCTAATTGAGTATGCATCTAGTAATGCTTGGGTGGGATGTTCGTGTGTGCCGTCTCCAGCGTTGATAATTCGTGCATTCACCTTTTGCGAGAGAAAATGCGCTGCTCCTGGGTTTGGATGACGCATAACAACCATATCCACTTTCATTGATAGGATGTTGTTTACTGTGTCAACCAGTGTTTCGCCCTTTTTAACGGAACTTCCAGAGGCAGAAAAATTAACAACATCTGCGGAAAGACGCTTCTCAGCTAGTTCAAAAGACAAACGCGTTCTCGTAGAATTTTCGAAAAAAATATTGGCAATGGTAATGTCACGTAAGGAAGGTACTTTTTTAATTGGTCTGTTAATCACTTCCTTGAAACTGTCAGCCGTTTTGAAAATCAACTCGATATCTTGCTGCGTTAAATCTTTTATGCCAGTAAGGTGATCAACACTTAAATTCGTCATCTTATTCCTTTGTAAATAATACTACTTCATCTGCTCCTTCGGTTTCTTTCCATTCTACAGAAACTCTTTCTGAAACTAGGGTATCAACAGCCTTTCCAACATAATCTGCTTGAATAGGTAGATCTCTTCGAAATCTTCTATCCACTAAGACTAAAAGTTCAACCTTTGATGGCCTACCGAACGTAAGTAAGGCGTCTAGTCCCGAGCGTATTGTCCGCCCTGTAAACAGCACGTCATCAACAAGTACAACTTTTTTGTTCTCTATACTAAAATCTAAATTAGTAATGCTCGGTATGAGCGGACGTTCTCTTCTACGAAAGTCGTCACGAAAGAAAGTAATGTCTAGATTTCCGCAGCGAACCGGTTGTTGAAGAATGTTTTCCAACGTATCTTTCAAACGGCTAACCACGTGAATTCCTCTAGGCTGTAGACCAACCAATACCGTCTGTGAAAAATCGTGGTGCGATTCAATTAATTCATGAGAAAGTCTTTTCAATGTCAGTTCGAGATGCTTTTCATTGAGAATGACTTGTTTTTCCATCTCAACAAAGATAATTGTTTTGCGAAATACGCAGGGTGCTAACGTGAAAAATTACAAACATCTTGATCAACATCCGAAATCAGGAAGAAACTGCCAGTCACAAGCAATAAGTCCTGTGGGGAAAGCTTTGTTTTTATCTTATTGATCGCTTCATTTACATCCCTAAAAATTTCTTGCACCCGAAGATCCTCAGAGCGTAAAGTTTTAGCCGCATCATAGCTTATGCTTCTATTGTTTGAAAATGTACAAAGGTTTAACATGCAATTATGAGGAAATAATGATAAAATTTTACGCGCGTCCTTATCTTGTGAACAGCCATAGATTACATGTAATTGGCCACTTGTTTTCAAGTATTGAAGTGTTTCTGATATCCCATCAATATTGTGCGAAACATCGAGGTATATCGTCGGATTTTCTTGAATTTTTGTTAATCGAGCATAAATCCCTGTATTTTTGGTGAGTTTGGTAAAAAGGGTATCAATTTTTTCTTGCATTAATTCGAATCCTAATATATGTAAGGTTTTCAAGGCAGTCTTCAAATTACTAACTTGATAGGGCGGCAAGTCATAGTTTTCTATTTCCCAGTTTGTTGATTTTTCATCTTCAGCGAAATAAATAGGAGAGTTATTGTTTTTAGCAATCTGTTCAAATAAGTTTCGAGTTTCTATCTGGCGTTTACCTATTACCACTGGAACATGCGGTTTGATGATTCCTGCTTTTTCCTCGGCGATTTCTTCAAGTGTTTCTCCTAAAAACTGCGTATGGTCGTATCCGATGTTTGTGATGATACATATTTCTGGACGTACCACATTTGTTGCATCCAATCTGCCCCCCATACCTGTTTCCAGCACAACCCAAGTGCATTGTTGTTGCGAAAAGTATTGTAGCGCCATGGCTAATGTAATCTCGAAGAATGACGGTTGAAAGTTGAGGTCCATGTTCTTCACTTTTTTACAGAAATCAAGAACTTCCTGTTCTGAAATCGTAGTTCCATTCACGCGTATGCGTTCTCTGAAATCGAAAATATGAGGTGAGGTAAAGAGTCCAACTTTTTCATTTTCGTTACTTAAAAATGAAGCGAGGTAGCTACACGTAGAACCTTTTCCGTTGGTGCCTGCCACATGAATAAAACGCAAACTATCCTGAGGATTTCCAAAGTATTTCAGAAGCGAATAGGTATTCGCTAATCCTGGTTTATAAGCAGGTGCCCCTAGTTGTTGGTAGGATGGAAATTGTGCAAAAAGCCAATTTACCGCAGTTGAGTAGTTATCTTGAATCAATTCTGACAATGAAAAATGCGTGATCTTTAGCTCCCGACGTTCTCATGTTGTACTTAATAGTCCTTTTTACCCGAGCGACGACATCACTAACGATGTTAATGTCATTGCAATTGGATTCGCGTTTGATGACTGTAACTGTTCGGCAAGATCCGTCATCATTTAAAGTAACCTTCAAGGATATTTTACAATCGTAATTGATTTCATATTGTGGAATAGACGGAGTATTCATTAACTTTCTGTCTGCAGTACCACCAGTGGGACCATTTCCACGGTCATCTGGACCATCTCCTTGATTCCCATTCCCATTTCGACCAAATCGATCTCCATCGTCGCCTGTACCTCCATTGCCAAACGGATTATCCGATTGACGTTCAGAACCTGATGGCGTTTCATCCCCTCCTTTTTGATTTGAGGTTAACTTATTACGGGAATTTGTTTTTCTATTAGGATTGTTATTGGCGGTACTTTGCCCACCTTCTTTGTT
>JBIJBD010000072.1:0-12772 GCA_044345395.1 Crocinitomicaceae bacterium | reverse complement strand
CAAATCTTTCAAGTCCAATTCTTTGAAATCCAACGGAGGGGCAATTTCAACTTGCTTTTGAGGAGTTTCCTTAGTTGTCTCTATTTCTGGCCAGAAATATAAAAGTAACAGGGTAGAAATGATAATTACCGCAGTCGCTGCTCCAGATTTTCTTTCGTCGGCAACATCGCTATACTTTTCTCTATCCCTTGTTTCTTTATTCATTTTCGTAGGCTATTACTGGAGACCATTCGTTTACTTGGCAAAGGGCCAAGACCTTAAAAACCGCTTCAAATTTAGCGTCACGGTGAGAAGCAATTCGCAATTTCTTTTTACCTGATTTTTCTACTGCTTGGTAAACGAGATCTTTAATTTCTTCAATATTTTGATAGGTCGGTGCATTTTCCGTGCCACCATCACCTGTATTGACAATATAGGTGTTGTCTGCGTTGATGATAACAGTTGCCTCTACCGGATTTTGATCTTTGGGTGGGTTTTCGCTTGTCTTCGGCAGATCAATGGGGGTTTGGTTATTTGCCATCAAACTCATGATGACAAAAAATATCAGCAATAAAAAGACCAAATCGGTCATGGATGCCATCCCGCCTTCTATTTTTACTTTATTTCGTGAGTTGAAATTCATAGCCTGGTGCTTAAACGTCCATGTTCTTAACCTTACTTTCTTTTCTTCTGGCAGCATATTCAACCAGTTCTAGGGCTGCATTTTCCATACGGTAAATGACTTTTCCAATTTGCCCAACCAAGAAATTGTACCCCATGAAAGCGATAATACCTACAATTAGACCACCTACCGTGGTGATCATTGCCGTCATGATACCCGGAGCAATGGTTTTAATTTCTAAAGATTGTGATTCGCTTAATTCGTAAAATACACTCACCATACCAATTACGGTTCCTAAGAATCCAACCATTGGTGCGGCACCAGCCATTGTCGCCAAGGAGTTAAGTCGTTGCTCCAAACGTAGCACCTCAAATTTACCAGTGTTTTCAATTGTTGAGGTCAATTCAGAAGAAGAACGATCGATTTTTTGAATACCTTTTTCCAACATTTTAGCTACAGGTGAATCCGTATTTGTACATTTTGCCAAAGCTCCTTGAATGTTATTGCTCTCTAAGTCCGCTTTTACATTTTTAAGCAAGCTTTTTTCTGACTCTACAGCCTTTCGAATCGCAAGGAAACGTTCGATGAACACAAAGATTGTCCAAGCAGCCATTGCTAATATGATAAGATTTATGGTAAGACCAAGTCCCTCATTCGACTTATCGATGATGTCCCATACACTTTGGTAAGTGGTAGTAGTCTTTTGGGTGCTTGCCTCTGGTGTAGCTTGTAATAAAAATGAAAAGTTCATATGCTTAAAAGTTAATTATAAATTTTTGTTACTATTTCTTAGATACAAAATAAGTAGTTTCTCTATCAATTGATTTCGAATGGTGAGGTGTTTCTACCTGTTTTTTATCTTCTTTTTTCTCTAATTCACTTGGGTCTTTTTTAGGCATTAATAAGAATACACCAATTCCACCAAAATATCCGAGTGCAGCCAATAATGAAATTCGTTTCATGTACCAGAAAAATGAAATCTTTTCCATTCCCATTGCCACGACGCCTGCTGCCGAGCCAATGATGAGCATAGATCCTCCTGTTCCTGCTGCAAATGCGATGAAATGCCAAACCTCTGCATCCATAGGTTCTTGGAACATTCCTATAGAGGCCGCTACCAATGGCACGTTGTCAATAATCGCTGATGCAACTCCCAACATGGTAACAAATACGCCTTCTGGAATACCAGCATTTTTGACATCTTGTCCAAAATTAAAGATTAATCCTGCGGATTCCATTGCTGCAACTGTCATAAGTATTCCTAAGAAGAATAGTACCGAAGGCATTTCTATTTTACTCAAGGCCTTCATAGTTGGACCGCTGTGACCATGGCTATCCGTTGCATCTGTCAGGTTTAAGGTCCTGTTACTTAAGAATTCAGCAATAATGGCAAATACAGCCAAAGACAACATCATTCCTAAGTATGGAGGTAAATGTGTTACCGTTTTAAATATAGGAACGCAAATGATTAAAAACAAACCTAAATACAACATTAGTTTAGAGTTTGGATTTGTTTGTTCATCTTCCATAACTTCCACTTCCCCTTTAAACGCCGGCAAGAAATTACCTACAATCAATGGTAATAGGATACAAACTAAAGATGGTAAGCCCAAATGAATTACTAATTCAGCAGTGGATACCTTATTAGCCATCCAAAGCATGGTAGTAGTTACGTCGCCTATTGGCGTCCAAGCGCCACCTGCATTGGCAGCAATAATTATGAACCCTGCATACCACATACGATCTTCTTGATTGCTAACGATTTTACGTAGTATGGTAATGAGAACAATTGTTGCAGTAAGGTTGTCAATAATTGATGAAAGAAAGAACGCAAGGAAAGACACAATCCAAAGCAATTTAGCTTTGCTTCTCGTTTTGATCATTCCTTTAATGGAGGCAAAACCATCAAAAAAGTCAATCATCTCAACAATGGCCATGGCTCCCATTAAGAAAATGAGAATTTCAGCAGTTTTTCCGAAATGATGAAGTAAGGCCTCGTTTACCATTTCAACACGATGCTCGTGGTCTCCTGTTAATTTGGGAACGGTATATTCCCCATCACTTCCTAAAATCACACCTTTCGCGGGATCTAACCAAATTTCTAAATTGTCTACTCCGAGAATTAGTAAGGTCCAACATGCTACCATCATAAGAAGAGCAGGGATGAGTTTATCGATTTTGAGCGTGTGCTCCATGGTTATCGCTACATAACCCAATACAAAAACAGCAAAAATTAAAAGTGTCATAATAATAAATTAAGAAATTAACTGATTCAAGGCGATTTCGAAGGCCGCCTTGGCTATACCTCTATTTTGGTTGTGTGTTTCGTAAGTCTTTAAAAGCGCTTGTTTTATCACAGATGAGGTGTCGTTAAAGATTGCCGCATCCTCTAGTTTGTCCAAATCATTACTCATTAAATAAGCAAATACCCTCGCCATTCCACAGTTGGCCATAAAATCTGGAATTAATGCAAGTTCAGCATCTGCATGCTCTGCGATTTTTCCAAAAAATATTTCCGGATCAGCAAATGGCACATTCGCTCCTGAGGAAATAACAGAAATTCCTGCAGCAATCATTTGATTCAATTGATCTTTCGTAATCATTCGACTTCCTGCACAGGGAATAAAAACATCTGCTTTTGTGGACCAAATACGGTTATTAACCTCTTCGTAAGTTAGTAAATCGGGAGCGGAAAGTTCGTTTCCGTTTTTGTTAAGGAAAAGCGTTTTAATTTCTTCAAATGTAAACCCATCTTCTTTGATGAGTCCCCCAACACGGTCAATGATTCCAACAATTTTTGCTCCTTCCTGAGAAAGGTAATAGGCCGCGGCGGAACCAACATTTCCCCATCCTTGTACAATAACTTTTTTTCCCTTAAGGTCTCCACCCCAAATTGCGTAATAGTGACGAATCGATTCGGCAACTCCGAAACCGGTAATCATATCGGCAATTACATATTTTTTATCAACTGATGGAGAGTATTTTACGTCTTCAATAACTTTCAACACACCCTGACGCAATTGACCGATACGATTAATTTTCTGCGATTCTTTAGGTTGAAAATGACCATTAAAAACACCTTCTTGAGGATGCCAAACGCCACAATCTTCAGTAATTGGAATAACCTCATGGATTTCGTCTACATTAAGGTCTCCACCCGTTCCGTAGTAATTTTTCAACAAGGGAGAAACTGCGGCAAACCACCTCCTCAAAACACCTTCCTTGCGTGGGTCTTTGGGGTCGAAATTAATGCCAGATTTTGCACCACCTATTGGTGGACCAGCCACTGTAAATTTCACTTCCATGGTTTTAGCCAAGGATTCAACCTCACGTTTATCCAGCCCTTTTCGCATCCTTGTTCCACCTCCAGCAGCACCGCCACGTAACGAATTGATGACCACCCACCCTTCTGCTTCAGTTTCTTGGTCCTTCCATTCGAAGACAATTTCTGGTCTCTTCCCTTCAAATTTCTGTAATAACTCTTTCATTATAGTTAGAAAATCTTGACAAAATTAAAAATTTGAAGCTAGTGGCGATTTCTTTTTATAGGATTTACGAACATAGTTGTTGTGGATAAGTTCTTAATTAGGCAAATGCATTACACCTCCGCAGACTGAAGTTTTCGCTCCTGTTACGCTCGGAACATTATTAGGTTTTCCCTGCAAAAAAAGCGCACCCAAATAGGCAAAAATTAGCGCTTCCTTGAAATCAATTAAATTATCGGCTGGCAATATTATTTCCGCTTGGGTAAATCGCTTAAGTTGTTGAAGAAGAAAAGTATTTTTAGCACCGCCTCCTGTAACCAAAACACGGTTGATAGAAAATTTTTCTAGTTGAGATCCAATTTGATTAGCAATGTGCTCTACACAAGTTCGCAGTGAATCTTCTGGTAAAAGATCTGTATGATATTTTGCATAGAAATTCTCATCCAACCATTCCGTACCTAAAGATTTGGGTGCTTCTTGCAGGTAATAAGGCAATTTATCCCAAGCCATAAGTTGTTCCTTGTGAACGCTTCCTTTTTTCGCTAGCATACCCCCCTTGTCGAAGGTGTAACCATTCATTGCTGCAAATCGATTCAACGGCAAATTACACGGACAAATATCAAACGCGATGATTTTATCTTTTTGTTTTAAACTGATGTTTGAAAAACCACCCAAGTTAAGAAAGGCATCTGCCTGCTGGCTAAATAAATCAAAATCACCAATAGGAACCAATGGAGCGCCTTGTCCTCCCAAAAGCACGTCTTTCGTGCGAAAATCATTGATTACAGCTATGCCAGTATTAAGCGCGATGGTTGAGCCACATCCAATTTGTAAAGTAAATCCTTTATTTGGTTGGTGAAAAATTGTATGTCCATGACTCGCTACAGCAGCTATTTCAGATTTGTTCAGTTGAAATTCCTGAATAAACACTAAAATTTGTTCAGCAAAATAAGCTCCTAATTGCTTGTCTAAAAGACAAAGTTCATCACTTTTTAAAGAGGTGGCCAATCGAAGGGGTCTTTCAAGGGTGTGAGGATAGGCAATTGTTTTAGCATGAAGTAATTCAAAAGTGGTAAAATCATCTTTGAAGTCAAACAAACAACATGCAATATCTAAACCGTCCAGTGAAGTTCCGGACATAAGACCAATGATTTGTAATTTCTGCCTGGTATTTTTTTTCACGTAAGGGGAAAATCGATTATTTTTGTCAAAATTAATTAAAAACCTAGACCATGAATTTCGAATTAACAGAAGAACATCTTGCAGTTAAGGAAGCCGCCCGTGATTTTGCACAAAATGTATTAAAACCTGGAGTAATCGAACGGGATAACTTGCAAAAATTTCCGGAAGAGGAAATTAAACAGCTAGCTGAATTAGGATTTATGGGAATGATGGTTGATCCGAAATACGGAGGTAGCGGAATGGACACCTTGTCTTATGTTTTGGCCATGGAGGAAATTTCCAAGGTTGATGCGTCCACTTCTGTTTGTATGTCTGTAAATAATTCCCTTGTTTGTTGGGGTTTAGAGAAATTTGGAACCGAGGAACAAAAACAAAAATATTTAGTTCCACTTGCAACAGGTGAAAAAATAGGTGCATTTTGTTTGTCTGAGCCTGAAGCTGGTTCTGATGCTACGTCTCAGCGCACGACGGCAATTGACATGGGAGATCATTACTTATTAAACGGAACGAAAAATTGGATTACCAACGGATCATCGGCATCTATTTATTTAGTGATTGCTCAAACAAATGCTGAATTAGGTCATAAAGGTATAAATGCGTTAATCGTGGAGCGTGGAATGGATGGCTTTGTGGTAGGTGCAAAAGAAGACAAAATGGGAATCCGAGGAAGTGATACGCATACCTTGCTTTTTAATGACGTAAAAGTTCCAAAAGAAAACAGAATTGGTGAAGATGGTTTTGGATTTAAGTTCGCCATGAAAGTATTATCTGGTGGAAGAATAGGAATTGCTGCGCAAGCTTTGGGAATCGCAGCTGGAGCACTTGAATTATCCACCGAATATTCAAAGCAACGTAAAGCTTTTGGAAAAGAGATATACAAACACCAAGCAATAGCTTTTAAGTTGGCTGATATGGCTACGGAAGTAGAAGCAGCGAGACTTTTGGTGTACCGTTCGGCCTTAGACAAAGATGCAGGAAGAAATTACGATCAATCTTCTGCTATGGCAAAATTATATGCTTCGAAAGTAGCGATGGAGCAAGCTGTTGAAGCTGTACAAATTCATGGTGGATATGGATTTGTGAAGGAGTATCACGTTGAGCGACTGATGCGTGATGCTAAGATTACCCAAATATATGAAGGAACAAGCGAAGTGCAGAAAATAGTGATTTCTCGCGGTATACTTAACGCATAGTTTTATCTACTTAATTAACGGAATTCCTTGATCGCGGTATTTTAGCGTAACGTTTTTGAGGTAGTCTTCGCGCCATTGACGCGCGGCCATTTGATTTATCTGTTCCATAAGGGGATAATCATCTGTAATAATGAGGGCATCCGAAAGATCTAGTTTGTCGAAATTGAATAGGTTTTGTTTGATTCCGTAAGTCTCTAGTTTTCCGTTTTTGAAGTAGGTAATAGGAATAGTCATCTTTTTCTCAAGGTCTAATGGTTTTAATGTGGCAACAAACAAATTGTTTCTGTTGCGCTCACCTTCCTCAAAAGTTGGGAGCATTTGTACCTGGAACCCCGCGTGAATAAGCGTTTTATACAAAGATCTACCGGAAATACCTGCTTCTCCTGTAATATTTCCGTTGAAATTAATAATGACGATTCCTCTGTCAGTTAAAGCCGTTTTCACTTTTTCAAAGGCTTCCACGCTTAACACATGAGAAGGAGCAATTTCTCCGTTGAAAATATCCATGACGATAAGGTCATAAAGGTTTTTATTGGCATTTAGTACCCGACGTGCATCATCTTCAATGACGTTGATGTCATCGGGTAATGAAAAATATTCCTTAGAAAAACGGATAATATCTTTATCAAGTTCCACAGCATCAATCGTGTAATTTAAGTTCTGTTTATCGGATAAGAACAATGGAACGATTCCTCCACCGAGACCGAGCACGAGTGCATTGGAAGATTGTTTACCATGGCAACTTGCAAGAGACTTTAAAATTCCCGGATAGGACCAAAGCGAAGCAATGCTTGTTCCATTGGTTATCCTAACCCAAGTTTGCCCCATTCTGTTAATAAACAGGGTTCTGTCTACAGTGGAATCGTTAATTTCTGTTTCGACGACCATTAGTTGACCGTTTAATCCTTCTTTTAACTCCAACACCTTGACATTGTTCGTTTCATGAAGAGAGAACTTCCCAATGCCAAACGTCAAGAATCCAATGCCGATTGCTCCATAGCTGAAAAAGCGAAAGCGACCGCCGCGATAAAAAGCTACAATAGCAAACATGACTGTAGACAAAAAAGTAGCAATTTGCAAGGTTTTAATCAAGCCGTGGTCGGGAATAAAAATAAAACCTGAAAGTAAAGTAAATAATACGCCACCCCATGTAGAAAATGCATATAAGGTTCCTGCAGTTGAGGTTTCTCTAGAAAGTTTGGCAATTAAAATCGGTGTTGTTGCTGCCAATAGAATACTCGGCAAAAATAGACCACAAATGGCAATAGTATATGCCGAGCTAATTTCATCTTCTAGTAAACTTCCCCTATTACTGATATCAACCAGGAATAAAGTGATTATGCCAAGAAGTGCTACACATGCTGTGAGCACAAGAAGCGCACTTGATTTCGAGTTGCTAGTTTCATTGTTCTTTTTAGCGCTTAAAAAAGCACCTAAAAAATACCCAATAGCCAAACCTCCAACAGAAAGCATAATGAGTATTGCCCAAGTATTCATGGAATTCCCCAAAATTGGCGAAAGCACATGTGGAATCGTAAGTTCAAGTGTCATCACTAAACTGCCTTCTAAAAATGCCAAAAAGAATAAAATTCGTTTAGTCATGATTCGATTTTAAAAGCCAATAAGAAATTCCAGCAGCACTTATCAATAGACATGCTAACCATGCGATCGTTGCACTGACTCCAAATGTAGGCAGCATCACAAAAAGACAGAGTAGAGTAAACAGAATTCCTGAAAGAGTTCCAATGCCATATACCATTCCTGCATGCTTCCCTGGATTAGCACTGCTTTTTTCATTGTTGGTGAGGAATGCGGTCACAAGAGGCGATGTAAGTCCCATGCAAAAAACAGGTATTGTTAACGTAAATAAACCTGTAACTAGGGATGCTGTTTTTATTCCCATCGTGTAAGTCATTGGTAAGATACTGTCCTTTGTAAGTAAAATGAATATCACATAAAGTCCTGCAATAAGCAGCGATAGGGGCAAAACATGCCATTTTTTTCTGTCAGACCAATATTGACTGACTTTGTATGCAATAGCTAATGAAACAAGCGTTAGTGTAAGTATAGAAGTCCAAACGTACAAGGTAGCACCAACATGGGGTGTGTATAGTTTTGCAGCCATTATTTCATATGACAACAACGCACCACCTTCCAGAAAAACAACCAATAGAAATAGGATTTTTTTAGGCATGTGAAACAAAAATAGCACATTCTATGGAAAAATTGTGAATTCGAAGCACATGATTGTACAACACGTTAGATGAAATAATTTAGTTACTTACCTTTGTCCAATGAAAAACAAATGGGCATTAATTACAGGGGCTTCGAGTGGCATTGGAAAAGAATTGGCATTTAAACATGCAAGAAAAGGTGGAAATCTCGTCTTGTTGGCCAGAAGGGAGAGAGAATTGCAGGATTTGAAAGAATTGCTCATTGCTAAATACGAAGTTAACGTATTAATTTATCCCATTGACCTAACGGAAAATGACGCTATTAGAAAAGTTCTATATTTTTTGAACCAGGAGAAGATACAGGTTGAGGTGTTGATGAATAATGCTGGTTTTGGAGGTTATGGGTTGTTTATGGACCGATCGATTGAAAATGACTTGAAGATGGTTGATTTAAATATTAAGTCACTCATAGAGCTTACACACGCTATTTTACCTATGATGAAGGAAAAAAATGCGGGGTTCATTCTTAATACAGCAAGCACTGCGGGGTTTCTGCCCGGGCCTTTACAAGCCACCTATTTTGCAACGAAAGCTTTTGTTGTATCCTTTACTGAGGCCATTTCCTATGAATTAAAGCATACAGGAATTTCTGTTACAGCGCTTTGCCCGGGTCCGGTAAAAACTGAATTCGAGAAATCAGCAGGTATGGAAGGTGGTAAGTTTTTTGAGAATGCGATGTCTGCGCAATTAACCGCTGAACGTGCGTATAAAGCAATGGAAAGAAAAAAGGTTGTTTTTATTTCTGAATACCCGTTAGCCGTTGCTTTGCGTTTTATCCTTCCAATTATTCCAAGAAGATGGCAAGCAGCAATGGTCTATCGTTTACAAAAGATGTAAAAATTGCCAAGAACCTTGTGGGCTATCAATAATGTCGTAATTTTGATACATGAATTGGCCAACGCTTTTTTTGAATGACGTAGCAGGTACAGAAATTCTGGTCATCTTTCTTGTTATCTTACTTTTTTTTGGTTCGAAAAGTATTCCTGGGATTGCAAAATCGTTGGGGCGCGCTTTGTTTGAATTTCGAAATGCTACAAATGAAATTAAGCAAGAAATCAAGAAAAGTGGTGGTGATATGAAAGGAGATTTGAACCTTGACACGTTAATTAAAGAAACTACAGAAGGAGTTCAACAACCATTGGATCAGGTGTTTACAGACGTGGACCACGCGGTACATTATAATCCGTCAACAATAGATCAAAAGGTAGCAGTCACAACAGGGAACGCTGAACACACATCACCAACAATCGAAAACACTGAAAAAGAAACACATGATTGAAGTCGGTATCATAATGGGTAGCAAGTCTGACTTGCCGGTAATGCAAGCAGCAAAAGATTTTTTAGATGAACTAGGGATTTCCAACGAGATTTCCATTGTTTCAGCACATCGTACGCCAGAATTGATGGTGGAATATGCAAAAAGTGCTGCAGACCGTGGGTTGAAAGTGATCATAGCCGGTGCTGGAGGTGCAGCGCATTTGCCCGGAATGACAGCATCGCTAACAACGCTTCCCGTCATAGGAGTTCCAGTGAAATCCTCAAATTCTATCGATGGTTGGGATTCTATTTTGAGCATTTTACAAATGCCAAATGGTATACCAGTGGCAACTGTAGCCTTGAATGGTGCTAAAAATGCTGGAATTTTAGCTGCTCGAATCGTTGGTGCATATAGTCCTGAAGTTCGTGGGAAACTCGCTCGGTATGCAGATGAAATGAAACAAGTGGTACTTGACAGTGCAAAAAACGTCTAATTAAGGATAAAGCAAATATTTTTTACGCGTTTCCATGAAACTACTGATTCCTGGTTTCCAGGTTTCCTTAATTTCTTGCGCACTCCATCCTTTATACAACTGCTCCTTAAGCGTAGCCGTGCCTGCAAGTCGATTGAAAAACAAATTTTGATCGATAAATACAGCGGAGTCCCCCAATAAATCGCGCGCTTGTATCAGGTAGTTTAGGTTCAGTTCGTAGGTTCTTTTGACTTGTGATTTCGATAAGTCGAATCCATGACAAAGTTTGTATTTGTGCATTGGATTTTTCGCCCCAACTTTAGGTTCAGGAGTAAAAGTATGATCGAGTGTTGGAAATCGTGGGTGCCCAAAATACTCGAATGGGCGATCAGTTCCTCTGCCTACACTAACAGTTGTAGCTTCGAAAAAACAAAGACTTGGATACAAAGCAATGGACACATCCGATTTTAAGTTAGGTGACGGAGCAATTGGCAAAGAATAACGCATTTTGTGCGTGTAATATTTGCAGGGAATCACGAGTAGGTCACACGCTTCTTTGTTTTCTAACCATCCTTCTCCGTTGATCATTTTTGCATATTCCCCAATCGTCATTCCATAAACGATAGGTACAGGGTGCATGCCTACAAAAGACTTGTACCTTGTCTCAAGTACCGGGCCATCTACATAATGTGCATTAGGGTTTGGGCGGTCTAAAACAATCAGTTTCTTTTTATTTTCAGCACATGCCTCCATAACATAGTGAAGGGTAGAAATGAAGGTATAGAAACGGATCCCGACATCCTGAATGTCAAAGATCACGATATCCACATCAGCGAGTTGTAAAGCAGACGGTTTTTTGTTGTTACCATACAACGAAACTATGGGTATCCCAGTTTTTTCATCTACTGAACTGTTCACACGCTCACCCGCATCGGCGTCACCCCTGAAGCCATGTTCTGGACTAAAAACTTTAACAACTTGAAACTTCATTGAAAGAAGTGTATCAACCAAATGTGAATTCTTTACAACGGATGTTTGGTTAGCAACAATGGCAATTCGTTTTCCGTTAAGAGAATCAAGGTAAAGCGGAAAACGTTCAATACCTGCTTGTATCGGTTTCACTTGGGGCTTTGTCTGTTCAATGTGTTGATTTTTTTCAATAGAATCACGAACGGCTTGTACTTCGCCAACTAAAGTTTTGTTTTTCAGATCGTAATTTCCGCAACTCGTTACTAAAAATGTGAAAAACGCAAGCAGACAAAGAACCTTTATGTACCTTTGAACAGAATAATGGAATAAAGTGTCATTTGAGTTTTTCATATCACGTCGACTCTCGAATAATAATACGCAAGGTAAAAAAGTTTCTAGACCTATCGTACGTATTTCCATTGTAAGTATTTCACTAGCTATTGTTGTTAACTTAATCGCGGTAGCAATCGTTACAGGTTTTCAGAACGAAGTACGCGAAAAAGCGATGGGTTTCACCGCTCCACTTTTTGTATCAAAAATCAATCCAGACCAAGGAGAATTGAAAATTCGCATTTTTGAATCTGAACCCATTCCTTATTCTGAAGCCATGGCATCAACCTTAAGAAACGAGGAAGGAGTAAATGGCGTTTCTCCGGTATTATATCGTCCAACGATTTTGCAATCAAAGAAATTTGAAGATAAAATCACGTTGGCATCTGGAAACGACACCACGGTGGTCCGTCAAGAAATTGCTGGTGTTTTGATGAAAGGAGTCGATGAAACGTATAATTGGTCCTTTATTCAACAACATATGATCGCAGGTGAAGTGCCGAAACAAGCAGAAAAAAATGCATTGGTACTTTCAGAAACAGTCGCAAATAATTTGAATTACAAGGTTGGTGATACCGTGTTGGCTTCTTTTTTTACTTCGAATAGAGCGGTAAAACGAGACTTTGTGGTTAAGGCCATTTTTAACTCAGGCTTTGGAGATTACGATCAGCAGTTGGTGTTTACTTCCTTGAATTACCTACAAGAGGTGAGTGGTTTAGATTTTAAAGTGCGTTTAGAAGTAAGCCCTATGCTAAATGCAGATGGATCGTTGCAACTGGAAGTTGTTACCAATAAAGCGGATGATGTTGTACAGTTTAACTGGAATGGAATGACGGGCTCATCTAAAATTTCTTGGGAAGTTGGGGATCCTCGGGAGGTTGAACTTATTGCGCGAACTCAGAATGAACAAGGAGAAATCGAATCAGATACACTGCTACTCACCTTCGATATGACGGCTCTGACTCGTGTCTCTGAACTTTCGAATAATGGTGAAATTGACATCGTATTTGAAAACAATTCCTTCAAAATTTCAGGCCAAAATAAAACA
>JBIJBD010000121.1:0-7324 GCA_044345395.1 Crocinitomicaceae bacterium | reverse complement strand
TTTTCTCAACTTCTAATCTCAACTGGTCTGCTCCTTTAGATTTTGCAAAAAAACCAAGATTATTTTCTAATAAAGCAATCTCCTTAGTTAATTGTTCTATCTGTTTGCGTAAATCAGCCCGTTCACGTGCCAAAAGTTTAGCTCGTTCAGGAGATAAAAGGAGTGTGTCAATTTTTGATTGGTATTGTATTTTCTCTCGCTCACTTTCATCTAATTTAATGGCTGCATATTTTTCATCAATTAAAATTTTAAATTGCTTGTACACCTCGTCTTGATCTTTACGAGGTACGTGACCGATTTCAGCAAAACGACTTGTAAAATCTTTTAATTGTTCAATTGCCTCATCTTTGATTGCAGATAGGTTAAATGAATTAAGTAAAGATATCAATGACAATTTTGCCTTTAAATTCTCTTCAAGGGTTATGTCTTGGTCATTGAAATGTTTTTCTTTTGCACTAAAAAAGGCGTCACAACTTGTTCGAAAGGAAGTCCATAATTTGTTTTCCCATTTGGGACCTGCGCTACCGATTAATTTCCAAGATTTTTGTAATTGAATTATCTTATCCGTTGTTACCTTCCATTCTGTTGAAGATTTTAATGATTCAATTTCACCGATGAGCTTTCGTTTTTCATTGGCATTTAATTTATACACTTCTTCTAGTCCCTGGGAAAATTTCTTTTTACTTTCAAAGAAAAGATCACATTTAGAACGAAAAACCTTCCATACTTCATCATTTTCTTTTTTTGTTCCAAAACCTATTTTTTTCCATTCCTCTTGTAAAGACAACACATTTTTTGTGGCACTTTCCCATTCTTTGGAAGTTTTGCATTCGGAATTTTCTGAGAGAATCGTTTCTATTTTCTCAATCAAATGTTTCTTTTTAGCGATATTCTCCGCTAACATACTTCGCTGTTCCTCGTAATGCGTATTTATTTTTTCATAGACCCCTCGAACAACATCCCAATACGCTTTTTTAACCTCCTCCCATTCATCGTTGGGTACCGGACCAATTTCCTCCCATTCATCTTGCAAACTTCTTAAACTTGCCTCCAAATCTCTAAGTGAAAGTGAGCTATTTCGTAAATTTTTTAACTTAAAAATTAAGTCTTGCTTAAGTTGTAAATTCCTTTTAAAATCATGTTCTTTAAGTTCTTTGTATATCTTGATGTTATAAAAGAACATTTCCAACAATCGTGAATATTCTTTTTGAATTTCATCACGTTTGTCACGTGGAATATCACCTATTTTCTTCCATGTTTCATGAATTTCCTTGTAAGAATTAAATGCAGAGCCTATTTTTTCTTCATTAGCAATGACCTCTTTCAGGCGTTCAATGAGTCCTTTTTTTAGTCTTAAATTCTCCGATTCCAAAGCAGACTTTATTTCTAGTTGCTTTTTCCGTTTATCCGTAAACTCTTTAAAAAGACTATAAAACTGATCTTTGAGTGGCGAGTAATCCGTTTTCTCCACACGAATACCTTCCTCTTGGGCCTTTAAAAAAGCTACTTGATCCGCACCTTCGGACGACAGCAATGCATCTTCAAATTCATTTCTCAAGGCAAAAGATTCTTTTCCTAAACCTATCAAATCTTCTTGGACTAATAATTCATTTATGCGATCAATAAATACGGTAAGCTCCATTAATTCAAGGTATTAAATTCAAAATCTGTTAGCATTACAAATTCTTGCATGCGTTTTTCAAAGTCATTACGAGTAATCTCATTTAATCGCTCAGTACCAAATTTTTCCACGGAAAAAGAAGCCAATGCAGAACCTGCAACAACTGCCCTTTTCATGTTTTGAAAAGAACAATCATCTGTGCTCGCAATATAACCCATAAATCCTCCTGCAAATGTATCGCCTGCACCAGTCGGATCAAACACTTCCTCTAATGGTAAAGCAGGTGCGAAAAATATATCATTATCATAAAAAAGTAAAGCTCCATGCTCCCCTTTTTTAATGATGACATATTTAGGCCCCATCTGCTTAATTTTCTTTGCTGCACGAACTAAGGCGTACTCCTTGGTTAACTGACGTGCTTCTTCATCATTTATGATTAAAACATCAACTAAAGACAACGTTTTCATCAGCTCATCCCATGCAATATCCATCCAAAAATTCATTGTATCCATGGCAATTAATTTTGGACGATTCCTCATTCGCTCGATTACAGTGCGTTGAACCTGCGGACTTAAATTTCCCAACATTAAATAATTCGCTCCTTGATACTCCTCAGGTACAATAGGATCGAAATGTTCTAACACATTTAATTCCGTGATTAACGTGTCTCGCGAATTCATGTCGTTGTGGTATTTACCAGACCAAAAAAATGTTTTCTCCCCCTCTTTAATTTGTAATCCATTTAAATCAATACCTCTGTCTTGCATCTCTGCCAAAGTTTGTTTAGGAAAGTCATCGCCAACAACAGAAATTATACCTTGATTTTTAACGAAAAAAGATGAGGATAGGGAAATAAATGTCCCTGCTCCCCCTACAATTTTGTCGGTTTTACCAAAAGGTGTTTCTATTGCATCGAAAGCAACACTACCAACTGTAACTAGTCTCATTCTACATTTTTTTTGCAAAGATAGGCAATTTGATTGGGAAACATAGAAGGCGATTGAAAACGAAAAAAGAGGGCGAACCCTCTTCTTTCTAACCTAAACTACTAAATATGAAAACCGTTTCTCAATCGGTGTAAATGAGTAACGCAATTATTCAACCAACATTACAAGCTTTTGTTTACAATTAACAAAATTTAGGAAGAATAAGTTATAAAATATTGACCTATGTCAAGTGATTTAACGTTTAATTTACCGAATCTTTGCTCAAAATTTAATAAAAATAATTATGAAAAAACTATCTGCTCTTTTTGGCATACTTGCCATTGTTTTATTTACTTCATTTCAAGCTGATGATCCCGTTGAATATTCACTTGACAAAGCACATTCTCGACTGGGATTCAAAATCAGACACATGGGCATCGTTGATATTAACGGAGAATTCAATAAGTTCGATGTTAAAATCTCATTAAATAATGGGAGTTGGGATGGTTCGTCAATTGTAATGACAGCCGAGGCCAAGTCTATCTACACCGGTATTGAAATGCGTGACAATCACCTTCGATCTGCCGATTTCTTCGATGTTGAAAAATATCCTAACTTAACATTTAAAAGCACGTCTGTTAAGAAAGTTAAAAATAAATACATAATTTCCGGAGACTTTACGATGCACGGAATGACCAAGAATTTGAAATTGATCGGTGAACCAACAGGAACGGCCAAAAAAGGTGAAACAGAAGCCATTGGTTTACGCGTCACTGGTGTCGTTAAGAGAAGTGATTTTAAAATCGGTGAGCCTTCAGGAGGATTGTCCGATGACGTGCAATTATTTGCAGATTTAGAACTCACCAAATAAATTAACGAGCAAGAGATATGGCATTGGAATTTTTTGCTTTGGCAACTTCTATATTTGGTTTTGCAGCAATCAAATTAGATATCCCACTTCTAAATAGAATATTTAATTTTTTTGGGGCGTGTCTTGCCATATCTCTTCTTTTAGAACCTTTACGCAGTTATCAACACCTTACGTGGTTGCCTATTTTAGTTTTATCAGTAGTGATTCTTACAGTAGCAATCAATTCTCTTATTAAGGGTATTTTGTATAAAACAATCTGTGTCCCACTATTATTTTTAGTTTTTTTAATTAAAGGAGAGCAACTCCAATTTGGGGAATATCAACTAAACACAGCTTCATTCTCATTTATAATTCATGTTTTAGCCGGATTCTTTATTCCTCATCTTACCTATTTAAAGGCCCGATTACTCAATAAATGGTGGAATTTAAATGTAGATTCCGTGCATGCTATGGTATGGCCATATATTCTTGGAATACTCTTTTTCGCAGGATTTTTTCATTATTCCTTTGCGGGTTTATTAGCAGTTATCATCGGATTATTTTCATTCGCATTGTCTGATGATGAACGAACAAGTCGATACTTAAATTCACTAATCTTTTTAAGTGCCTCCATGGGGTTTTTCGGAATGAGTTTTGTGAATCCAACTTCGATCATTTCATCAAATATATTTCTTGTATCGGGCCTTTCTGTGGGCGCGTTTGGCTTAATTCGACTTGCAACTTCCAATGGTCATAAACTAAGTCTTATAGTGCTTATTTCCCTACTAATTGCAACCCTCTCCCTACTAATTCCACTTTACTTAGGTGGTAAAAACAGTGCATTTGGAGGACAAGGAGCATTTGTCGTTGCCCTATTTATATTAGGTCTACTCACCACGCGAAACGATTATTTACTTCAAACTAAAATTACAACGCAATTCTTTGCTCTAACTGCTGGTATTGCTCTATTCATATTTAAGATACAACAGTCCAATTACCTTGAGCAAGGATTAAAAGCAAATTTTGACAATACAACAGCCAACACCTTGATGTCCCAAGAGTTTCAGCAAACCAAAAGCTCACCTCTCGATGGCATCATTGGTGATTATTCAATAGCAAAAGAAGGTCTTGTATTTAACTTTGAATTAGGCCCGAAGGAAGCGCGTACCAAAGGAAGTTTTAAAGAGATAATTGGCTCAGTGCACATTGATAAGGATATTAGTAAATCTACTTTTGACATACAACTTCCTGTAGATAAATTAACGACTTTCGAGTCTTCGCGAGATGATGCACTCATGACGGAGTATTTTTTCCTAGATAAATTCCCAAAAATAACGTTCAAATCTACGACTGTTAAAAGTGCTCAAGATGGTTTTATCGTAAGTGGTATGTTTAGTATGTTGGGTATAACTAAAGCCGTAAATGTATCTATGAAATCAGTTGGTTTCCAAATAATAAATGGTAAAAAATTTCCCGTTTTAAAAGGTATTGGCTCCCTTGACAGAACACATTTTGGCATGGAATCAGACCCGTCGATTGGAAATGTGGTTGACTTTAATTTTAGCCTTGTTCTTAAAGTTTTATAAAAATTTAAAAATTACACAACGTTTTTCCTCAAATTTCGTTTAAACGTTAGTGATAAAGCATTTTTTTTACTGTTTCATTATCCTAGTTCTATCAAGCCCATTGATAGGTCAATTAACCACGAACTCAGGTCAAGCGCCTAATTCTTTGGTCCAGAATGTTTTACTTGGCACCGGTGTTACCGTATCAAATGTGGTTTATAATGGTAGCCCCACGGCGATAGGTTCCTTTGGTGCTTCAGGAACCAACCTAGGTATTGACCAGGGAATTGTGATGACAACAGGAACTATTTTCAATAATGGAAATGGGCCACAAGGACCAAATAATCAACCGGGCTGTGGCATCGATAATAATGTAGGCGGATCAGCTTTATTGTCTAATATTATAGGCGGTACTCAAACATACAATGCGGCTATTCTAGAATTTGATTTTGTACCATTCTCAGATACTGTTAGATTTAAATATGTTTTCGGTTCAGATGAATACCCAGAATTTGCTCCACCGAACAATTCCGGTTACAACGATGTTTTCGGTTTTTTTATCAGCGGTCCAGGAATAACTGGAATACAAAACATTGCACGATTGCCGAATAATGGGAGTGTTGTGAGCATAAACAACGTGAATGCAATAACTAATTCTCAATTTTTTAATTTTAACGGAGACGGTAACAGTGCTCCTTACAATGCAAATCCATTTTACATTCAATACGATGGATTTACTGATGTTTTAGAGGCTGTATCCCGAGTTCAGTGCGGACAAACTTACCACTTAATTATCGCTGTCGCAGATGTGGGTGACGGTCAATGGGATTCAGGAATTTTTTTAGAAGCAAATAGTTTAACCTCTATAACTCCTGTTTCCATTACTTCTCAAATCAGCAATCAGCTTTTTTCAAATCCAAATTGGATGGCAGAGGGCTGCGTAACAGCGACGGTTGATATAGTTAGAAACGCTAATTTAAATACCTCCCTAACCATTCCCATTACTATTTCAGGAACTGCAACAAATAATATCGATTATACCGGCATCCCAAGTTCGGTGACTTTTGCCCCAGGACAAGCAAATGCAAGTTTTACCATAAACTCACTACTTGACGGGCTTACTGAGGGTTTAGAAAATATCCTCATTACATTTCAATTAGAGGATCCATGCGGAAATCCTACTCCGCAATCAATAGAACTTTTTATTCAAGATGTTCAACCGTTGACAGTTACTTTAAACAACCCAACCGTTGAATGTCCTGGTGATGATATTCAAGTTACGGCTTCTGTAACAGGCGGATTAGCCCCTTACACCTATTTATGGTCCAATGGATCGACTGGAAATACGATTATGGTATCACCTAATTCAACAGGAACTTATTGGGTAGAAGTTAATGCCTTGTGTAGTTCTAATCCTGCCTATGATACAGTACTTGTAACTGTTCCTACCTACGCGCCTTTAGAGGTATCAATTGGGGAAGATATAACAGTTATTTGTCCTTACCTTCTCGATACCCTTATAGCAAATATATCAGGAGGTTCGGGTAATTATTTCATTCAATGGAGACAGAATAATGCACTCGTCGCAGGGGCTAATACTTCTATATTTTCCATTACACCATCGGTAAATACAACATATATTGTAACCGTTTCTGACAATTGTGGTTCTTTAGTCTCTGACACGCTACAATATACCATCACAAGCCCACCGCTTATCGTAACTACAACACCGAACCCTGAGATCTGTCCGGGAGACAGTATTTATATAAGTGCACAAGCTTCAGGAGGATTTGGTAATTATACCTATCAATGGCTGCACAACGGGTCTTCGGCAGCGGGAATTTGGGTAAAACCTTCCAACACGAGCACCTATGTAGTCGAGGTTTCTGATGACTGTCAAACATTCACTGTGCAAGGATTTTCACAAGTGGTGGTTGTTCGTCCAAGTGCTGACTTTATTGTTCAAACGGATGAACCAACAGAGAATCTACCCGTTTCTTTTCAAAATTTAACAACAAATGGTTACAGCTACCAATGGTACTTCGGTGACGGGGGAACTTCGATTATAATGCATCCGAGTAATATTTATGAAACTCCGGGGATTTATTATGTCACATTAATTGCAACTGATGCAAAGGGATGTATCGATAGTATTACAAAGCCAATACTAATAAAAGAAGAATTTTATATTTACATTCCAAATACGTTTATTCCTGATGGGGATCGGATAAATAATGTTTTCTCAGGTAGTTTTATCGGTGTGAAATGGATAGAACTCGAGGTCTACAATCGATGGGGAGAAAAGGTTTATGAAACGAAAGATACCTCTTTTGAATGGAACGGTTTTTACAAAGGATACCTA
>JBIJBD010000065.1:0-13152 GCA_044345395.1 Crocinitomicaceae bacterium | reverse complement strand
TACAAGCCAACAGATGGTGACATTTCTATTAAAACCGGACATGTTAACGTTATCCGTTAATCGTTTGAAATAATTTCAAACAACTCATTTAAGTTAGGTGAAATAATTACCTCTATTCTTCTGTTCTTCGCTTTGTCATTTGCATCAACTGGATAGAATTCTCCTCTACCTGCAGCCATTACCTGTGTTGGATTCATCGAGGAATTGGCGAGTAAGATATCGACCACAGAAGTTGCCCGCAGAACTGATAATTCCCAATTGTTTCGCGGAGGAGTAGAACTAATCATTTTATCTGTATCTGTATGACCTTCTACAACAATTTCCAACTCTTTCTCAGTTTCTAATACTTTCCCTAATTCTACTAATGCTCTCTTTCCTTCTGGTTCAACTACAGTACTGCCTGATTTAAATAAAAGTTTTGCCTCAAGGCTTACATATATTCTTCCATTCTTTTGTACAACTGTTAACCCTTGATTTTCAAAACCTCTTAAGGCATTTGCTACTTTCGCCTTTAGTAATTGGACAGCTTGATCTTTCTTACGTATGGCTTCTTCAAGTTCGTTGACACGTCGTTCCCTTTCTTCAAGTAACTTTTGCTTTGCTTTAAGCTCATTGTCGAGCTTTAATAATGCATCTTCTTTCGCTTGAAGTTCCTTGTTCTTTGCTTCTAAATCCGCTTGTAATGCCGCTGTCTCTTTTGCACTCAAATTTTTTAACTTGTCAAATGATTTTTCTAATGATTCATGCTCAAGCTGTAACCTATTGAAATCTCTGTTGAGAATTCTCCATTTGTTTCCCAAAATACTTGTATCCTGTTTAATTTTTGCTAACTCCTTAGATGCCACATCGTATTTGGTTTGCAAATCTTTTGCGGAAGATTCAAACTGATTACTAGATTTTTTATATTTCTCTAGCTCTTCCGAACATGCTTTTTCCTTGGTTAGAAGGTCTTTATATTTCTTTGCAGGCACACACGCGAGCATTAGCAAACTGCACACTGCGATTAATGAAGTGATTCTATACATATGTATCATTTTCACAAAAATCGTGAAGATTGCGTTTAATTCTTGTAGTGAATACTTTACTTTTTAACACACAAAATTTCATAAAATGAAAATGGGGCAAATTGCCCCATTTTCCAACGTTTCAAAAGACAAGTTAATCAAAAACAATTTTCATTTCAACCCGGCGATTTTTCTGTCTTCCTTCTGGAGTATCGTTGCTTGCAATGGGTTTAGTTTCTCCAAAATAAAGAACGATCAATCTTACATCTTCTACTCCTTTGGAGACAAGATAATTTCGTAAAGCTTCCGCTCGTTTTTTGGATAATACCAAGTTTCCATTGTCATCGCCAACATTATCTGTATGACCGGAAATTTGAAGTTTCCAAGTTGGTTTCTTCTTCAAGACTTCAGCCAACTCATCAAGAGACGGTTTTGAAGGATCCTTAATTATATCTTTGGATGTCTCAAATTCTAAATTATCAAATGCAGTTTTTAAGACTTCAATAATTTCTTTTTCAATAACAGGACATCCTTTATTTGATTTCGGACCAGGTGTATTAACACAATCATCGTCTTTATCCAATAATCCGTCACCATCAGAATCTTTATACGGACAACCTTTGTTTTCTTTAGGGCCAGGATTTGACGGACATTCATCATCTTTATCCAACAATCCATCGCCGTCTGTATCAGGCCATGGACAACCTTTGTTTTCCTTGGGACCCGGAACTTCTGGACAGTCATCCACAAAATCAAATAACCCATCTTTGTCTTTATCTGGACATCCTTGGAACTCCACAGAACCAGAATCTTTAGGGCATGCATCTTTAATGTCAATTATTCCATCATTATCAGAATCCGGGCAACCTTTATATTTCTCAGGTCCAGGATTATCAGGACAATCGTCATCAATATCGCGTATACCATCTTCATCACGATCAGGACAACCGTTAAGTTTAGCAATTCCGGCAATATCTGGACAATCATCTTTCTTATCAATTATTTTATCTCCATCTTTATCCGGACAACCATTAAATTCTTTTAACCCCGGATCATCTGGACAATCATCTTTTTTATCAATAATTTTATCACCATCTCTATCTGGACAACCCTTAAATTCAAGTGGTCCTGGAATATCTTTACATTCATCTTCTGTATCTTTAATTCCGTCACCATCAGTATCAGGACAACCTTTGAAAGCCCAAACACCCGGTTCAGTAATACAGTCATCATTTTTATCCGATACTTGATCACCGTCAATATCTCGAATGGCATCGTAAAGAACTGGTATTCTCACACCCGTGTAAAATTCAACACCCCGCACCTGTCCTCGAGCAAATAGCGTTCTAAAGTCTGTCATCCCTACAGTCAATGGGCCTAATCGTGTAGCAATTCCAGCTTTAAATCCTGAATATTCATTCATTGATATTGGAAGATGTACCCCAAACCATGCATAATCGAAACTAGGTGTAATACTGAATTGATTAGCCATTTTTACTTTTGCTTGACGTTTCGGTGAAATCAGGTTAAGCATTGCCGTAGCATTAACATAAAAGTATTTCCAAATATGATAATCAACTTGTAAACTTAAAGCTGATGGAGTTTGTACCCAAAATGTTGAGGAAGTATCTCTTTCACCAGCAACCCATTCTGTTGGATCTATGGATTCATTGATTAGAGAATCAATAATTTGATCAAAACCCAAAAGGCTATTTGCCGTCTCAAATTGATTTAAATCAAATTTTCGGTTAACATCTACTGAAAAGTCTCGACTCAAACCCCCTTTAGTAAATCGTAAAGCGCCTAAGTCAAGCAAGGACGCACCAACACGCAAATCATATTTGTTTTTGTTCTTCATCCATAAATTGGACTTTCCATCCATATCGAATTTATATTTCTTATACTTAGGTCTCCACTCATAAACCACACCTAAATCCACACCATATCCGGATCTGCTCGAAGGCTTTGGTAATCCAAAACCATTCATTTCTATATCCCCTTCTACAAGGTTATCAAAATTATTAGAATAACCATAAGCAAAATCGCCTTCTAAAAAGAATGAGGTATCCTCATCAACAAGGCCATATTTAAAATTATCCGTATACACATAAGCAGCAGTAAATCCTTGCATGTATTTTAAATCTGCACCAACCTTTAAAAAGTGTTGATTATCATCCATGAGCACTTGTCCATAGTTAATCCCGTACTCCGTCCAAGTCATGTGATTCAAGTTCAATAATTCCTCAGGCAAAGTTCTCCCCCATAAGTCGCTGGTATCAAGACCAGACTCAGCCAAAACTGCCAATTTTGGGTCCATATTATCGATGTTTGTCATGGAGCGTACCTTCGCATTAAACCCAACCGAAATTTTAGGTGTAACATGAAAAGCAAAATTCAATAAGTCGAGCTGATAATTCATGTAGACTCCCCTTGGACTTTTCGTCAATGTATCGTAAAGGTGTTTTATAACCCCTTCACTAAATGGTTCTAAATTGAATTGTTCAAATGGTTTCGCTCCCCATCCATTGAAAATTGCTGTATCAGCAAAAGATTTTATCCACCAGTAATTTTCTCCAAATCTTGAATTTTGCGCATCTCGCATATATTTTGCATCGAAATAACCAAAATTTTGATAAACATTAAAATTTGTACTAAATAGATTGAGATCAAAGCAAAATCTTCCATCAACAAAACTGGCAGGATTTATATCATTACCCATTACACCAGCATAATTACTTGAATTTACGCCTAGATAATTTTGACTATGAACTCCAACTGAAAGTATGGAGAAAAAGAGTATAAACGTGAATTTCTTCATGGTTTGCTATCGATTATATTGAACTACATATGTTCCTAAAAATGTGCTGATGGAATAACCATCAGTGCCAAAGGTAGTTATTTTAAGGTCCCTTTCAGCATGAATGGTGTTGTGAATTAGCCATTTACCCGTTTCATCAAGAAGAAATGCTTGGTTTTGAATGGCATCCAAAACGCAAAGTATTGATTTTCCTTTCGAATTTGCAGCGGTAATAATCTTGTTAATTTCTGTTCCCTTATACGTTTGTTTCCAAAGTAACTGCCCATTATTTAATATAACCTGTATTGTAGAACCTGATGAAATTACTATGCCACTTCCAAGATTTGATTCCAATACGCCATGAACCTTTAAGTTGGGTAATCCTATAGATTTTACTTGACCATTGTTCAAATTGAGCCAAGATAAGGTATTTCCTTGGTGATGTATTAGCCAAGTACTGCCGTTTAAACCAATACCATTAAATGCTCTACCCAGTGCTACTTTTCTTGGTGATTTTTTCGTTTTTGGGTCGTAAGTATAATACCCAGAATCTGTCATTATCAATATATTTCCGAGCTCTTTGAAATAAACTAATTCTGTTATCGGATCTGCAATAAAAAATTGTCTGTTTACCGTACCATTAAGTTGATATTCCATAAAATTCTGGTTATTCACTGTGAAAATTAGATCAACATCTTTCAATTGCGTAATTACAGGTTTTATTGCGAGTGATTTGGGTACACGCATTATAAGCGTTCCATTTTTCTGAAATATCCAAGATTCGCTGGCTAAGTGAACCATTAGAAATTTTTTACAGGAGCTCAATTCAACAGAGGAAGGAATTTCAGGTAACTCTTGAGTCCATTTTTTCAATCCATTGATATACCCATGTAATTTCTTAGATTCCGTATATAAAATACTATTTCCTCTTTCGTCGAAACAACCAAATCCCAAAACTCTTTCACCAGGATTCATGGAAAAATAATCTTTTACGTCCTTCATGGATTCATTGGAAAGCATAGATTTACGCTTGACAATTGTTTCGATAGTTTGATTTCCTACATATGTTTTAGAAATACATAAGGTACTATCTACAATTCTCATAGATGATTTTAACGGTAAATCACCAAACAACTGATCCATTTTCTTGGTGTTTGAGGAGAGCGAATTCCCTAAATTAATGTCAGTAATTATGGCGTCAAAATAGGATTTATCATAGGATATTACGCCTATGTCATCAAATTGAGCAACAAATAATTTACGATTCAAGGTGTCAACTTTGGTACTGAACACGAGAGAGTCAAATTCTGCAAAATCCTCATTTTTTTCTTCCAAACCTAAGCGTTCATTTAAGGATTGAATGGGTAGTTGATTTTCTTTAAAGTCAAATAATACCACTTTACTTCCATCCTTTTCTAGCAAAATCAGTCCAGTGGAGATGATTTCTTTAAACACCGTACTTGAAAAAGAACTGTCAATAATTGCAAATTCCTCTGCCGTGTAAAATTCGTAACGGTCAAAATTTGAAGGAATAACTCCAGAGAATTTTTGTTTATCATCAACTGATTCCTTCAGTTCATTTCGATTCGGGTATCTTCTGTAAATAATATTTTTGTCCTTTCTGCAATAAATATCTTCGTATATCAAATCTGAATTCTCCCAATAAATCAACGAGAAACTACTTTTTTTATCTGGCTCCAATGATATGCCTGATAACGTTAATTCATCGAGTTTATGCAGTAAAATTTGATTTTCAGATACGCGTCCAGCATACTTTCCGAAAGAAAACTGATTCGTTCCATTCATTTCGAATGGAAAAATACCGGAAGTAAACAATTCACTGACTTCCTCTGATTTCCATTTTTCAGCCTTCTCAATAACTAGTAAGGATCTTTTTTCACTAATAAAAACAGAGGTGTTCTTAGAAATTTTCTGTTTTATTGATTCAAGAATTTGGGCATTCTCTGCTAATACCTGTAAATTATTCTCTTGCCAATTTACCTCATCCGCGTGATGAATTACCAGTATTTTTCCATCCTCTACTGAAAAATACTGTGTATAATTAACCCTGTTTTGCTTTATGACTATATCATAGGAAACAAAGGCAATCCAGGTAAGACAACTTATGATTGTGGTAAATAAAATAAACCGACTCTTCATATCAACATCAAATGTATGTCGCTTTTCTTCGGTAGATGAAGAAAAAGAATTTTTAAATCAACAGGTTGTTGTTTAATCAAAGAGAGTCAACTGCTTTACCGTCAATGCATGTTGAAAGGTAAGGCGATGAAATGGTGATAACCCAAATTTTTCAATTGCTAATTTATGTCGAATCGTTGGATAACCTTTGTTTTCGTTCCATCCGTATTCCGGATACTCATTATGTAATCCAAGCATATATTGATCTCTCGCAGTTTTTGCTAAAATTGAAGCTGCAGCTATGCTTTGAAATTTAGAATCTCCCTTAACAATTGTTGTAAAGGGTATGTCATCGATTGGTTTAAACCGATTTCCATCGACAATAATATGATTCGGTTTAACCGATAACGTCAAAATACATTGATGCATAGCCTCAATACTTGCATTTAAAATATTAACTGCATCAATTCTTTTGTGATCTATAAATTCAATTGCATAATAAGCCGCTTTAGACTTTATTTCTTCCGCTAACTTCATCCGAGTTTTTTCATTGATTTTTTTCGAATCATTTAAACCTTCGATTGGCGCCTCAGGATTTAAGATAACGGCAGCAGCGACCACAGGTCCAGCCAAGCATCCCCTTCCTGCCTCGTCACAACCTAGTTCTAAAAAAGCTGATTTATAAAACGCATTTAATGGATTCATTTTCTAAAATTGAGAATTTTTTCTACATTTATAAAAAATTGAACATGAAAATAAGTGCATTTTTAAAATTTTCTCTCCTCCTAATTGTTGGAATGTGGATTAATAATTCTATGGCTCAGGATGCGAAAATAGCCCGAATTGAATCAGAAGTAATGATTTTGAAAAGTAAAGAAAATGGTCATTTCATCTTTAATGTTCAGGGTTTGAAAAACGAGCAAGTAATTAAATGTGCATCTTATTACCCGCTTTATTTTTCTACCTCTTATACCGAAAAAACTGGTGAATTGTCCATTCGAATGGTACAATCGGATGCACAAGGTAGACGTGTAATAATACGCTTTTTTTCAGCCTTAGACATACAACAAATAGAATCAGAAGGGAAAATATATTTAGTCAACGATTTTTACGATAAATTTCTTCAGTAACTATTTTTTAAAGATTTTCCATAAAATTAGCATACTGAGTAATGGTGTTAGTATTTTTAACACTAGCGGAGTTTCAAGCAATAAAACGACTAAATTCAATGGGATGATAAAAATTGCCGTTAAGTGATATTTTCCTTGATTCTCCTTAGAATACATACTTATTAAATGGCGTAACGCAAAAGTCTAATTTTATATCCTTTGTTTCTCTTTCCAAGATTTCTAACGGTTGATCAAAAATAGATACTCCAATTTTTTGATGGCGATGTTTGCATAATGCAAAGTACCGATCATAACAACCTTTTCCATACCCAATTCTATTACCCTTTTTATCAAA
Organism: Crocinitomicaceae bacterium; assembly: GCA_044345395.1. Taxonomy (GTDB): domain Bacteria; phylum Bacteroidota; class Bacteroidia; order Flavobacteriales_D; family Crocinitomicaceae; genus UBA952. The sequence goes on along the minus strand of JBIJBD010000065.1, from coordinate 5,748 downwards.
TGCCAACAAGGGAGTTACAAATAAATCAATTTCATGAGGTTCTACTGGAAATCCATTAATCGGTTCGGGTATACCGAATTTATTTACACTAACTTCTGATAAATCTTCAATCGTATAAAATGTCATTTCCCACGAGATTAAGTTTGTTTTTGGAATACACCATTTTATCTGATTTCTTTTTAAAAATTCAATCAGTGCAAACGTATTAAATTCTTTTTGAGCAACGATCGGTAAAAAAAGGGCAACAGTTTTTCCTTTAAAATTAAACGATTGAATTAGTCGATTAATTGCTAAGTTGGACAAAAAGTTATTCTGCTCGACGTTCAGACGACACCTTAATAATTTAAATTTATCTCGAGCAAGGGTTTTATTCAGACTAATCTTTTTTGTATAATTTAAGATTTACCAAAGCTCTTCTGTCTTTGATATCTGCTAATTTTCTCAGACCTTGAATTGCTCTGTAATCTACCGCTACTTGATTTTCACGAATAAGATTTTCCTTTTCCGTTTTGTAGTTCGCCGCCACTGGATTCTTTGAAGTTTTGTTTAGTTGCACAACATATACGCCGTTATTACCAGCAATAGGAAGTGTAGATGCCCCATCTTTCAAACCTCCGAAAATAGCACCTATTATTTCTGGTTCATTATCCAACTCACCCCCTGATCCTCCACTAAATGAAACATCTGATACCGTTGCTTGAATCGTATTACCACTTTTAATAACAATCTCTGAGACAGATTTACCAGATTGTGCTAATTGAGCTTTCAATAATTTTGTTTTTTTCTCTTTTATTAACTCGGCTTCCATCGCTTGTTTCACATCCGTGAAAGCAGGCTCCCCTGCTGGTTTTATTGCTGATAACATCGCAATGACGTAACGTTCGCCGTCTAGCATTGGGTATTCATTGAAACTTCCAATACTTCCTCCTCCATATGCTAGTTCAATTAAATCGTTTGTCGTGTTTATTTCCTGAAAACTGTAAAGGTTAGGGTTTTTGGTATAACTAATGTTATCATCTTCGATAGATATTGGTTGCGCATAATTTTTTGCTTCTTGAACCAATTGACTAAACTTTTCAATTTTTTTCTCATTAGTTGATTCTTTTGCAACTGCGTCGGAAAGTTTTGTAAGTAAATTGTATGCCTCGTCCTCTTTATTTTGGTAAGTCTCTTTTGAAGGCTCAAATGTTTTTGCAATCGTTACTAATAGAGGGAGTTTATTTTCATCACGCTCCGTAACTTGTATGATATGAATTCCTGCAGGAGTTTCAACCTTTTTGATTTCACCAACTTTACCTGTCTCGCAATAATCTGCTAGTAATTTATCATAGCCCAAAACAATTAAATCCGCCGAGATTAAATTTTCAGAAGGAGCGTTATTATTCATGGGAACTTTAATTAATCCACTATCCGCTTTTGTACGCTGATCGTCTGAATGCTTAATTACCAATTGTGCGAAATTCTTTGGATTTGCAATTTTTGATAAACTGTCCGCAAGTGCTTTTTTAGGAGCCGCAGCTTTTGCATCCATTCCGGCTGTCGAAACAAAAATATGGCGCGCCTTAATTTTTGAAGGGGTAAAGCCAATTACTTTAGAAATATTCATAAATCCTTGAGACTTATACGGTCCAACTATTGAATCTATTTTAGCGGTTTTGAAAATTAACTCATAGTCTGCAGGAAAGGTTTGATAACCCATTTGGGCCTTTTCATTCCCCTCAAGTACAGCAGTTGCTCGTTTGTCGTTGAAGTAAAATGCCTTGTCTGAATTTCTCATAACAAAAGAAGAATCAGCTTTCGCTTTAGACCATGCGTTTCTAATCTTTGCTATTTCTGCATTGAAAACCGCTGAGTCTTTACCTGAAGGAACGATATTAAACGAAACAACGCGAACTTCACGGTTAGCTTTCTCTATTTTATATTTTACATCGCTTTTGTGTGCTTCAAAATAAGCTTTTAACTCATTATCGGTAACCTTTACTTGTTCGTCAGGAATTTCATTGTAACGCTTCAAAATATATGTGATATTCTTAGTTGTTGATTTAGACTCTACGCGATCTTCTAATTCTAGCTTTGTCGTGTAAATTCCTTGCGCGAGTAATTGCATATACTTTTCTCTCGCACGAAGTTGTTTATATTCATTCTGAAAAATTGCCCAAAGTTTTTGACCTTGTGCAGTTTTATCAGCTTTTAATTTTTTGATAACCTCTTTTCCTTGTGCTATTGATTTCGCAGTATAGGTGTTTGTTGTATTGTCTTTAAATACGGAAGGAATAATTTGTTGTGGTTGACCGTTATTTTGCGGATTTCCTTCAAAACTAACCAAGTCAGGTAAACCTTTAAAACCATTAGTTGCATTAAAATATGCATTCAGCTCATTTTCGGAAACACTTATTCCTATTGCATCAAATTCTTTTGCAAGAACTAATGAATCTGTAAACCTTCTCCAAGCTTCATCATACCAAAATTCTACTTCTTTTTCTTGTGGTGAACGGCCAGACAAGAGTTGAAATCTTTCGTCTTGATATCGTCTCAATGCATCGAATTTTATAACATCAACGTCCTCGCCATATACGGTGCCAACACTTGTTGGAGCTTTCCCAAACCAACTTAGGAATACATCTTTCCACAAATCAAAGGTAAACGTCAACAAAGCTAGTCCTAAAACTGCCACAATCCAACCAGATTTTGAACGGATTTTTCCAATAATCGCCATAATCAATTTTTTAAGAGTGCGAAGATAGGAAGAATTAAAGAAAAAAAATAATTAAAACTTAATAAAAAAGGAGGTTATTTACCTCCTCCTTTATTGGTTCCGTTTACTTTTGGACCAGTATTAGGTTTTACCTCATTTGGTTTGTTTTCTTTTGGTTTTTCCTCAGGTTTAGTGCCACTTGGATTTGGTTTTACTCCACCTGTTTGTGCGGGTTTATTTGTGACCTGTGGTTTATTATTAGTAGGCTTTGGCGCTGAACTTCCTTGATTCCCATTACCATTTGGTTTGTTGTTTTCTTGAGGTTTTGTATTAGTGGTACCCGATGGTTTATTATTCTGAGGTGATCCTTGAGGATTTGTGTTTACGGTCGGCTTATTGCCTTGTTGTCCTCCATTGTTGGAATTTGAATTTCCATTACCAATTGGTTTGATGTTTTCTTGAGGTTTTGTATTTGTGGTAACCGATGGTTTATTATTCTGAGGTGATCCTTGAGGATTTGTGTTTACGGTCGGCTTATTGCCTTGTTGTACTCCATTGTTGGAATTTGAATTTCCGCTAGGCTTAGTCGATTGATTTTCACCGTTAGGTTTTACGATAGTAGTTTTATTAGATCCTGAACCAGTTTGCTGTGATTTCTGTCCACCGTTTTGATTATTCCCTCCACCATTATTTTGATTGTTTTGAAGATTACCTGAAACTAATTCAACTGTAAAACTTTTGCTATCCGATCCACAATTATTGGCTGTGTTCACAACAAATGTATTCACACCAAGATTTAATGTAACCGTTGAAATAAATGATTCATCTGCTGAAATATTCACAGGAATATTATTGTTATTGAAAAGTACAGAAATTTGTCCTGTTGATCCATAATTGGCTACTGATCCCAACAATGTATAGGTGGAATTACTAACAACTATTCCTCCTCTCATCATGTTTGGTAATGTTATCACTGGAGTTAGACACCCATTTGAGGTATTTCCTCCGCCGCCGTTGGAACCGCTACCGTTGTTTCCTGTTTCGTTACCATTAGAACCATTTCCATTTGATCCTGAAGAATTACCATTACCTCCAGTTGAACCAGATCCTGAGGAATTACTATTTCCTCCCTGTGATCCATTGCCCGTGGCTCCTCCATTTGAATTTGATCCCGATCCAGTTTCACCACCACTTGAACCACTATTTCCTGAGCTATTATCTGTGTTGCCATTGCCAGTAGATTCATCATCTACACTTCCGCTTTGATCAGGTGTACCATTTGGTCCTCCATCACCTTGTCCTGGATTCGAAACGTCAACTCCATCTTCGTTATTGCCATGACCATTGTTACCATTGCCGTTTCCTGAAGAATTACCATTACCTCCAGCTGAACCAGATCCTGAGGAATTACTATTTCCCCCCTGTAATCCATTGCCCGTGGCTCCTCCATTTGAATTTGTTCCCGATCCATTTTCACCACCACTTGAGCCGTTATTTCCTGAGCTATTACCTTGTCCTGGATTCGAAACGTCAACACCATCTTCGTTATTACCATGACCATTGTTACCATTTCCATTTGATCCTGAAGAATTACCATTACCTCCAGTTGAACCAGATCCTGAGGAATTACTATTTCCCCCCTGTGATCCATTGCCCGTGGCTCCTCCATTTGTATTTGTTCCCGATCCAGTTTCACCACCACTTGAGCCGTTATTTCCTGAGCTATTACCTGTGTTGCCATTGCCAGTAGATTCATCATCTATACTTCCGCTTTGATCAGGTGTACCATTTGGTCCTCCATTACCTTGTCCTGGATTCGAAACGTCTACTCCGTCTTCGTTATTTCCGTGACCATTGTTACCATTTCCACTTGATCCAGATCCCGAATTTCCACCGTTATTTGAACCGTTGTTTCCTGAATTTCCGTTGGAACCGTTGTTTCCATTATTTACATTTGGACATGGCCCCAAAACATCGCCATGTGCTTGATGCGCTGGCCATGCTGACAATGGAATCTCCAATTGCTGAGGGTTACCCGTATTTCCCGGGGGATAATGACAGATAATAATTTTTTCCTCTGTATTTCCTGAATTCCCACCGTTGGTTGAACCATTGTTCCCATTTCCATTATTTGATCCATTATTGCCGTTTCCATTATTGACATTTGGACACGGCCCTAGAACATCGCCATGTGCTTGATGCGCTGGCCATGCTGACAATGGAATCTCCAATTGCTGAGGGTTACCCGTATTTCCTGGAGGATAATGACAGATAATAATTTTTTCCTCCGTATTTCCTGAATTCCCACCGTTGGTTGAACCATTGTTCCCATTATTTGAAGATCCTCCGGATGCTCCATTATTATTCACTGGGATTACGTAATTTAAGGTTACTGTTTTTGTGTCGGAACCACAAGCATTTGAAGTGGAAATTACCAATACATTCAATCCTTCTAAAAGACTTAAATTGGCACTTAACGTAGTTCCGGATAATACAAATGGTTTTTGAACGCCATTAAGTGTAAAGGCGATTGCACTTTGTATACTATTCGTAACACTACCTGAAAAGGCATAGCTACTTGTATTAACCGTTTGCATTGAATTTCCGGAAGCAATCGTAATAATTGGTGCTACACAATTATTGTAAGTGACTGTAATAGTCTCAGAAGCATTTCCACAAGAGTTGTTAGCGGTAAGGACAATTACATTTGAACCAGGTACAAGTGTTAAATTTCCTCTTAAAGTATTTCCGGTCTTAGTTGTAGTGGTTGTATTTCCATTCAATGTCACCGAATAATTTGTAGCGTTTACTACCGATGCTTCAAATGCCAAACCAGCTCTTGTCACGGTGGAACTTTCCGTTGGATTTATAATTGTTACAGTTGGAGGTGTACAAACTACTCTTGTTAAGGTAATTGTTTTGCTATCCATTCCACAGGCATTTGTAACCTTAATCGTTAAGGTATTTAAACCTTCCACGAGTAATAAACTTCCGGATACGACGTCGGCAGTTAAATTCGAATTTACCACTTGTCCGTTCAGTGTAACAATAAC
>JBIJBD010000021.1:0-20698 GCA_044345395.1 Crocinitomicaceae bacterium | reverse complement strand
TACCCATGATGCTTGTTCGTGTTTTTCATTATAAACAAGAGCATATCCAGTGTGAATGGTTACAGTTTGGTTATCCGCAACTTTTGGGAATTCTGGGTGTCTACAATTTGAAGGTAAATATTGTTGAGCAGAAATCAACTGGCTAACAAAAAATAAAAGAAGTAAGAAAAAAAAACGTCCAGTTGCAAGCAATTGGACGCATTTATGGGTATTGAATAGACTAGGCATCTATTTTAGCATATTTAGCATTTTTCTCAATAAACTCTCTTCGAGGTGGAACATCATCTCCCATTAACATAGAGAATATCTGATCACACTCTGCTGCATTTTCAATAGTTACTTGGCGTAAGGTTCTACTTTCTGGATTCATAGTAGTCTCCCATAATTGTTCAGCATTCATTTCACCTAAACCTTTGTAGCGTTGCACATTAACCGAAGATTCGCTACCTGCCCCCTTCATGTCGTGAATAAGTCGATCGCGCTGATCTTCATTCCAAGCATATTCAGATTTTGTTCCTTTTTTTACTTGATAAAGTGGAGGTGTTGCAATGTAGATATATCCGTTTTCAATTAATTCTTTCATATATCGGAAAAAGAATGTTAAAATCAAGGTTTCAATGTGAGAACCATCCACATCGGCATCACACATGATGATGATTTTGTGATAACGCAATTTTTCTAGATTTAATGCTTTGGAATCTTCCTCCGTTCCAATGCGCACTCCTAAAGCCGTATAAATATTTTTAATTTCCTCATTTTCAAATATTTTATGCTGCATTGCTTTTTCAACATTGAGGATCTTACCTCTAAGAGGCATAATGGCTTGAAAGTGCCTATCTCTTCCTTGTTTTGCAGTTCCACCTGCAGAATCGCCCTCTACAAAGTAAATCTCACAAGCTGCGGGGTCTTTTTCTGAACAATCCGCCAATTTTCCTGGTAAGCCACCACCCGTAAGCACATTCTTGCGTTGCACCATCTCCCTTGCCTTGCGGGCTGCATGACGCGCACGAGCTGCTAAAATTACCTTTTCAACAATTAATCGAGCTTCCGTAGGATGTTCCTCTAAATAAGCAGACAACATTTCCGAAACTGCCTGACTTACCGGAGCCGTAACTTCCCTATTTCCTAATTTAGTTTTAGTTTGACCTTCAAATTGTGGTTCTTGGACTTTCACAGAAACCACGGCAGTTAATCCTTCTCTGAAGTCATCGCCATCAATTTCAATTTTCTCTTTTGCCAACATACCAGAATCTGTGGCATATTTTTTCAATGTGTTTGTTAACCCTCGCCTAAACCCAGAAAGATGAGTTCCACCTTCGTGAGTATTAATATTATTCACGTAAGCTTGAATATTTTCCGTGTAGGATGTATTATACGTCATAGCAACTTCTACAGGAATACTCTCTCGTTCTCCTTCGAAATAAATGACATCTTGTATCAGTGCCTCTCTGTTTCGGTCCAAATATTGAGCAAATTCTCTGAGGCCTCCTTCTGAAAAATAGCGTGTAGAAGGGTGATTACCCTCCTCATCTTTTACACGCTTGTCAGTTAATGTAATCGTAATCCCTTTATTTAAAAATGCTAACTCACGCATTCTTGCAGCCAAGGTGTCAAAATTATATTCTGTAGATTCAAAAATGCTTTCGTCTGGTTTAAACGTAACCTCTGTTCCTGTTTCATTGGATTCCCCAACGACTTTAACATCATATAAAGGCTTTCCAATGCTGTATTCTTGTTGAAATACCTTGCCTTCACGTCTTACAGTCGCCATTAAGTGAGTTGACAATGCATTCACACACGAAACACCTACACCATGTAATCCCCCCGATACTTTATATGTGTCTTTATCAAATTTTCCACCGGCATGTAAAACAGTCATTACTACCTCAAGAGCAGACTTTTTCTCTTTGGTGTGCATAGCTGTCGGTATTCCACGACCATTGTCTAGAACGGTAATTGAATTATCTTCATTTATGCTTACATGAATCGTATTACAATATCCAGCTAAGGCTTCGTCAATGGAATTATCTACAACCTCATAAACCAAATGATGTAGACCCTTTAATCCCACATCACCAATATACATTGCAGGTCTTTTTCTGACCGCCTCTAATCCCTCTAATACCTGGATATTATCCGCTGAATAGTTATCCTTTCTTTCTTCTTCTGACATAAATTTATAAATTTATTGCTGTTAATTTTTGCATAACAAATATAAAAAAAGCCACTAGTATATTAGTGGCTAAGTAAGGGCTGAAACCCTTTATTTATCAACAAAATGTTAACTTATCAACTATTTCTCAATCCATTCAATAATAGTTTCGTCGTCTGGTTGAACACGAGGTGAAATAACCTTGACTAAATGACCCTCTTCATCGATTAAGTACTTTTGAAAATTCCATTGAACATCGTTGTTTTCCAATCCATTTTTTTCTTTCGTTGTTAAGAACTTATACACCGGATGCATGTCTTTGCCTTTCACAGAAATCTTCGACATCATTGGAAAACTCACACCATAGTTTTTCTGACAAAAAGATGCAATTTCATCGTCTGATCCAGGTTCTTGGCCCATAAAGTTGTTCGCAGGAAAGCCAATAATTACAAAATTCTTATTTTTATACTTCTGATATAAAGCTTCTAATTTTTCATATTGTGGAGTTAACCCACATTTAGATGCTGTATTGACAACCATTACTTTCTTCCCTTTCAGTGATGAAAAGTCAAAGTTTTTTCCGTTAATATCTTTCACCTTGAATTGATGAATGGATTCTTTTTTGGTCAAACTGGTTTCAGTAGTTGTAAGCATAAGACAAGATAAAGCAAAAAATAATATTGTTTTCATAACACGTTTTAATTGAAACAAATATCGGTAAAAATAGTTCTCCATCATGAACGGAACATTTTTTGTTAAAAATCGAATACAACACTATGTGGAAGCTTTATAGACTATATATACTCGTCATAGGAATGCTATTGACTGGATTTGTGAAAGCACAAAAATTCACAGGCACATGGCAAGGATTTTACCAAATTGACTCCACTTCTAGCAGTGAGGCGTTGCAAGTAATTTACTTGAAACTTAATGCAATTAGCGGATTAGTGGAGGCAACATGTAAAATTGAACCTTATCAAACCGATAAGTATGGAATATATGCTCTTAACGGAAACGTTAATTTAAATTCAATGACTTTGCTGTTTTCGAAAAAATCAAAAGAGATTGGTTTAAGCGAAGGGGAATTTTCATTAAAACTTAATTATTTCTCATCTAACGGATACCTCATTGGTCAATTGCTCAAAAAAGGTGAATTTCACTCCAATTCACGTGTTGTCTTATACAAACAGGAAGTTGAATGGAAAGAAGCACATCAACAATCTTCTCATGCCTGGGTTGAGCGATTGAAAAAAGACTTAAAAAATGGGGTTTCTGCGCCAGAAATAAGAAAAGAAGAATTAAAATCTTTTAAATTTCAATCTGTATACTTCAACTATGACCAATTTGTCATTAAAGAAGAATATAATCCTTACCTGTTGGATCTAGTTAAAATGCTGAATAGCCATTCTGATTTACGACTTAAAATTACTGGACACACGGATGGAGACGGCTCGAATGCATATAATTTAAGTCTTTCAAAAAACCGTGCAAAAACTCTAATTGAATTTTTTATTGCCTGTGGTATTGAAAAATCGCGAATTGTAATTGACTTTAAAGGAGAAACTTCTCCAATTGATTCGAATGACTCCGAAGAAGGTAAAAAAAGAAATCGACGTGTAGATTTTGAATTTATTTAATTAATCTCTTTGAGTTTTTCTTCCAAAAGCTTAATTTTTGTCACTGCATCATTTTCTTTTCTGCGTTCCATTTCCACCACTTGAGCAGGAGCCCCACTCATGAATTTCTCGTTTGTTAGTTTCGCCTGTACACTACGCAAAAACCCATTCGTGTAGGCCAATTCCTCTTCCATTTTCTTGCGTTCAGCAACTAGGTCAATTTCTTCACCAAAAGGAATGTAATATTCATTTCCCCTTACCAAAAACGAATTCGCTTGATGAGGTTTGGTCACAACGTACGATAAGGATGAAAGGTTTCCCATTTTAAGTATTACTGAATCAAAAAGTGCTGAGGAATCGTTGTTACGTTTAATTTTTAATTCTAACCGTACCTTATTCGCTATATTCGATGACTTACGTATGTTTCGAATACCTGTAACGACCTCCTCGACAACCTCAAATAATTCTAAATAAAGAGTCTCCGTTTTTTCTACTGAAGGCCAGTTTGAAACGATAATGTCTTGTCCTTCATTTCTATCTTTAATCAAGTGCCATAATTCCTCACTTACAAATGGTGTAAATGGATGCATTACTTGTAGCAATTTTTCAAAAAATTCAATCGCTTGTTTCCTTGTAAGACTATCAATTGGCTGCTCGTAACCGGGTTTTATCATCTCTAAATACCAAGAACAAAAGTCATCCCATACCAATTTATAGGTGAGCATCAACGCTTCACTGATTCTAAATTTATCGAATGCATCATTTATCTCCGACAGGACCTTATTGAATCGCGCATTAAACCAAGATGAGGCAACTGAAGACGATTCTGGTTGTTCAAAAGACCGCTCTTCCCAGGACGCAAGTAACCGATACGCATTCCATACCTTGTTCGTAAAATTCCTTCCTTGTTCACATTGTGAACTATCAAACGGTAAATCATTACCTGCAGGCGATGAAATTAGAATTCCAACCCGAACGCCATCTGCCCCAAATTGCTCTATTAAATCAATTGGATCGGGCGAATTTCCCAATGATTTAGACATTTTTCTACCTAATTTATCACGAACAATTCCTGTGTAATACACATTTTTAAATGGTAATTCTCCTAAATATTCATAACCGGCTATTATCATACGAGCAACCCAAAAAAACATAATTTCAGGCGCGGTAACTAAATCATTTGTAGGGTAATAATAGCGTATTTCATCATTATTTGGCTGTGTAAGTCCATTAAAAACTGAAATTGGCCATAACCAACTAGAAAACCAAGTATCAAGAACATCCTCGTCTTGCCTAATAGTAATTTCATTGAGGGATTTTCCTGTTTTCACTTGCACCAACAATTTTGCCTCCTCCTCTGTTTTAGCAACAACAAAATCATTTATACCGTTTCCGTAATACCATGCTGGAATTCTATGCCCCCACCACAATTGGCGGGAGATGCACCAATCTTTGACGTTTTCCATCCAATGTCGATATGTATTTTTAAACTTATCTGGATGAAACTTAATGTTGCCATTCATTACATTTTCCAAGGCTGGCTTAGAAATTTCTTTCATAGATACAAACCATTGCAAAGAAAGTTTAGGTTCAATAACAGCATTCGTTCTTTCGGAAAAACCCACTTTATTTAAGTGGTCTTCCGTTTTTACGAGGTATCCTTTACTTTCTAATTCTTTTTCAATTAATTTTCTTACCTCAAAACGATCTTTTCCCTCGTAATGAAGTCCATGTTCATTCAAGGTTCCATTTTCGTTGAAAACGTCAATAGTTTCTAAATTAAACTTTTTGCCAATTTCGTAATCGTTAATATCATGGGCCGGTGTTATTTTCAAGCAACCAGTTCCGAAAGATGAATCAACGTAATCATCTGCAACTATTTTCACTTCTCGATTAACGATAGGGACAATAACTGTTTTTCCATGTAAGTGTTTGTATCTCTCATCCGATGGATTTACGCAAACAGCGGTATCACCTAGTATAGTCTCTGGGCGCGTTGTTGCTATAGTAATCCACTCATCGTTCGAATCAGCCACCTTATAACGCACATAAAATAGTCTAGAATTTAATTCTTTATAAATTACCTCCTCATCGGAAACTGCAGTCAAAGCCTCGGGATCCCAATTTACCATTCGAACACCTCTGTATATTTTTCCTTTTTTATATAAGTCAATAAAAACAGCTATCACTGATTCAGAATAAGCTCGATCCATGGTGAAATGCGTTCTATCCCAATCACAGGAGGCACCTAATTTTTTTAACTGGTCAAGAATAATTCCTCCATGCTTATCTTTCCATTCAAAGGCATGTTTCAAAAATTCTTCTCTTGTTAAATCGGCTTTTGAAATGCCTTCTGCTTTCAATTTCTGAACAACTTTTGCCTCAGTGGCAATCGATGCGTGATCCGTCCCAGGAACCCAACAAGCATTTTTTCCGAGCATTCTTGCACGTCTTACTAATACATCTTGAATCGTATTGTTCAACATGTGCCCCATGTGCAATACCCCTGTGACATTGGGTGGCGGAATTACCACAGTATATGGTTCTCTTTCATCCGGTGTCGATGAAAAATACCCTTTATTCATCCAATGAGGATACCACTTAGATTCAGCTTTCTGGGGCTCGTATGTTTTCGGAATTTCCATATAGTAAATTTGACAGGCAAAGATAAGTATTTACTCGCGCTTAAAGTGAATTAAGTCGTAGGTAATTAACTGAAAGGTTGTTGCAATTATTGACCTTGTTCTTTTACTTTCCCTTTGATTGTAAGCACAACTGGAGGTGCCACATCGGAGTTTACGGTGATTGTTTTAGTAAATTCTCCTACTCGTTTTGTATCATATGAAACAACGATTTTAGATTTTTTACCTGGTTTTACCGGTTCTGTTGGTTTATCTGCCGCCGTACAGCCACAACTAGTACTGACATTTTGTATCGTTACAGCTTTTTTTCCTTTGTTTTTAAACTCAAACACAAACTGTTCAGGAGAATCATAAGGAATTTCATTACGAACAATTTCCAATGTCTTAAACTTTAGAATGGGTTTCTCTTTTTTTTCATTTATCTGTTGTGCGAACCCCTGAGTGCTAAAAAAAAGAAAGCTAAGTACAATGAATTTCATGGTTATAATTTTTACAAGTATAAAGATACACTTTCTTGCGATCATTAAACTAACATTTTATTAACGTAATTCGAGCGCTACGATATCTTTTATTACAGGATAAGTATTCTTTAAGGCAAATTTCAAATTATTTTTTTCAATCCATGCAATTTTTGTGATTCCTTCTGACTTTTGAGGCTTTCCTTTACGTGATCCCTCAAAATGAATTTTGTACCAATTTGTTTTCTTTATTACCGATTTTTCAAAAGCGAAATAAACGTGATAGCTTTCCATCAATTTGTGAGATATTTTCCAAGATCCGTTTAATCCGGTTTCCTCTTGAACCTCACGCAACGCGGCAAACTTTGTTTTTTCACTTTTCTCCACTTTTCCCTTAGGAAAATCCCATTTACCAAGCCTAAAAATCCAAAGAACACTGCCTTGATTTACTACCATTCCTCCGGCTGCTTTTATCCATTCAAATTCGCGAAAAAATTCCTTCATTGCTTGTTTGGGATTATTTGAAATTAGTTGGTAGCTAATTCCTAAGACTCGTTTTTTTAGTTCGTGGAAATCATTGATAGGATTGCAGTTAGGCAAGACGGGCACCCCAACTAATTCTTTACTGGTAAAAAAAATGATGCTATCATCAATGAAAACTTTATATTTTTGTGACATGATTGACAACAAAGATAATGCTTTAAAAATCGCCGAAATCTTGTTAAATGTAAAAGCGGTGAAATTACAACCAAATCAACCATTTACATGGGCCTCTGGGTGGAAATCGCCTATTTATTGTGACAATAGAGTAACCTTGAGTTATCCAAAGGAGCGCACACACATCCGTCAAGCCTTTGTTGAGTCAATACTAAATCGCTTTGGAAAGCCTGATTTAATTGCTGGTGTAGCAACTGGTGGAATTCCGCAAGGAGCACTCGTGGCTCAAGAGATGGGATTGCCATTTATTTACATTCGCAGTGCAGCAAAGGGGCATGGCTTAGGGAATATGATTGAAGGGCATTACACAAAAGGGCAACGTGTGATTTTAATTGAAGATCTTATTTCTACAGGAGGAAGCAGTTTAAAAGCGGCAGAGGCATTAAAAGAAGCAGAACTCGATGTGAAAGGTTTAGTGGCTATTTTTAGTTATGGATTTAAAGATGCAAGTGAAAACTTCAAACGTGCGGAGTGTCCTTTTATTACTTTAACTGATTATTCCGTATTAATTGAACAGGCTTTAAATTCAAATTACATTGGTAAAAATGACCTTACACTCCTGCAAAATTGGCGCGAAAACCCGGCGCATTGGATGCAAGATAATAAATAAGTTATGGAATTAACAAGCAACAAAGTTGTCATAAATGCAGACAAAGAATTGATTAAAGAGTTTTTATTAATCCCTTCTAATATTTGGCATTTGCTACCTCAGGACAAAGTGAGTGAATTTAAATCCGACGCGAATGGATGCGCATTTAAGGTACAAGGTGGAATTACAATTTCTTTGGTTAATAATGGTACAACATCTAATACCTTGCTCTTGAAGTCGGGAGATAAAACACCATTTCCATTTGAACTCACAATTCACTTAGAATCAATTGATAAGAATACTGAAGGGTATATTTCTTTCAATGGGGAGGTTAATATGTTTCTTAAAATGATGGTTGAAAAACCATTGGCAGCTCTATTCAATTACATGTCAGAAAAACTCAAAGGTCAATTCGAAAAGTAAGTTCTTTCATACCATATTCTTTACTTTCATTTCCCTTACTTACCAAAAGAAAGCCCTCTTCTGTAATTCCAAGTATCTTGCCGATAAACAAGCCATCCGAATCTTCAAAATATTTTTCTTGATTCCTTAAATACAAGAGCGATTGGTAAGAAGCCTTAAGCGAAGAAAAATCCAAAAACAAATATTCATTCAATTTTTTAATTAACTCCTCACCTATTTCTTTAATATGGAATTCTTTGAAAGTTTCTATTGCCATACTTGTAGCAGAAGGTAAGGAAAAATCAAGTTGATTAACGTTTAGTCCTATACCAATAATCGAAGAGGAAATCTGTTTACCGGCAAGGTGATTTTCAATCAATATACCTGCTATTTTTTTATCGTGTACAAATATATCATTGGGCCATTTCACTTTCGCCTCAATTCCAAATTTATTCAACATTGTCACTAAAGCTATACTCGTTCCCCAAGTTAAGGCGACTTGCTTTTCAACTGACATGTTGTCGGGTTGATAAACCACACTCATCATTAGGTTTTCTCTTTTATTTGATAACCATTGATTGCCTCGCTGACCTTTTCCCTGTATTTGAAAATCTGCCATTATTACCGCTCCATTTTGACATAATTGGTCAGAAATAAGCTTGGCAGCAAAATTGTTGGTTGAATCCACCTCGCTTAAATTGAATATTTGACCGCCTATAATTCCTTTCATCGGGCTCTACTGAAGAATTGCATAAGCCAAAATTAAAATTTATCGCGTAGATTTGCAGTATATAAAACCGAAATGCCAAGAGCGAAAAGAATAAGTGAATCCGAACTATTGTGTAAAGCAATTGTTGAGGGAATGCAAGAAAACAAGGCAAAAGATATTGTAGTGCTAGATTTGAGACAGTTATCAAGCGCTGTTTGTGATTTTTTTGTTATTTGCAGTGGAGAATCAAGTACACAAGTAGACGGAATTAGCAATGCGGTCACGCGCTTTACCAGAAAATCTTTGAAAGAGAAACCTTGGCATATTGAAGGAAAAACAAACAGTGAGTGGGTATTGTTAGATTACATAACAGTCGTTGCACATATCTTCTACAAAGATGCAAGACATTTTTACCAAATTGAAGACTTGTGGTCGGATGCCAAACGCGAGGATATTCCTAATATAGATTAAAAACATATTTATGTCAGACGAAAGAAAAAAAAGAACCTTCTCAATTTATTGGATTTATGCCCTACTCGGCGTAGGTCTTATTGCGTTTCAGTTATACTATAATTCAAGCAGCACAATTGTAATTAAAAATAAACAAACACTTTACACTCTTGTTGATCAAAAGGGCATAGAGAAAATAACCATCGTTAACAAGGAAAAAGCTGAGTTTGAATTAAACGAGGCAGGTAAAAAGTATTTGAAAGGAAAAGATGGAGAATTCAAGGAAATGGCGCAATCCTTGGAGAAAAGTGGTTCCGACAAAGAAGTAATTTTTGAATTGGAGGATATTGGAAGTTACGATAATTTCGAGAATGAGCTAAAAGAAAAACAATTTTCAAATTACGAGAACAAAAAAGAAACTAATTATCTCGGTGTCATATTAAGTTATTTACTTCCATTCGTGATTATCATTGCTATTTGGATATTTGTGATGAGAAGAATGTCTGGTGGCGGCGGTGGCGGTGGCGGAAGCCAAATTTTCAATATCGGAAAGTCAAGGGCACAGGTTTATGATAAAGGGAAATCTACCAATGTTACCTTTCAAGATGTTGCAGGTCTTCAAGGAGCCAAGGAAGAGATAGAAGAAATTGTCGAGTTTCTAAAAAATCCTAAGAAATATACCGAATTGGGTGCAAAAATTCCAAAAGGAGCTTTACTTGTCGGCCCTCCAGGAACTGGAAAAACTTTATTGGCAAAGGCCGTCGCGGGAGAAGCAAAAGTTCCTTTTTTCTCATTATCTGGTTCTGATTTTGTTGAAATGTTTGTGGGTGTGGGCGCCTCCAGGGTTCGTGACTTATTCAAACAAGCTAAGGAAAAAGCACCATCTATCATATTTATTGACGAGATTGACGCTATCGGTCGTGCTAGGGGCAAGAACAATGGATTTAATTCAAATGACGAAAGAGAAAACACCCTAAATCAGTTGCTTACAGAAATGGATGGTTTTGGAACAAATTCTGGCGTCATTATTCTTGCTGCAACTAATAGAGCGGATGTATTGGATAGTGCCTTGCTCCGTGCAGGAAGATTTGATCGCCAAATATATGTGGACATGCCAGACTTAAATGAGCGAAAAGAAATATTTCAAGTGCACTTAAAACCTCTAAAATTAGATAAAGCAATAGATATAGATTTTCTGGCTAAACAAACACCCGGTTTTTCAGGAGCAGATATCGCAAATTTGTGCAATGAAGCAGCATTAATTGCGGCTCGTAAAAATAAAAAATCAGTTGAAAAACAAGACTTTTTGGATGCAGTGGACCGTATAATCGGTGGTCTTGAAAAGAAAAACAAAATAATTACAAAAGACGAAAAGCGTACAATCGCCTTTCACGAAGCTGGTCATGCAACTATTTCTTGGTTACTTGAACACGCTTACCCATTAGTAAAAGTAACCATTGTTCCGAGAGGCCAATCACTAGGAGCCGCCTGGTATTTACCAGAAGAGAGAAGTATTACCACTACAGATCAAATCCTTGATCAAATTTGTTCTGCATTAGGTGGAAGAGCTGCCGAGCAACTTATATTTGGTAAGATTAGTACCGGTGCTTTATCAGACCTTGAAAAAGTAACTAAACAAGCTTATGCTATGGTCTCTATTTACGGATTGAATGAACGCGTTGGAAACATTTCTTACTATGATTCTCAAGGCAGGGACATGTTTACGAAGCCATATTCCGATGAAACCGCAAAGGTAATTGATGAAGAAGTTAGTAAATTAATTGAATTCCAATACAAACGAGCATTGAACATTCTATCGGAAAATGAAGATAAACTATCACTTCTTGCGGAAAGACTGTTAAGTAACGAGGTTATCTTTAAAGAGGATTTAGAAGAAATATTTGGGAAAAGACAATGGGATAGTGCTATTCAGGATGAACTAGTTGCCGAAGAAGCTCCCGATGAACAAGATTCTACCGAAATGTCTATTTCAAATGAAACACTCGTCGGCGACTCAGATTTCGAATCAACTGAAAAACAGGAAGATGAAGGGGAATCGTCTGATTCATCGGAAGAAAAACTATGATGAATCTTGTTTTCCGAACCATTGATGTATTTCAATTTGAACAGGCTAAATTGATTTTGACAAGTGAAAACATTTCATTTCAAATTAGAAATACGGTAGCGTCAATGTATAACAATTTTGGCACTTACGAAATATACGTATCTTCGCGTGATGAAAACCGCGCAAAAGAACTGCTAGAAAATGTCTTTAAGTAACCTGGCCTTAAGATCAATTACAGGGTTTTTCTTCGGAGCGGTTATTATCACTTCGTGTTTTCTACCACTTATCTTTCAAGTAGTTTTGTATGCAATTCTTATGTCAATTGCTTTAAGAGAGTATATTCAATTCTTCAAATCAAGTAATTCGCTATCGATAGATAAAGCATCGGCCCATTTTTTACAACTTTTAGTCTTTTTTATAGTTTCTAGTCCTCTACTTATTTCAATTCAATTGCATTTGATATGGGTTATAGTTCCTATATTTTTTCTAGTGATCATAAACGAATTATGGAGAAATGTTGAAAATCCTATGGTCAATATATCGCTATTACTTTTCGGGATTTTGTACACTATGTTGCCATTCTATCTCATCATTTCGCTTGGGAATTTATCACTTGATTACAGCGTAGTTTTTCCACTAACCTTAGGTATGTATATCCTTATTTGGACTAACGATACCTTTGCTTATTTTTCAGGTAGGCTTTTTGGCAAACAACCACTTTTCTCCAGAATTTCTCCAAAAAAAACTTGGGAAGGAACATTTGGAGGTATCCTTTTCACCCTAATTATGGGGGGGATACTTTACCTTCTAACTCAGGAGTTATCCTTGCTCTTTTGGCTTGTTTCTGCAGCAATTGTAGCACCCACAGCAATCCTTGGAGATTTACTTGAATCGTTATTTAAACGAAGTGCTGATGTAAAAGACTCCGGAAATATACTACCAGGACATGGTGGTGTTTTGGATCGTTTTGATGCTGTATTATTTACAGTTCCTTTTTATTATTTTTGGTCTTTGTTTTATCTTCAGTATATTGCAGCATGAAATTGCACAGAGAAGGTTATGGAATTATTGCAGGAGCATTACTTATTTCACTTGCTGCTAGTTTACTAAACGTTTACTATCTCTATTGTTTCCCCCTAATATTTTGGACCATTGAGGTTGTTTTGATTATTTTATTAACCTTAATAATTCAGTTTTTTAGAATCCCGAATCGAACAAGTCCATTAAGTGAACTCGACATTGTTTGTCCTGCTGATGGAAAAGTTGTTGTTTTAGAGGAAACCACAGAGAATGAATATTTCAACGATAAACGCATCCAAGTTTCAATTTTTATGTCTCCACTTAATGTTCATGCAAATTATTATCCAATATCAGGAGAAGTTGACTATGTGAAATATCACAAGGGGCTATTTTTAGTTGCTTGGCATCCAAAAAGTTCTACCGATAATGAGCGATCTACTTTTGTTATTCGCCATAAAAATGGACAGTCTGTGCTTTTTCGTCAGATTGCAGGTGCCTTGGCAAGGAGAATTTGTTATTACAGTGAAAAAGGTCAACTTGTAAAACACAGCGAAGAATTTGGATTCATAAAATTTGGATCTCGGATTGATCTTTTTTTACCTTTAGGCACTAAAATTGATGTTAAAATAGGTGAAAAGGTAAAAGCAAAATTAACACGCTTGGGAACTTTTCAATAATTCATTATCTTTACAAAAAATAGCGCTATGAAAAAAATTGTTTTAGTATTCGCATTGACAGCCTTTGTAGGTTCAATTGCAACTACTTCTTTTGCTGCAGCAAATGGAGTTGAATTCGTTAAGAAAAATGACGATAAGAAAAAGAAAAAGAAGAAAAAGGCATGTTGTGCTGCAGAGAGCAAATCTTGCTCTTCTACCCAACAAAAGTCTTGCTGCCAGTCAAAAAAGCAGTAAATACTATTTAACTAGAATAAAAAAGTCCCGAGAATTCTCGGGACTTTTTTATTTCAGCAATCTTCGCAAGATCTTACCGACATTTGATTTTGGCAGCTCCTCCCGAAATACAACTTCCTTAGGAACTTTGTATCCCGTCAACTGTTTTCTGCACTCATTAATTACCTCTTCAGCTGTTAAAGAAGGATCTTTTTTAACAACAAACGCTTTCACAAATTCTGTTCCATCCGCATTCTTTTCTCCTCGCACGCCTACTTCCAAAACTTTTTCATTCTCCGAAATTGCTTTTTCTACTTCATTTGGATAAACATTAAAGCCAGAAACCAACACCATTTCTTTTTTACGGTCAACTATTTTAAAGAACCCATCCGCTTCCATTACACCAATATCTCCGGTCAAAAAGTAATCGCCTAACATACACTTGGCTGTTTCCTCTGACCTATTCCAATAACCCTTCATTACTTGAGGCCCTCTAATTCCGATTTCACCAGGTTCTCCGACACTAACTTCTTTCCCTTCGTCATTGAATAACCTGATATCTGTATTTGGAAGCGGTAAACCGATTGATCCTCTTCTATGGGTTCCATTGATCGGATTAATCGTTGCTGCTGGACTTGTCTCAGATAACCCATAGGCCTCGAGTAAGGGGCTATTTGTCAATTTTTCCCACCGTTCTGCAACAGCATCCTGAACTGCCATGCCTCCTCCTAAGGAAAGTTTAAGTTTTGAAAAATCCAACGTTCGAAAAGCTTCTTGATTCAATAATCCATTGAACAACGTGTTTACTCCTGTCAAAATTGAAAAAGGATTTTTCTTCAAATCTTTACAGAAAGCCCTCATATCTCTAGGATTGGTAATGAGTACATTAGTTGCTCCGTAGCGGAAAAAGACAATACAATTTGCTGTCAGCGCAAAAATATGGTACAATGGCAAAGCCGTTATAATAGTTTCTTCTCCATCTTTAAAAACATGCCCAATCCATTCTTCAACTTGTTGAACGTTTGCACATAAATTACCATGAGATAAAGAGGCTCCTTTGGAGACTCCTGTTGTTCCACCCGTATACTGTAAAAATGCTAAGTCATCCCATGCAATAGTTACATTTTGACCTTTTTTGCCTTTATTTTCGTTCAAAACACCTTTTAAAGAAATCGACCCCGGTAAGGAATATGCTGGGACCATTTTTTTTATCTTTCTCACGACGAAATTTGTTAGTGTACCCTTAAGCCCCCCCAACATATCTCCAATAGTAGTCACAATAACCGTTTCGATTTCAGTATCCTTCAATATGCTCTCAAGGTTGAATGCAAAATTTTCAAGAATGATGATTGCTTTAGCTCCCGAATCTTTATACTGATGACGCATTTCTTCCGCAGTGTATAACGGATTTGTATTTACGATGACAAGACCTGCTTTTAAACAGGCAAAAATGGTAATTGGAAATTGCAATAAATTAGGCATTTGAAGCGCAATTCGATCACCTTTTTTGAGATTTGTTTTGTTTTGTAAATACCACACCAAGCTGTCAACATGTGCACTCACTTCATTAAACGTAAGGCTAACATCCATGTTTTTAAAAGCTGTTTTATTACCGAATTTTGCAACAGCCTCATCAAATATTGCAACAATATTTTGATACTTATCCAAGGAGACGGAATGATTGACGAACTCTGGGTAACTCTTTAACCAAGGGAAATCTGACATAATACTTAAATTATTAAAACTTGTGAACTAAAGATAAAAATAAAACAGATATACGCTTAAAAAATTACTTTCAAAATAATAAGAAAATCTTTTCCTGAATATAAAACTTAATTCAAAAGAATATATGACATAATTGCAATTACTGCCATCGAAATAATATTGAGAATAAACCCAATTTTAACCATTTGATGCATTCTGATTAGGCCTGATGAAAAAACAATTGCATTTGGAGGTGTACCGACGGGTAACATAAATGCACAACTCGCGGCCAACGTCAAAGGTATACATAGTTGTAATACAGGAATTCCCTGAGCTAGCGAAAATGCGCCAACGATAGGTACAAAGAGAGTTACCAAGGCTAGATTAGACATTATTTCTGTGATAAATATTCCTATAAATACCACGAGGACAAGTAAAACAAAAACGCTGGCCTCGGCATATGCATTAAAAATTCCCGTCATGCTAGTTACAACGCCATTTTTTTCAAAAATAGCTGCTAGAGCTAATCCTCCACCAAAAAGTAACAAGATGCCCCAAGGCAATTGTTCTGTGTCTTTCCATGATAACAGGTTACCTTTCTTTGAATTATCTGGAATAATAAACATAAGAATTGCTCCTAAAATTGCTGGAACTTCATCTTTGTAGATTATCCCAGAAAACTCAATAATAAATTCTCGAAAGGACCATAAAAACACGACTACTAAAAAAATTATTATCGCTTTTAGTTGCTCCGCTGACCATGGTGTTTTTTTCAAGTTGAAATCATGCAGGTCTTTACGTTCTTTTCCTAATGCCCAATAAAAATAACCATACATCAATAAAAGTAGTGTTAAACTTATTGGGATTCCTATTTTCATCCAATCCCAAAAGGAAATGGTTGTTTGGAAATTTTGTTCAACTATTGCTGCCATTTGAGTATTCGGAGGTGATCCAACTAGGGTTGCCATACCGCCAATACTAGCTGCATAGGCTATTGATAACATGAGAAACAACGAAAATTTTGAATCTTGGTGATGTTTTGGCATAGATTGAATAACTGCAATTGCCATGGGTAGCATCATTAAGGTAGTGGCAGTATTAGAAATCCACATACTCAATAAACCGGTACTTAGAATAAATCCTAAAAGCACTTTTGGTTTAGCGTCCCCAACTATTGCGATAATTCTTCTCGCAATTTGTTCGTGAACGCCCCACTTTTCAAGACCCAAAGCCATAACAAACCCACCAAAAAAAAGGAAAACATTGCTATTTCCATAGGACAAAGCTAAATCAGTAGGGGTAAGAAGGCCCAACGGTGTTGCTAGAAGCAAAGGTAATAAAGCAGTTACATAAATGGGTATAATTTCAAAAACCCAAAGAAGAATCATGAAACCGCCTAGAATATAGCTTTGTTCAAGTTTGGCTGTAAAAAATATGGATAAGAAAATAAACAAAAATCCAAGACATACCAACAGGTAAAATTTGTATGCTTTTATTAATTTGGATTTTTCAAGCATTAATATTGTTTAATGCATCAACAAATTCATCTACTCGCGCTTCAAATCTTTTGTGAATTTCCCTGAAATCTGCTTTAGTTTTTGCTTGATTGATGCTAGTCATCATTGCGTTATAAAACCCAACTGCCTCGTCAATAACCTTATCACATTTCTCAGCTAAATTAGGATTTTGTTCCTCAAGGTATATGCATTCATCAATTACATCTGCCAAAATAAATTGGTTTATTTTCTTTTTTAAATCTCGTCTACTAGCCATAATTATTGTTTTTGGTACAAACGTACACAGAATTTACTATTATTGAGTGTGTAAAATTCTATTTCCGGCTCAACATTAAGGAGTAACTTAAATGACCTATCGCTATCAATGGCTTTTAAAGGGACTTTGTGTTCATTTGGACCAAAGTGACCATCCCAGACAATTAGATCTCCCTTTTTTGCTTTTTTCCAATCCCAAAGATTTGCAGACTTCATGGTATCAAAAGGATCTTTTTCCAACTTAAAAAGTATGTATGGATGTCCCGTATAAAGTTTACAAGTATCCCAAACCTCAACCTCCTTAAATTTAGTAATAAACTCATCAACCGTTTTTTCTTCTACTCCTTTCGGCGGAAATATTTCTATTTCTTGCAATGGGAATAATCGTATGATAAACGGTAATGCCAAAATATGTATCCAAAATACCGCCTTAAAATTCTGGCTTTTAAATGATGAATATCTGTTTTCTAGTAACTCTATTTCTTTTATAATTAACAAGGCTGCAGGGACACAAATGACAAACATAACACGTAACAAACCGAGAGATGCCCACATACCAAACCACCAAAGAACTACATGTGCAAGAAAATATCCCCAAAAGGACCCTAAAATTATCCAAAACCAAATTTGATCATTCAGTTGCCAAGATGCGCTTTTAAAAAGTATTTTAATATGCTTAATCAGGCGAAAGGAATGCATTACAAGTAGAATAAAAACAAATCCGAAAATGGGAATTGCAGCCATAAAGAAGTGATAAAATGTACCACTTCCATATACCGTAATATCTGTATGAATATATGGATTTGCTTGAAAAATCCACATAGGAAGTCCTGTCATTGCAAAACCAATCGAGTTAAAAATAAATGTCCCCACCAATAAAAATGGAATATACCTAAATCGTTTTGTGAATACGAAAAAGATGACCACAAGTAAAACAATTACAAAACCTTCACTTCTTGCAAATGGCATAAAACTTAAACAAAGTGAAGCAAGTACCCATTTTTCCTTGATCGCTAAATAAATAAATCCCGAAAGAAATAAAGAGCAAATAGGCTCTGTAAGACTTGAATACGAATTTCCAATGACAATTGGTGTGAGTAAATAAAGCCATACTACCCAATGTGGATTCCTAATATTAAGACGCTGAGCAATGCGATAAGCTATAATTGCATTAATAAAAATCAATAATACATTAACAAAAGCAACTGCTTTGAAACCCATATTTGCAAAAGGTGACATCAATATATTGAAAACAGGCTTCCCCCATTGGTCCATAAAAAGAGCAGGATATACCCATGAATATTTAGAAATATGGAAATGAGAAATGGTATCAGCTCCCCCATTAAATCCATCCGCGAAAATAAAATTTAAGAGGTACAGCAGAACTATTGTCCCTGTAAACAATATTGAAAAGGATAATTTATTCATTAATTCAAATATAAATAAAAGGGATCAATTGTACCCTATGTAGACTAATTACAAAAAATTCTCTTGTAAAACCAACTAAAAAAATCGTGATAATAACTTATGCTGCGTACATTTGCACAATGCATTATCCCAGGATTATTCTCAAAAAAGGTAAAGAACATTCCCTACTTAGAAAACATCCTTGGGTTTTTTCAGGGGCAATAGATCTTGTGGATGATGCGCTCGAAGATGGTGATTTGGCAACCGTTTATGATGCTAATAAGAAGCTCTTGGGGATTGGTCATTTTCAGCATGCCACCATTGCAGTTAGAATGCTATCATTTAAAGATCTAGTAATTGATACGTCATTCTTTGAAATGAAGCTGAAACAAGCCTTTTCCGCAAGACTTTCGATGGGTTTATTGTCACGGGATAATACAATTTTTCGACTTTGCCATGGAGAGGGAGATGGATTATCGGGTCTAATAATCGACTTTTATGCCGGTGTAGCGGTGGTGCAATGTCATTCTTTTGGCATGTATAAGCACTTAAACGAAATAAAAGAGGCTTTACTCCATATTTTAGGAGAACAATTATTTGCTATTTATTCAAAATCATCTGACAGCCTACCTGGTGCGCCTGGGATAAAGGATGAATACCTTCATGGACAATGCCCAATGCCTCATGTTGCTTTAGAAAATGGTATTTCTTATCATATAGACTGGATTACTGGTCAAAAAACAGGTTTTTTTATTGATCAGCGGGAAAATAGATTGCTTTTAGGGAAGTATTCTACGAATAAAAAAGTACTAAACACATTTTGCTACTCAGGAGGATTTACTCTTCATGCACTCGCTAAAGGAGCATTACTTGTTCATTCCTTAGATGCTTCCAAGAAAGCTATTGAACTTACGGAAAACAACTTAAGCATAAATACTTTCTCAGGAGAACATGTTTCTGTAGTGGCCGATGCCATGGATTATATAAAAAAGCTACCTGAAGATTTTGATGTAATTGTATTAGATCCTCCGGCATTTGCCAAACACAGGGATAAGCGACATCAGGCAATTCAAGGATATAAGCGACTCAACGCATATGCCATTAAACAAATAAAATCAGGAGGAATTATTTTTACTTTTTCGTGTTCACAGGTAGTCGAAAAGACCTTATTCACACATACTGTGATAGCTGCAGCAATTGAAGCTGGAAGAGATGTTAAGATTTTAGAACAATTACATCAACCGGCTGACCACCCTATAAATGCTTTTCATCCTGAAGGGGAATATTTAAAAGGTCTTGTAATACAAGTACTATGATTCTGGACATTAGTTACAAGCAAATTTTAAAGGTAGCTATCCCCATGATGATTTCAGGGTTTATTCAATCCCTAGTGATGATAACTGATTCAGCATTTATCAGTCGGTATTCAACGGAGGCATTTGATGCAGTTGGAAATGGAGGTTTACTATATATAACAATGTACATGTGTCTATTGGGGATGGGCGATGGGGCACAAATTATCATTGCAAGACGTTTTGGTTCTAATCAACCTTCTCGCATAGGAAGAGTATTTGGCACTGCGGTCATAACTAATTTACTTTTGGCAATCCTTTTATTTATTATTTTATATTTTTTTATGCCAGAGCAAGTAATTGCTTATTCTAAAAATCAAGTAATTGCCTCCTTACAAGGTGAATTTATACAAATTAGAAGTTTCGCCTTGTTTTTTGCTTTTTTGACGGTTTCTATTCAAGCTTTTTTTCTTGCAAAAGGAAAAAGTTGGGTCGTCCTGATTTCTGCCATAATTACAGCGTTAAGTAATGTTTTTCTAGATTATGGGTTAATCTTTGGTAAACTTGGATTTCCCGAAATGGGCCTAGAAGGTGCCGCATTAGCCTCAACTTTAGCCGATGGCTTTGGTATGTTATTTTTAGTAATCTTTCTGTTATTATCATCGGAAGCGAGAAATTTGAAGCTTTTTCGCCATTTCTCATTTAATTTTCGATCCATGAAAGAGCTACTTAAAATTGGTAGTCCACTGATGCTGCAAGGATTTCTTGCATTGGCGACATGGACGCTATTTTTCACCTGGTTAGAACGAAAGG